>JBMNUR010000213.1:0-5484 GCA_050946395.1 Peptococcales bacterium
TTATGCAATACATAAATGGTAATTTTTTCTAACCCATTAAGTAGACTTGAATCTTCCCTACAGACTTATTACCCTTTAAAACTAGTTTTTAAACTTCCTGCTTTAGCTTTAAAATATCTTGGATTTTGGGTACTATTCCCAAGTCCTATTTATTTTTCAATTTACTTTTCATATTTTTAATGGTTTCTGCATTCTTGATTTCTAATTCTTGGGTATTAGGGTCATCATCATAATCTTCGTATCGATATCTACCAAAACTATGGTCTTTACTAAAATGACCATAAGCATCGGTGGGATTAACCCACATTATTTCATCAGCATTAATCTCTCGACTATGACAACTATTGCAAACTTCTTGGGTACTTGCTTTCTTTAGTAACTTTCCTTCGTTATTAGTTTCATGGGCAGTATGACACTTAAGACAATCAGCGGGATTTCCGGAATTATGATTAGCATCAAACCAGTTTCTGGTGCCGTAATGATTTTGGGCAATTAAAATTTCCCCTTTTACCCCAGGTTCGCTAGACGTATGGCAATTAAGACATGATTCTTGGCCAGGTTTTATGGCATTTTTTGCTCTAGTTGTTACGTGAATACTTCCTGGGCCGTGGCAGATTTCACAGCTAATTCCCGGTTCACCTGTCAGAAATCCGGTGTCTCTATCTAAACCGGGACTATGGCATTTACCGCAGGTATAATCCCTGATTACCCATTCTTTTTGACCGTTAATTTCTTTCAGAGCAGCGGGTTCTATTTGCCACTTATCATTTTCTTTTTTTATTGCTGCTACTCTATAAAGTTTATCATCTAACTTTCCTACTACATAATAATCTGACATCACACCAACTATTTGAGTCTCACCAAGACTATAACTTCGAGAATTACCCTCATTGTCATCTGTATATATCTTTCTAGTTTGATCAATGGAAATTTTGTAGTCTTTCCAAGGTTTAAAGGCAGTCCAATGAGGATTTGCTCCTATGTGATTTTTTATTTCCCGATGACAGTCAGTACATTTTCCTGACCCTACATAGACGGCCTGATCCAGATTTTGTTCCCCTTTTTTCATACATCCCATTGTTAAAATTAGTAAAAATATTAGTATCGTAAAAATGTAGAATCTATTTAAGTAAATGGGCATTTCTATCTCCTTGTGTATCTAAAATATATATTTATTTTTCCACTAAAATTAAAAATTATTAAGAAGTATAAATTTGGTATATTTAAGAAAAATTATATTTAAATGGCAAGAATAAGGAGATGATCCCATGCAGGCCTCAATATTTATTACCTGTATTTGTGATAACTTTTATCCAGAAGTGGTTAAATCCATGGAAAGGATTTTAAAAAAACAAGGTGTGACCCTAGATTGTCCTATGGAGCAAACTTGTTGCGGACAACCGGCTTTTAATACAGGTTATTGGGAAGATGCAAAAGCTGTAGGCAAAACCTTATTAGATGCTTTTAAAGATAGCAAATATGTCATTGCCCCTTCTGGTTCCTGTGTAATGATGATTAAAGAATATTATCCCCTGCTTTTTAAAAATGACCAAAAATATCAACCACTTGTTAATGAGCTAAGTAAAAAAACTTATGAGTTTACTCAATTTTTAGTGGACGTTTTAAAAGTAAAAGACTTAAACCGTTATTTTCCCCATAGAGTCACTTACCACCCCTCATGTCACGGAACACGCTTTTTAGGAGTCAAAGAAAGTGTACATACCCTATTAAAACATGTTAAGGATATGGATTATGTAGAATTACCTCATGGTGAAATGTGTTGCGGATTTGGTGGAACATTTTCGATAAAAATGCCGCAAATTTCTCAGGCTATGGTGGATGAAAAAATTGACCATATCATTGAAACCCAGGCAGATTTTGTCACTGGTATTGACATGGGATGTCTCATGAATATTCAAGGCCGTTTAGAAAAACGTAATATTAAAACCCGTGCCATCCATATCGCTCAACTTTTAGATGAGGAGGCAAAACTATGAATACTGTACCAGTCAAACATTTACGAGAGCGCGCCCGAGAAGGTTTGCAAAAAGAAGATATGCGAGCAGCAACAAGAAAAGTTGTTGATCTTTTAGATAATGGTAAAAGAAAGGCCTCCCAGGAATTAGAACAATGGGAAGAATGGCGATCACAAGGTAAAAAAATTAGGCAACATGTTATAGAAAATTTAGATTATTATCTAAGTCAATTTATCGAGAATGCAAGAAAATCCGGTACCAATGTCCATCTAGCACCTAAAGCTGCCGATGCAGTAAATGTTATAAAAAATATTTGTCTACAACATAACGCAAAACTTGTGGTTAAATCTAAATCCATGGTTACCGAAGAAATACATTTAAATAAAGCCTTATTACAAGAAGGTATTCAGGTCCAAGAAACAGACCTGGCTGAGTATATTATTCAATTAGCAGATGAACCTCCTTCACATATTATCGTACCCTCTATGCATAAAAACCGATACCAAATTGCCGAACTTTTTGCCCAAGAAGCAGGTCATGATTTGGATACGGATACACCTACCCTTACGGCTTTCGCTCGGAATGAACTAAGGAATAAATTTCTCCAAGCTGATATTGGAATTACCGGTTGTAATTTCGCCATTGCTGAAAGCGGCTCTATTACATTAGTTACTAATGAAGGAAATGCCCGAATGTGTACTACATATCCCAAGGTGCATATTGCAGTAATGGGGATGGAGAGAATTGTCCCTACTTTTGAGGATTTTGAAGTATTATTGAGCCTTTTACCCCGAAGTGCAACAGGACAAAAAATAACTAGTTATGTATCGATTATTAACGGACCCCGGCGGGAAGGTGAATTAGATGGTGCAGAAGAATTTTACCTAGTCATAGTTGATAATAACCGTTCGAAAATCCTGGCGGATCAAGAATTTCGCCAGGCTTTGCGCTGTACACGCTGTGGTGCCTGTTTTAATGTGTGTCCTGTGTACCGGCAAATCGGTGGTCATGCTTACGGGTCGGTCTATGGAGGTCCTATAGGTTCTGTTATAACCCCTATCTTAGAAGAAGATTATAAATTTTGGGGTGAGCTCCCCTTTGCATCTACCCTTTGTGGGGCTTGCACCATGGCCTGTCCCGTGCAAATTCCTCTTCACGATTTATTAATAAAACTACGCAATAAAAGAGTTAGTAAAGGCTTTACTCCTCAGACGGAAAAAACAACTTTTAAATTATGGCGAAGATTTTATCAGACTTCCGGTTCTTACCGTTTTGCTATGAAATCAGCTTATTACCTACAAAAGCCTTTAGTACGAAGTGGTTATATTAAATTTGGTCCACCTCCTCTTTCGGCCTGGACAAACTCTAGATACTTCCCATCTATAGCCAATAAATCCTTTAAAGAGGACTGGCTTGCAAGAAATAAAGGAGGTAAGAAAATTGACTGAACAAGAATTTTTGACCACCATAGCCCAAGCTTTAGGAAGAGATAAGCCTTTAACAAAAGCACCCGAAAGAAAAGACCTAGGGCCCCCTGCTTTTTGGCGGGAACAAAACAAATATGAAGATAAAAAAATTGAAATTTTTAAAAACAATCTGGAAGCTTTAACCGGGAGGTTTGTTCTTTTAAAAACGGCTCAAGAAGTCCAGGAACAATTAAAAAACTGGTTAATGGAACTAAATGCTGATGAAATACTATGCTGGGACCACCCAGAATTAAAAAAAATTGCCCAACCGGAAAACCTGGATGCAAAAATCCATTATTGGCATAAAGACGCTTCTAGAGAAGAACTAATAAAAATCGGCAATAAGGCAAAAGTAGGCTTAACCTGGGCTGATTTTGGGGTAGCATATACAGGAACATTGGCCCTTTATGCTCTGCCAAATCAAGGCCGAAGTGTGAGCCTATTACCTGAGGTACACATTGCTATATTGAACCGTTCACAAATTGTACCTACTATGAGTACAGTATGCCAAGAAATAAAAAAAAGACATGGTACCAATACCATGCCTTCCTGCATCAATTTTATAACCGGGCCCAGTCGTTCAGCGGATATTGAGATGGACCTAAGTATAGGTGTTCACGGCCCATATAAAGTATGGGTTATTATTGTTGATTCGTAGGGGCGACTGTAGTCGCCCTATTTCTATATCCCTAAGGCAGAGATTAACACTAAACTAAACACTGCCATGATTAACGAAGCTACTAAGCCTACTATGAAAGGTTTAATCCCTACTTGTTTCATATCATCAAAATTAGTTAACAGACCCACACTAGCCATAGCCATAACTATCATAAATTTAGATATTGTTGATGCCTGCTCTAAGAAGTTACTCCATTGCGCACTGTTTAGCCATAAAGTATCGCCAATAGTTCTCAATCCGGCCATTGCAATAAAACCAACTACAAACCAAGGAAATATCTTGAAATAATTTACTCTACCAGCAGCCAAACTATTTTGTTTACGTGAATAGATAACACCTAAAATTAAGACAATTGGCGCTAATAAAACTGTTCTGGTTAATTTAACTACAGTAGCAATCTTACCGGCTGCATCACTAAAAGCAAAACCAGCTGCTACAACTTGTGCTGTTTCATGGACAGCTACACCTGACCAAGTACCAAATTGCAAATCATTAAGAACCATTAATTTTCCAAGTAATGGGTATAAGAAGATTGCAAGTACTCCGAAGATTGTGATAGTTGCAACGGAAAAAGTAACTTCCTCATCACGAGCATCAATGGCTGGAGAAGCTGCTACAATAGCTGTCGAACCACAAATTGCTGTACCGATACCAATCAATGTTGCTAATTTATCTGGTAAGCCTAATTTTTTGCCAAGAAAATAAGTAAAAGTTATGGCGAAGGCTACACAAATTATTATAATTAATAAGGCTTTTGCACCTGTAGTGATAACTGTTACAAAACTCAAACCAAGGCCTAAAAGGATGATAGCTCCTTTCAGAACTTTTTTCAGTGCAAAATCAATACCTTCTTGAAACTGAGGTGCTACACCAATGGTGTTTTTAATTATGATACCTAATAAAATAGCTATAATTACACCACTAACAGGTTTTTGACCACCAATAACAATAATATTATGAATATATTCCGAAAAATAACCTACAATTGCTGTTAACAGAAGTCCTGGAACAATAGTATTTCTTAAGCTCATATTTTTCGCCTCCACTATTAGTATGCCTGTAACTATATTTTAAATGCTTATTATTCAAAAGTTAAATATATGAATATGATAATAATTTATACATAATTAGTTATAAATCACAAAAAGGCCTTTCGGCCTTTTCAGAATGTAGACAAACTCCATATTTATCAACGTTACGCTGGCTCAGACAATTTATTGTGAATGAACTCAACGACTTCAGGAATTAGCAAAACTCACCTTCGGTTCAAACAGTTGCTAATTCTGGTCTTCAGCCGTCTGCGTTCTTTTTATCTAAACTCGCCAAATGCTTCACTTAGCCTAAATGAAAGAAAAAGTTTTAG
>JBMNUR010000214.1:0-5443 GCA_050946395.1 Peptococcales bacterium
TCATATCTTACCCGCGGACCCAGTGAAGAGGATATTTCCCAAACTTATTACTGGGCAAAGAAGTTTAATTCCGTTAAAAACATTCCTAAATAATCTGAATAATTTAATTATTGGGTATTGATACTCTATTTTTGTTGTGTTAATATTAAATTACATTATTGTACAATAGTTTACAATAATGAACACATAAATATACGCAACAAAGGAGGGTATGTCTATGGTCAGTGGTGGATTAGGCTATTTGATATTAGCCGTTTTCGCAATTTTATTTATCAGTATATCCGTATTGGTATCGAAGAGGTTTCCTATGGAAGGTGTTGACGACTTCGTTGCGGCAGGCCGGAGTATTCCTTACGCATTGATTGCAGCAAGCGTTATGGTCTCATGGGTATGGACTACGACGATTATGGGTGCTGCTGAAGCAGGGACCTGGTATGGAATATCAGGTGGAATAAATTACTCTTTCGGTGCATGTATCCCGTTTTTTATCTTTATTCCCCTGGTTGTGGCTTTAAGGCGTAAAATGCCCAAGTGTACAACCTTTACCGAGTTTGTTCAGGAACGTTACGGGAAAACGGTTTCGGCAGTCTTTTTCATCTTTGGAATAGGCATAGTGCTTTATGTCTTTACTGAGCAGGGTGTAGGAATAGGAATCGCCTTCAATACCATATTCGGGATACCTTATCAGTTAGGTGCATTCATTCCTGTGGCTATAGTTACGGTCTACATAGCAAAGGCGGGGCTCAGAGGATCTATCTTTAACGATGTTATTCAATTCTTTATTATTGCAATTATCTTTGTGGTAACCGTACCCTTGGTAATCAAGACCCTGGGAATCGAAAATATTTATGATGGTTTGATGGATGTGGCTACCAATCCGGATAATGTAAATTATAATCCGGAAGCCTTGAGCATGGGTTCTACAGTAGCCTTGCGCTATGGTCTGGTGGCAGCTGTGGTTGCCATGGGCCAGGTATTGTTCGATCAGGGTTATTATTCCAAGGCTATTGCTACAATCAGCACAAAATCTCTTTTAAGGGCTTATCTGATAGGTACTCTGTTAGCCTGGGCTCCGGTTCCTATCTTAAGTGGTAATATCTTCGGCTGTTCTCTCATTTCCTTAGGAATCGGAGAAGGAGCAGGTCTTGACTCTCTGTCGCAAACTGCACCCTATATAATGAGCCTGGTATATGGAACAGGAATCGGAAGTATTTTCTTTGTGCTCATGGTCTTTATGGCAGGTATGACAACTGGAGGTAATTGTCTTGCAGGTGCTCAAGCACTGTTTACAGTTGACTTCTATAAGAAAGTGGTAAATAAGGATGCTACAGAAAAACAACAATTGGCCTTCGGAAGAAAAATCACTTTGGTATTGGGTTTAATCGTAGGTATTGCTGCTATACTGTTGGAAGGTGTATCCCTTCTTAAGCTGGATATCTTTAGCGGTATTTTATTCGCAGCACCTACCAGTGCATTTTTAGCCGGTATGATTTGGAAGAAGACTCCGCCTTCTGTAGCTGTGGCTTCTATCTTTATCGGGCTGGCTGCAGGTGTGGCTGCATGGCTGATTATTGAGGATCCGGATCTCAACTGGTTTGTCGGAAATATGTTAGCGCTGTTTTTACCCGCTGTGGTGGTTATATTGGGTTCATTGTTCACCAGATATGAATTTGATTTCCAGAAGCTTAAGGATTATGAACCTTCACACATGGTAACAGCTTCAAAGGAGGTATAGAGATGGCAAGTGAAGCTTTTGTAGGTGGATACTTTTGGGGTGTTTATGTATGGTTCGTTTTGGGAGTATTATTGATTGGAATACCGGCAATCGGTGAAATAGCAAGAGTTATTAGAAACAAATAGGAGGATAACAATGATTAATGTATCTTGTGTTCAAACCAGACCCTATTTAGGCCAGGTTGACAAGAATCTGGAAAACATTCTGGCATATATCAAGCAAGTCATGGAAGCAAGGCCTGATACAGACCTTATCGTATTCCCGGAGCTGGCAACAACAGGTTATGAAGGCACTAAGGAAGAGTTTGAGGAGATGGCGGAGGTTGTACCTGAAGGAAGGTGCATGAAGGCTATATCTGAGCTGTGCAGAGAATACAAGGTTAATGTAGTCTATGGGTTTGCTGAAAGAGATCCCAGCATGAGCGACGTACTTTATAATTCAGCTCTATTCATTGACAACAAGGGAAAGGTGCTGGGGCAATACAGGAAGGTACATCCCTTTGATACTGAGAAGATGTGGTGTCGTGCCGGGTGTGATTTTCCAGTATTTGAGACGGATTTCGGAAAAGTAGGTGTTCAGATTTGCTGGGATACAGCTTTCCCTGAAGTATCCAGGATATATGCTCTTAAGGGAGTAGATCTTTTGGTGGTCAGCACCAACTGGGAGAAGCCTTATGAAGAGGATTGGGATCTTATTACTAAAGCCAGGGCATTTGATAATACACTGCACTTGGTTGCTGCAAACCGTATCGGTGATGACAGGACATTGGGATGGTTCGGTCGCAGTAAGATTATAGATCCTTTGGGCAGGGTTATTGAAGCCCTGGATGAAGAGGTGGAAGGTGTAATCCATGCAACTTTAGATCTCGGCATTACAAGAAAGAAGAGGATGGAGTATTATACATTCTTTAAGGACAGAAGACCTGATACTTATGGAGAATTGGTAAAAAGATATTAGTTTTAACAGTAAAGCCGGTAAATTGTTATAGTTTTGCCGGCTTTTAATTCTTTTTTTTCACCATTCACATGCTATAATTATATTATCTTACATATACAGGGAAAAAGATGCAGAGCGTGATAAGCATATCCATAGTAATACTCTATGTACTGATTCTTTTGACCATTCATTTGGTTTTGAGAAAACGTATAGAACACACTCTCGATAGTTTTGTCTTTACAGGCAATAATGTTGGGACTGCTTTGCTTGCGCCCAGCGTGTTTGTAGCCTGGATATGGCCAACCTCCATCATAGGTGCAGCAGAGGCAGGTATAGCTTATGGAGTTTCCGGTGGAATTGCCTATGCCTTTGGTGCCGGGATTGCCTTTTTCTTCATGATAATTATAATTCATCGCTTTCACAGCTTAATGCCTGATCAACCCTTTGTTTCTGAGTTTATAAGGAAAAGGTTTTCTGCTGAAGCAAATACGGTTTATCTATTTCTCATGGTATTGATTTCAATCTATCTAATTGTTGAAATGGCAGCAGGTATAGGTTTTGTATTCAGCGGACTTTTCGGTGTTTCGTTTAAGATGGTGACTTTTTCTATAGTTGCATTCTCAATTATATTTATTGTAAGAAATGGTATTAAAGGAGTATTGATAAACGATTGCATAAATTCCATCTTAATTTTAGTTGGCTTTGGAGTGATTGTAGGGCTTATCTTTATGAAGTTTGATCCTGAGACCTTAAGGCTAGGACTTTTGGATGTGCAGAATAATCCGGAAAACAATAATTATAACCCGGAGATCTTAAACTATTTTGCCCTTGGAGGTATAAGATATTTTGTAGCAGCTATAGTTGTAGGGCTTGCTCAAACCTGTTTTGACCCAGCCTATAATTTACGCGCTTTTATTGCAAAAGATGAAAAAACTTTTCTCCGCTCCTTTTTTATAGGTGGGGTATTACTATTTTGTCCTGTTGCATTATTAAGCTCTATTGTTCTCGGGCATAGCTTATTGGTACTTAATATAGAGTTGAGCGAGGTTATAAACTTAAGCACCATAATCGCCAGCAAGATTTTTATTGATCTTTTACCTATATGGGCATCAGTACTCTTTGCCTTTGTCATGCTTTGTATCACCATGACAACTATTTCTTCAAGTCTTGTGGGTATTCTTAGCCTTGCAAGCTATAATATTTATCCGACTTTATTGAAATCCAAAACTCAGGATGAAAAGCAGATTTTGTTTGGACGTGTATTTACTATTATCATAGGGCTCATTTGTGCGTTAATAGCAATTTCTTTGGAGAAGATTTCCCTCCTTACTTTGGATACCTTTTGCGGCATTCTCTTTGCCGCTCCCTGTTCTGTATTAATTATGGGATTGTTATCTAAAAAGAAATTGGGCAGATTGTCTGTTACAGCAATATTTATTGGTGCAACTTCCGGTTTTTGTTTTTGGATATTTAATATGGAAACCGATGCAGGCTGGTTTTATGGAACCTTAATTTCTTTCTTTTTACCTGTTATTTTTCTTTCTATTTCAAGTTGGTTTATAAAGGATCGTTTTAATTTCACAAGTTTGAAATGGTAAATATACTTGACAGTCATTTACACAAGGTATATGATATTGTTCAGAATCTGAACTGTCGAATTATGGTGAACCATGGTAAATGAAGAACTGGACATTCTAAATATAGTGGCTGAGAATCCAAACACCTCTCAAAGGAAGATAGCAGAACAAACTGGTATCTCTTTAGGGCAGGTGAATTTTTTAATAAAGAAGTTTGTGAAAATCGGCTTGATTAAAATAGAAGGCCAGACTTCAAAATCTCTTAGATATAACTTAACACCAAAGGGTATGGCAGAAAAGGCAGAAAAAACACTGCAATATATTAAGGCTTCCTATGCCAAGGTTAAGCTGATGTCAAACAGGATACAAAAGCTTGCCAGTACATTTAAGGATGCAGGCTACACGATATATTTACCTGAGGCTCATGATGAGATGATGGAAATATGTATATTGGCATTAAACGATGTGAACATAGATTATAGAGTAGGAGCTCCGGAAAACTATGAAGAAAAGGCAGTAATATTATGCTGGGATCCGGAAGTGGAAAAGAAATATAATCAATATACATGTGTTAATGTATTGCATTAAGATATATAAATTCCTTCTGAAATAAATCGTCGCTAAGCGCGTTTCTTTCTTTAGGATGTTATAGAGTACATAGAAACCGGACAGGAGGGTGCGATATGGCGAAGCCTGCCTTAAAACAGACAAACTGGTATGTGATACAAGTCATAACCGGTAGTGAACAGTTAATATGCAACAACCTGATACAGATAATGGATGCTAGTCTCTATCATCATTGCTTCGTGCCTATGGCAGAGACAATGCATAAAAAGGATGGCAAGTACATAAAGATCACTAAACCTTTATTTCCAGGTTATTTGTTTCTAATAACAGATAAGATTGAGGAAGCACAGGCAAACATCTGGAAGATAGCAAGGTTTAAACGTATACTCCGTACCGGAAACAGCTTTGTACCCTTAGAGGAAGCAGAAGTTGATGTATTCAGAAGTCTTACAGATGAAGCCTTTAATGTAAGCCTTTCCAAAGGCTTTATTGTTGGAGATGAGATAACAGTAACAGAAGGTCCCCTGAAAGGCCATGAAGGCCGAATTAAAAAGATAGACAGGCATAAGAGAATGGCTATAATCCAGGTGCCCTTTATAGGGAAAGAGACTAATGTAAGGATGCCTCT
>JBMNUR010000215.1:0-5431 GCA_050946395.1 Peptococcales bacterium
AACTGTAGCTACAGTAGGTTCTGTAGGTACGGCGAAGCCTTAAAATGAACAGTAGCCACTGTAGGAACTGTAGGTATTGAAATAATAAGAAGGCCCTTAAATTTGGGCCTTCTTATTATTTCATAGCCTTCTCTGCTTTATATACATCTTCTTTTAATACCCAAATGGTATAGGAAACGGGGGGGATTTTTGAATTAAGGGTATTTTGCCGGAAATTATACTCTTCACCACCTGAGGTTGTTTTATAATTTATTCCCGCTCCCTGTAGTTTCCCGGCGATGGCCATATAGTTTTCCACGTCTTGAGTAGTTAATAATTCCTGCCATTTGTGATTATGTCTATTCCAAAAATAAAAAGCTGTTATTAATAAAAGCAAAAAAATAATAAAAAACTTCATTTTGGCCGCCCCCTATAAGGAAATTCTTAATTATATTATAGCATTAACTTAACCTTTGGTGTTTATTTTTCTTGTATGTATTTTTATCTCTTGGGTAAAATATCCGCGAGGTGATAATAATGCGAAAAGGATATATATTAGGAGCTTTAGCTTTATTATTGGTAGCAGGTTATGTTACTTGGAGTTATATGTTTCCTTCTAGTGATATTGCAAAAAAACCTTTTGCTCCACAACAATTTGAGTTGGCCGGTGGACCGGAAAAAGAAAATCGGGGTTTTCCCCAACGAGAAATAATTGATTTGGTTACAGAGTATCCTGACGTGTTTTATCGGCAAGGCTCAATGAAAGAAGCAAAAGTTGCTTTAAGTTTTGATGATGGTCCAGATAATGATTATACCGTAAAAATTTTAGATATCTTAAAAAAACATAAAGTAAAGGCAACCTTTTTTTTAATTGGTAAAAGGTGCGAGATGTACCCGGAAATAGTAGAACGAATGGTTAAAGAGGGACATATTATTGGTAATCATACCTGGAGTCATCCTAATATTATTAAATTATCTAACGCCAAGGCACTTAAAGAATTAAAAGACACTGAAAAAATATTGAAAAAGCAAGCGGGCTATATACCAAAATTGTTTAGATCCCCTTATGGTTCACTAGATAGGGAAAAAGTAGAGTTATTCCGTGATGAAGGATACAAAATTATTTCCTGGAACGTGGATTCTTTGGATTGGAAAGGTTTATCTGCTGCAGAGGTCAAAACAAATATTCTAGAAAATATGGAACAAGGTTCGATTATCCTGCAACATTCCGCTGGTGGAGTTGGTGAAGACTTAAGCGGGTCAGTAGAAGCATTGGATGACATAATTAAAGTATTAAAAAAGGATGGCTATAAGTTTGTCACTGTTGATAAACTTTTGGATATACCTTACAAAAAGTAACTGTAAGTGTAAGGTGCAACAAGGTTTGTCAGTTGCTGCAATAAAATCTATATTAATTGTCAGTGAATAATAATGCTAATTAAAACAGGGTAGATGGCATTAATCACAGCCTAAAAAAATTATGAAAGATTAAGGTTTTAAATTTAGGCTTAAGGCACTTTGTAGGATTGTGTGAACACTTTACTTACTACTGTAAAAATAAACTTCTTAAAATATCAATCCCGTAACCCTAATTCTTTTGAAGTGGTTACGGGATAATTTATTTGTAATATAAAATTCGCTTAATACCTGTTATACAATTCAGAGTGCTGACATCTATGACTAATTTTATTGCAGTAACTGAAAAATGTTAATTGCACTAATAAGCTTAAAGAATTTCTCGTAATATTATAGAAATTAGGTTTCATTTTCATTTTTAACTATTTCATTTTTATATCTTATTATATTTTCTTGCATTTATAATTGGCAGAATTCTGGTGCTCTGCAGTAAATTATGTCATAAATTTAGAAAGAAATATCCGAAGTTAATAATAAATATTTAGAATATAAAGCCTAATGGATTTCGTTTTGGAAGTTAAATAACAGGAGTATTTATTGGTTTGCACATTCTGTAAAGATGGCAACAGTTTTAATAATTAGATATAATGAACATTAGTAAAATTATGTGTAGTAATAAGAGTTGAGGGTTAGAAGGAGTTGAGTGAATATGACTGACAAAAATAATAATAAAAAACAAGATAATAATGATAGGAACTCATATTTGGGTTTTGGAGTTGCCTTCGGATTGCTCGGAGGTGCTGCACTTTCATCTATTGTTGGTATATTTTTTGAATTTCCACTAATTTGGGCTTTTGGACCTGGATTAGGAATGCTTATTGGAATAGTAATAGGCTCAATAATGGATTCATTTAGAAATAAAGCATAGTTTAATGTTATGATTTTAAAAAATAGTTACACATCATTCTTATATTGTAGTAACGGAGGGTGAATCTAAAGAATTATAAAAGGAGTTATCGAATATGAAAAGAATTGTAATTAACATTATTGCTGTTGTTATGACTCTATCTCTTGTAGCATGCGGTAATACAGCTAAAAAGCCAGATATATACATAGAAAAAGCACGACTATCAGAGCAAGAAGAAAGTATTGCAAAGTTGCTTGGAGCCAATAGCGAACAACTTATTTATGATTTCAAGCTGGATAATAGTGTTAAAAGTGTTCAAGTCAATACCTACGAACTGATTAATGGAGAATGGAAGCTGGTTTCAGGTGGGGGCGGAAAAGCCTTTTCTGATGATAAGGGAAGACTTGCACTTGATTTTGAAAATCTTGCTGAAGGGTTAAGGGTAGCATTACAAAGTGAGCATAGCAGTGGCTCGACGCAATATTCTACTCAGCCTGAAGAAAAATTTAAGGGGATGGCTCGTGCAACATCTATTTTAAATGACCTAACCAAAATTATTTATGAACAAGAAATTCCTTTGGCTATACAAATTCTTACAGATCAAAATTCAGTTAGCTCATATAATGTCGAATACTTTTTTACTCCCGATAAATACGAAAAGCATGGTTATGAACATATCTATGCCATAACAATTCGGTTTAGCCAAAAAACAGTGGGTGAGTTAGATAGCATATACCAACAGTAATAAAAGTTATGTTTAGATAATTGAGCGTAATACGAAGTTTACTGCCTTATATCATTTATATTAACGGTATGAAACAAGGGCAACCCTTGCTACACATTTCAACAAAATAGTTCACCAAGCGGTATAGCCCTTAGAGCAAACATCTAACAGTATTGTTGAGGGTAGTCAACCTTTTGAACAGCAATACATTGGCTTAGATTGCTATGATGACGAAAAGTACAAGAGTAGGGTGAGCGACAATCCATTATATTTTATCTATAGACATATTTGTCGTGATTTGTTTGGTACTATACAGTTATAGTTACATGATGCCCATATGAAGAATATTTTCGGAGAAATAAATCCCCCTACAGAAAATCCTCCTGCTCGGGAAATAAGTGAATTAGAAAAACTTGTTGCTCCTTACAATATAATTTTAAATATTATTCTACCCCCACATTTTTACATGGAAAATGCGAACAATATAGTGCAAATAAATCCAGGAAAGGGGATAGATAAATGAAAAGGAAAGTTGTAGTACTTTTAGTATGTGTTTTTCTACTCAATCTTTTAGGTCCAAGTACGTTGTGGGCTAAATCCGATAATAAGATGAAGGATTTTATCCCGCCGGGCTTAATAAAAAATGGTAAAGCTTTTAGAGGTGAATTACCACCACCATTTAAAAACATGACATTTTACTGCAAAGGTGAAATTGAAGGGGAAATCGTTTACAAAACTAACATCGGTAAAAATGATTGGATTGTAGTAAAATCTAAAGATACCCTTAAAAGTTTAATGCTTTCTACTAATGATAGTAAATATGCAGTTGGGGATATGGTAAAAGTAGAATATTTCTTTGATCGAATTGTCGAGATTAAAATTAAGAAAAAAGCAGATGATGATAAGACTGTTAAGGATTTAAGTTATGCATTGACATTAAACTCAAATAAAGTTTACCAAGGGGAAAAACTTAATTTTAAGCTGGAAGTAGCCAATAAAACTCAAAAGAGCATTACCACTCAGTTTAATTCCGGACAAAGGTATGACTTTGTAATTAAAAAAGATGGAAAAAAAGTATGGCGTTGGAGCGATGATTATAGCTTTATTACTGTTATCCAAAACTTAACTTTTACTCCTGGGCAAAAAGAAACATATGCCGCGGAATGGGTAACTACTGATCCTGGAACATATACCCTAGAAGCTTATTTTATGGGAAATAGCACAACTACCCCCGTATTGACCAAAGAATTTACAGTTTTGAAGAAGACCCAAGAAAGTAGCCTGGTATATCAATTAGAAGTAGTAAAAGGTGAACCTAATCTTTTTATTCTTAAAGTCACTAATCCTTTAAACACAACCCTTGATGTTACTATGCCAACGGGACAAATTTTTGACTTTTTACTTGTGAAAAACGGTCAAAAAGTATGGCAGTGGAGTAATGGACAGAATTTTACTCAAGCAGTGCAAACTCTACGATTCCAACCTAAGGAAACTAAAGTATATTATGCTCAATATAAAACCACTGCTAAAGGTGACTATCAACTTTATGGATTTTTTAAAGGTGATAGTGCCAAGACAATTGGACCTAGCACTTTTACAATTCAATAAGCTAACGAAAACCGGCTTTCTGTCGGTTTTTCTTTTTTTCTATTGACAAAAACAAGGAATTTATCTATTATAATAGATAATCGATTATTAATATTTTCACAATAACTCCTATAGGGGGGTGTTGCCTTCGTGAATATTAAATCAGGTCAACCTTTAGAGCGTAAGGTTTTAAGGTATGAAATTAAAAAGATTCTAACGGAGGCAATTTTAAATGGTGAAATAGCCCCGGGAGAAAGAATTGTTGAAACTAGGATTGCTAAAGATTTGCAGGTAAGTCAGGCCCCTGTACGTGAAGCTATTTGTGAGCTTGAACAAATGGGTCTGGTAGAAACTCAGCCTTACCGTGGTGCTTTTGTAAAAGCTATTAATCTGGAAGAAATTGTAGAATCTTATAAATTGCGCAGTGTTATCGAAGGATATGCTGCAGAGGTTATAGCGGAAAAAGTAAATGATGATATTATTGCCCAGTTTAACATCTTACTTAATGAGATGAAAAAAGGTGCAGAGGAAAATAACCGCTCATTATTTATTGAAATGGATATTGCATTTCATGAACTAATAATAAAATCCACTGGTTCTAATCTTTTATATAGGGTGTGGTCTTTAGTTAATATGGCCTATTTGCCCTATCTAACCTTTACAAAATCTACTATGAGTTTTGAGGACTTAGTACAGCGACATGAAAAAATTTTAGAGGCATTAATTAATAAAGATGTCCAAGGTTCTCGTCAAGCTGTTCAAAACCATATTGAAGAACTAGGTCAAAAAGTTTTAACTAAAACTAAGTTTTCAAGGTAGAAATATCTACCTCCTCACTCTACTTGCTAGTTCACCAGCTAGCAAGTTTTTTTTTGCCT
>JBMNUR010000216.1:0-5418 GCA_050946395.1 Peptococcales bacterium
ACTCAGAAACTAGATGAAGGTGGGTATTTAAAATTATTGAGTTATATTCGTATCATTAATCCATCTGGTGATTTAGTTAAAGATATGGGTAGCTTTTCACTACAATCAAGTGCGGTAGAAAAGAATCTAGTTGAACTAGATTTGGCCAATTTCACCGATTTAAACCTTTTAGAGCAATATATCTTAGCTTTCCAAAGTAAAGGCTATGGGGTTCTAGTGAAATGCCCGGAACAAGAAGAAAAATGGGTAAAGGTATTTCTTAAACCAAATTATGTTTGGAGTGGGCCAATTTAACTTAGTTAGGTTATTAGTGGGGTCGCCACGTTGCTATAGCTACTTTCGATGGATGACAGAAGGTGGATTTATCAAGAAAAAACATCTTGTATCTTTCCTAAGTTTACGGTAAAATTAAAAATGTTCAACGAGAGCTTTTAAGCCTCGTATGAATCTGTTGTACTAATTAAACTTACAAATTAAATAATGAAACTTAAAACCGCTTGGATCTATGGAGACCGAGACGGAAGGTAAACGAACAACAGGTGTATTATGCCTTCTGGATTTCTATGTCCGGAAGGCTTTTTGTTTTTGGGCTTTGCCCCGTAACTACAATATCTATCGAGGCTAAAAGTTCTACAGGATAAGTTGAGGCAAAAAGCCCGTTTCATGCCATCTCAATGGAATTTTTTAGTTTGTATGAAAGGCTACTTTTTAGTTTCGAGAAAGAAAGTAGGTGATAACAAAATATCGTTAACCATAAAATTTAATAGGTTGACAATAACTATTATCCCTTTTATAATCTAATTATGTTGGAAAGTTATCAGACTGGCTGACTTCGTCTGTAGATTGGCTATAGTCTACTAGCCACTCGTCAGCATTTACTAGTCACAAATACGGGGGTAAGGGTATGAAACTATCTATTCGGGAAATGACTCTTGCTGCATTTTTTGCAGCTTTAATGACTATCGGTGCCTATATTTCTAAAATATGGCCCCCAGATGTAATTCCCTTTAGTTTACTACCTTTACTTTCTATGCTAGCTGGAGTAATACTTGGTCCTAGGCTAGGAGCAATGAGTATGATAGTTTACCTCTTAGTAGGACTTGTAGGTATTCCGGTTTTTGCATCTCCACCTTATGGTGGGTTCACGTATATTTTTAAACCTACCTTTGGTTTTGTAGTAAGCTTTATAGCAGGAGCTTATGTAGCGGGTATAGTAGTCCATAAAAAGGAGAAACCCGGTTGGGGTACCTTTTTCGGGGCTATGATACTAAGTAACATTATTATGTATCTTATTGGTCTACCTTGGATGTATCTGATGTTTAACTTCTATACGGGTCAGGCTATGACTTTTACTCAGGTTTTTTTGTTGATGAGTGTATACTTGGTACTGGACTTCGTTAAAGCGGGTATTGCCGCTGTTTTAGGTAAAGTCATGTTTGAACGAGTTACCAAAGAAATTTTCGCATAATGCTATGCTTTAGAAATTAGGAGTTGGGGATAATAATTAGACCCAGCTCTTTTTTTGTGAAAGAGTGAAACAGTGGAAGAGTAGCAATGTCACTGTCATCGCCAGCGTTAGCGAAGTAATCTCTGGTTCAGAGAGAGTGCCAAGCTTGGCGGTTTGCAATTACATGCAAGGCAAAGTCTATCATCTATAGACTATCGACTATAGGCCATTGCTTTTAAAATTGGCCCAAAATTCTAGTCACTTATAACCGTGACTAACAAATTGGAGGTTTAGAAGGTGGAAAATGTAAATATACGAGTTGGAACGCGAAAAATGGTTATAGCAGGTATGCTAGGTGCTATTGCAATTGTCTTAGGGGCTACCGGCTTAGGATTTATTCCAGTGCCTTCTCCCGTAGGCAGAGCAACAATTATGCATATTCCCGTAATTTTGGCTGCTATTTTAGAAGGACCGGTTGTGGGTGCTTTTACCGGATTTATTTTTGGCTTATATAGTTTTCTTACCCCTACCGGTGCTGTACCGGCAGACCCATTTGTCAGAATTTTTCCCAGGATTCTCATTGGAGTTGTATCTTATTACGCCTATATTCCCTTTAAGGGTCATGCTACTATAGGCTCAATTGTCTCGGCAGTTATGGGGACTCTAACGAATACGGTAGGTTTTTTGGGCTTAGCTGTTTTAGTGGGTTATATTCCCATTCAGGTGGCTTATGCAATTGTAATAAGTAATACTATTTTTGAAGTGATACTTGCTGCTATAATAACTGTAGTACTGGTAAAAATATTAAAGAAATACCGGGAAATACAGTAAAAGGAAGGTGCTACATTTGCTTTTAGCTTTTGACATTGGTAATACCAATATGGTAGTAGGAATCTATAAAGATAAGGAACTACTTACTTATTGGCGAATAAGTACAGACAAACGGAAAACCGCAGATGAATATGGAATTTTAATGCACGACTTATTTTTCTACCATCAAATAAATGCAAAAGAAATCACTGATATTATTTTTTCTTCGGTAGTTCCTCCTATAATTGGGGCTCTAGAAGATATGGCCCAGAAGTATTATCATATCAATCCTTTAGTGGTGGGGCCTGGTGTAAAAACAGGTATGCCAATTCTTTATGAAAACCCCAGAGAGGTAGGGGCTGATCGAATTGTCAATGCTGTGGCGGCTTATGAAAAATATGGGGGCCCGTTAATAATTGTTGATTTCGGCACGGCTACCACATTTTGTGCAGTTTCCCGAAAAGGTGAATACTTAGGTGGAGTTATTACTCCGGGTATAACAATCTCTACTGATGCTCTATTTGAAAAAACAGCCAAGCTACCCAAGGTTGAATTAGTAGCACCGAAAAAGGTTATTGGAAAAAATACAGTGAATGCTATCCAATCGGGAATAATATACGGCTATAGCGGCCTAGTTGACGGTATCGTAAAAAGGATGAAAAGGGAATTTAATGACGAAAATGTAAAAGTAATCGCCACTGGGGGACTGGCAGAGTTAATTACCCGAAATACGGAAACAGTAGATGAGGTAGATAAACTTTTAACCTTGGAAGGCCTACGGCTCATATATGAAAGGAACAGGGGAGCCTAAGGGCAGTGAAAGAGTGGAACAGTGAAAAGGTGAAACAGCAAAATCCAGGGGTGGACGACCCTGGCCACCCTCAATATAGGGTCTAAAAGCCCTTGTCAGCCTAAGCCTAGCGTGGTGATCCACTAGTCACTATTAATAAAGGAGTCAAGCAATGCAGATAGGTAATGTAGTAATCGATAATCCAATTGTTTTAGCACCTATGGCGGGTGTAACAGATAAGCCTTTTCGTATTATAGTGAAAGAGCAAGGCTGTGGCTTAGTTTATACTGAAATGGTCAGCGCCAAAGCCCTTACCTATAAAAATCAGCGAACTTTTGATTTGATAAACTTAGAAGATGAAAAACCTCCCATTAGTGTCCAGATCTTTGGATCTGAGCCGGATATTATGGCTGAAGGTGCTAAAATCGTAGCGGATTATGGAGCAGAAATAATTGATATCAATATGGGCTGTCCCGTTTCCAAAGTAGTGAAAAATAATGAAGGATCAAGTCTTATGCTCAAACCGGAGTTAGCGGCTCAGATTGTCGAAAAGGTAGTAAAAAGTGTACCCCTTCCGGTAACTGTTAAAATTCGTAAAGGATGGGACCCGGAACATGTTAATGCTGTAGAATTTGCAAAACGTCTGGAAGCTGCTGGAGCCTCTCTTATTGCAGTACATGGCCGTACCAAATGTCAAATGTATTCTGGTCAAGCCGATTGGGGAATAATTAATGCTGTTAAAGAGGCAGTGAAAATTCCCGTTATAGGTAATGGAGATATATTTAAGGCTCAGGATGCATTAGATATGTTAAAAGAGACCGGTTGTGATGCGGTCATGATAGGCCGAGGTGCTATGGGTAACCCCTGGTTATTTGGGCAAATTAAGGCTTTATTACAGGGAAAAAAGGAAATACCGAATCCAACCCTTACTGAAAGAATTTTCATGGCCATCCGTCATGCTGAATTAAGTACTAAATATCAAGACGAAAAGATTGCCATCAAAGAAATGCGTAAACATATCGGTTGGTATTTTAAAGGTTTGCCCCATGGAGCCAGGATGCGGGATACAGTCAATAAAACTACTACATTAGCTGATTTGAAAGAATTATTATCAGGATATCTAAAAAACAGTGAAACAGTGAAATAGTGAAACAGTGAAAAGGGCGACATATGGTCGTTCTTTTTTTATAATTGACTGAAGTAATTCTAGTGCAGTCCTGTGCTAGTAACGATTGTAGGAATAGAAGTCTATAAAAAATTTACTCAAAGTGTATAAATTACAAATTGTTGGCAATACTACTAACAAATCCAAAAAAAAGAGGAGGAATTATAATAAGTATGGAAATTCAAACCTTATTAGAAAAAACCAGAGTAATGCACCAATTGCTGCAAAAGGCGGCTAGCAATGCCCTGGATTTTGAGGTTATTGCCAATGAATTACGGGATGTTATAAATTGTAACGTCTACATAGTGGGCAGAAAAGGTAGGCTCCTTGGCAAATCAGAACTGGAAGTTGAAGTACCTTTTGGCATAGAAGATCTAGAAGGTAGACAGTTTTCAGAAGAATGTAACCAATGGATTTTTACTTATTCACAGACAGAAATTAACGTAAAAAGGGGCAACTACTATTGCATTTTAGCCCCGGTATTAAGTAGCGGAGAAAGATTAGGAACATTAGTTTATGCCCGTAAAGGACAAGCATTTAATCCTAGTGAAGTTATTCTCTCCGAATACGGGTCCTCGGTAGCAGGAATGCAAATTATGCGAATTGTTAATCAAAAAATTGAAAGTGAAGCTAGGAAGAAAAATGTTGTTCAGCTAGCTCTGGAAGTTCTTTCTTATTCAGAACTTGAGGCAGTAAAATACATCTTTAATGAAATTGAAGGTAGTGAAGGTTTCTTAGTGGCGAGCAAACTGGCTGAACAGTACAAGCTGACCCGGTCAGTGATTGTCAATGCTCTAAGAAAACTCGAAAGTGCCGGTGTCATTGATGCCCGCTCTTTAGGTATGAAAGGTACATATATTAAGGTATTAAATGATTATCTATACGAAGAACTAGCACAAGTGTAAGAATAGTGTAAAAGTGAAATAGTGGAACAGTGAAAAACAAATAAAGGGGCGAGTGGGCACCAAGATGCTCATTCGCCTACTTTTTTTGCCATTCGGGATAGCATATGAACACGCTCACGCGCCCACGAATAGACGAGAAGCCGCTTTGACTATCTTATTCCTGCTGCAAAGGTCATTCCGTAGATATTTCGCCCACCACTTTGATGTAAGGTTCTAGCACATTCTAAAAGAGTTGTACCGGTGGTAAATGTATCATCAATCAGAAGAATGGATTTTCCCTTTATTGCCTCACTATCAGTTA
>JBMNUR010000217.1:0-5416 GCA_050946395.1 Peptococcales bacterium
GACCTGCTCAACATGGTCTCCCCGGTCCACATCACCGAAGGCGGCATCGCCCAGGAGACGATCAGCAAGGCGCTCTCCCTTGACAGCGAGGTCGAGCACTACCGCCTCAGCGGCGAGCAGATCGCCTACGGAGGGATCAAGCTGAACCAGCAGTTCGGCGGCACCGGCTATGATTCGATGACAAGGGTTCTGGGGGACTTCGGTTCGCGGATCTATCTCTTCAAGCGAATTGACTGAACCCGCCCCACCTTTGTACACTCCCACTCATGAGCGTCACGATCTACTACCTCCAAAAGGGTGACGACCACCCTTCATACCTCCTTCACTGCCAGGCGATCAGAAGAGTCGTGTTCGTCGAAGGCCAGGGCGTTCCCGAAGCGATCGACTTCGACGGGCAGGACGGCTCCTGTAGCCATCTCCTGCTGTTTGATGCAACCATACCCGTCGGAACGACCAGGATCCGCAGGACCGACAAAGGGATGAAGCTGGAACGGATCGCAGTCCTGCCCGCCTACCGCAAAAAAGGCTACGGCGAACTCCTGGTGAAAGCGGCCTTGAGCAAAGTAACCGGAACGATTTACATCAACGCCCAGGTGGCAAGCCTCGGCTTCTATGAACACCTCGGGTTCGTCCGGGAAGACAAAACAACCTTTCTTGAAGCGGGCATCCTCCACACGGTCATGCTCTGGCCCCACGACCGGGGTGAAGCACCCTTGGATACTTCCATATTTCCTGCTACAGTAGACTCGGAGGATTTTGATGAAGATTCAACATTCTTGTCGTAATCCTCATCCCTCCGCCAAACCGATGGAGAACCAAGCATGAATGATACCGATATCTGTCTTGTCAAACAAAACGCGTTGTTGAAGACCCCGGCGATCTTCAAAGAGACCTGGCCGAACATGAAGGCGATCCTGATTGCCGACAAGAACACCTATCCCGCAGCGGGCGAAGCCGTGCAGGCGCTTTTTGAAAAGCACTCGATCGAGCACAAGGTCTTCATCTTCGAAGATGAAGGGGTCATTCCGGCGGATTATGAGTATGTGGAGCTCGTCAAGAAACAGCTCAAACACAATGACTATGTTCCCGTCGCCATCGGATCCGGCACGATCAACGACCTCGTCAAGCGGGCCGCGTTTGAAGAGGAGCGCTCCTACATGGTCGTCGCCACCGCCCCGTCGGTCGACGGGTACACCGCGTACGGTGCAGCGATCAACGTGGACGGGTTCAAGATGACCCTTCCCTGCGACGCTCCCAAAGTCATCATTGGAGATGCGGCCATCCTGACAAGCGCCCCGTATCCGATGATCGCATCAGGCTATGCGGATCTTTCGGCGAAGATTCCCGCCGGAGCGGACTGGTTCATCGCCGACGGCCTGAAGATTGAAAAGATGGTGCCCCGCATCTTCGACATGGTCCAGAAGGATCTACGAGACACTCTGGCAAATCCGAAGCTGTTGATTGAGAAGGATGAGGAGACAATCCTCAAGCTCTTCAACGGGCTTGCATCCGTCGGCTATGCGATGCAGGCGTACAAGGACTCCCGCCCTGCAAGCGGAGCGGAGCATATGGTCAGCCACATCTGGGAGATGAACCACCTCTCCCTGAACGGAGAGCCGGTCTCCCACGGCTTCAAGGTCGCAATCGGAACATTGATAAGCACAGCATTCATCACCGAGCTCTTGAAGCTTTCGACGGAAGAAATCAAAGAACTCATAGAAAAGCACAAGCCCGAAACCTGGGAAGAACGGGAACAAAAGATCCAAACGGCGTTTGAGGACTCCCCTGCACTGGAAGGTGCCTTGAAGATGAGCAAGGCAAAGTTCACCAAGGATCTGACCAAGCGTCACCAGATCCTGATTAAGAACTGGGAGAAGATAAAGGAGAAGGTGACCAAACAGATCATCCCCTTTGAAGAGTTGAAGGCGATGTACATCGAAGCGGAGGTTCCCACCCAGCCGAAGGAGATCGCAGTCTCCAAAGAGCTCTTCATCAAAGGCGTAACGCTCGCCCAGATGATCCGAACCCGCTACACCTCCTTCGACTTGGCCTATGAGCTTGGTCTCTTTGAATCAATCCTCAGGACAGTCCAGGAGAACTACTTCTCGGAGTTTGCCAAGTAACTGAAACACCAAGGAGCTGCCTTCCAACATCAGGCAGCTTCTTTATCAAAGGACATGAAAAAGGCCCTCCGGTTAGGGAAGGCCTGTAGTTCTTTCAAGCCACTAGTTACTTAGTAAGATACTCGAAGGTTACCGTTCCCTGATATCCTTCCCCTGCCAATGCGGCCTGAAAGCTTGGGTCGTCCACAATCAAGGTAATTGCAGCGGTATAGGGGGTAAGTCCTTGTAACACTGCGGGAGTCGTGTAAATTTGCTTAGCTGTAGAAGAAGTTCCTGCACCTTCAGTTGTAAATGCTACACTTCCGACCTGAACCGTGTAGTCGATATAGTCATAATACCCTGCACCAAATTCAGGGGACTTCATTGGAGTTGCTTTCATTTTAATGGTGAAGCCTCCCCGGTTGTTGCTGATTGCCGAAACATAGCCCGTAAAACCCTGATCACCTGACTGGGATACAGTATGTGGACCGACATATCCACCTGCTTCTGTAAGACTATTTCTCATGACCGGGTTCGGATTGAACTGACCGGCAGTGATTTTCACCGCACCAATTGCCGGAACATTTGTCTGGACGATAAAATCGTCAGTAGTCTCTGCAAACAATCCAACACTGACCACTGCGAGTACCAGTAAAAGGGCTACTAAATTCTTTTTCATCTCTCTTTCCTTTCGAAGCTCTCCGCTTCTGTGCAAGTTGTTGCTTATTCCCTAAGCTTGATTTCACTATACCCAAACTCCGGACTTATGTCAATATGTTTATCATAAATATTGTAATATTTTTTATAATTAACCATAAAAGTTTATTATTTATTTATATTATATAGAGATAATAAAGATATAACTAATGACATAAATGAAAATATCTTTAATACCTATTTTGTATTTGAAAGATTTTATGGTGCCAAACCATAGAAACAACTTCAGATATAAGATAGATATGTACATAAGTTTGAATTGTTTGGCTCACAAGGAAACACCGATTCAATCGAATTGCTAATCAACCCACGGTAGTGGAGGAATGGTAGACAAACACAATGTTCTGCTATACGTTCCTTCAGTGGTACGTCGAACCCGGCTTTATCAATCATAATCGGAATCATTCCGCATTGAACCCTCTTGCCGATCATGGTTCCCCAGATCTTCGATATGGTCAGCCACATCTGGGAGATGAACCACCTCTCCCTGAACGGAGAGCCGGTCTCACACGGCTTCAAGGTAGCGATCGGAACACTGATAAGCACCGCATTCATCACCGAGCTCTTGAAGCTTTCGACGGAAGACATCAAAGAACTCATAGAAATGCACAAGCCCGAAACCTGGGAAGAACGGGAACAGAAGATCCAAATAGCGTTTGAGGACTCCCCTGCACTGGAAGGCGTCTTGAAGGTGTGCAAAGCAAAGTTCACCAAGGATCTTACCAAGCGTCACCAGATCCTGATCAAGAACTGGGAGAAGATAAAAGAGAAGGTGACCAAACAAATCATCCCCTTCGAAGAGTTGAAGGCGATGTACATCGAAGCGAAGGTTCCCACCCAGCCGAAGGAGATCGCAGTCTCCAAAGAGCTCTTCATCAAAGGCGTAACGCTTGCCCAGATGATCCGAACCCGCTACACATCCTTCGACCTGGCCTATGAGCTTGGTCTCTTTGAATCAATCCTCAAGACCGTCCAGGAGAACTACTTCTCGGAGTTCGCAAAGTAATTAAACACATCACAGAGAAATCAGGAAGCTGCTCGAAACCATCAAGAAGCTTCTTCATCAAAAAGGCATGAAAAAGGCCCTCCGGCTAAGGAAGGCCTGTGTATCTTATCAAGTGGAGGGTTAGTTATAAACCCAGTTAAAGGTAACCGTTCCGGTATAGTCTCCCACGAGAGCAGCATCCAAATCAGTCTGCTCAACTTTGATTTTAATCGCCGTGGATTTGACATTCAAGTTTGTAAAAGATAACCCACCATTTTCAAATACATCATTCTTCTCAAGGCCATCACTTGTTACCGTAGAGCCAGTGGTGTCGCTACCCAAAGCGATTTTATAGGGAATATAGGTAGTCACGCTATCATCCGAATTCACCATCGCCGACGCGGTCATATTAATTTTGACACCCAGTCGATAATTCGATGCAATGGAGAGGTAGCCGACAAGTGTGAGATCACTGGTTAATTCCGAGGCCGGAATACCTGTAGCAGCATACTTCCCAATCTTTGAATTATTATCAAGCACAGCTCCGGTGAAGTCAGAATAAGTTCCATTGTTTACTGAATTATTGGTAAACTTCATCGCATTGATAGGATCAATGGTTGTTACAATATCGAAATCGACAGCTGCAGGCACTGCTGGAGGATCTGCAAACACTCCAACGCTAACCACTGCGAGTACCAGTAAAAGGGCTACTAAATTCTTTTTCATCTCTCTTTCCTTTCGAAGCTCTTGGCTTCTGTGCAAGTATTGCCTAATTCCTAAGCTTGATTTCACTATACCCAAACTCCGGACTTATGTCAATATATTTCTCTTAAAATTTGTAAATATTTTTATAATTTGCTATATAAGTTTATAACTATATATATTTTATAGAGTTATTATATTTTTAACTAATGACATATATCTTACAATCCTTGACAAACAGCTTATATCCTAAAGACTTACTGACATTAAAGGTGAAAACCTTGCTAGGACATGAGTAAGATATGTACATAAGATTAGGTTGTTTACCATCAAGCAAAACACCGTTTCTTTGAACTTCCTATCAATCCACGTCAGTGGATGATATAGGTAAAAGCAACTTTCTGCTATACGGTCTTTATATGGCGCAGCGATCAACGTTGACGGGTTCAAGATGACCCTTCCCTGCGACGCTTCCAAAGTCATCATCGGAGATGCGGCCATCTTGACAAGCGCCCCGTATCCGATGATCGCTTCCGGCTATGCGGATCTTTCGGCAAAGATCCCCGCCGGAGCTGACTGGTTCATCGCCGACGGCCTGAAGATTGAAAAGATGGTTCCCCGGAGCTTCGACATGGTTCAAAAGGATCTACGAGACACCCTGGCAAACCCGAAGCTGTTGATTGAGAAGGATGAAGAGACAATCCTCAAGCTCTTCAACGGCCTAGCATCCGTCGGTTATGCGCTACAGGCGTACAAGGACTCCCGCCCGGCAAGCGGAGCGGAGCACATGGTCAGCCACATCTGGGAGATGAACCACCTCTCCCTGAACGGAGAGCCGGTCTCACACGGCTTCAAGGTAGCGATCGGAACACTGATAAGCACCGCATTCATCACCGAGCTCTTGAAGCTT
>JBMNUR010000218.1:0-5406 GCA_050946395.1 Peptococcales bacterium
ATACCATAACTCATAATGGCTGCAGTATCACAATACGGATCTAAGTCCTCATAAACACACCAGTTCTCGCCACCAACAGAACCCCCTACACTTGTCATTCCTGGTAAGTGTAACCGTCAAGTAATTTTGAACAAATTTTGCTAAATAACTTTTAACACCTAGTTATTTCCAAATATGGTTTGTCGGTGCTTAACTCTATAACTATCACCGTTTAAATGAATGACCTCGCATTTATGAATTATTCGATCCAAAATTGCTGTTGTAATTGCTGGATCACCCAGTAGTTCACCCCAATCCTCAGGTCCTTTGTTGGAGGTTATTATGATTGAGGTTTGACCATAGAGTTTGTTAATAAGCTGAAAAAACATATTTGCTTCGGTACTATCCATAGCCATAAACATCAGATCATCGATTATGACTAAATCCGAGGATACAATTCGTTTCATCCTAGCACGGCTACTACGGCTAATCTCTTGGGTTTTAAACAGATGAATTAAGTCACCCATTTGAATAAAACTAACTTTATACCCATGATTAATTGCCTCAATTCCCAAACCTATAGACAAAAGGGTTTTACCAACACCAGGAGGACCCAGAAGTAGTAGGTTGTACATTTTCTCAACCCATAACAACTCCTTTAATTGCTCCAGTTGTCTTTTACTAAGTGATTGCTGCTCAGCTAGGTTGAAACTTTCTAGGGTTTTATACTCCGGAAAAGCAGCCCATTTAAGCCACTTATCCCGTTGTTTTTCTTCTCGTTTTAATATTTCGTAGTCAGTTAGTTTATCTAAAAATACCTGATAGCTAAGCTCCTTGGTTTCTGCCTCTAATAAAAAGTCATCTAGAACTTTGGCCATTTCAGAAACTTTTAATGTTTTCATTTTCTCTTTTAGCTTTGCGGTTGTTTCTGGCATGTATTACCCCCTTTAAGAATGTATTGGTAGGTTTTGATGTCCCTAATTTGTGGCTTCGTTTTTAGTTTGCTGCGATTTACCTCATCTATTGGGTTAATCTCAGAGGGGTTGTCCTCATGAGGAACTTCTTTACTAGCTTGATTTTTCTTAAAATGATTTACGGCATCTACAAACTCAGTAGCGTTAAAGAGCTTATGCTTTAAACAAAAATCTAATGCTTTTTTAACTACTAATTTATCTACATTTGCTATACTCTTCTGAATTGATTGTAGTTGATCTCGGATATATCTAGGTTTTTGAGTTCGGATAGTATCTAGTAGGATTCTGGCCCGTATCGGTTCGCTAAAAAGAGCTGATACAGTTTCAATGTACCTATTTATTCCTTTGGAGTGATCTCGACTGTGATTATTGTTCTTAATTAGTTTGCCTTTTTCATGACATAAAGAATGTCTGGCCAGTTCTTGCTTTTCTTGATCATAAATCACAAGAACATTGTCCTCAACTATTTTAACCACTACTTCTTTTTCTGTATCACCATAGGTTCCCAGTGGAACTGAATATCGGTTGCCATCAAACCATACCGTATTGTCTTTTCTTACCACTCTTGTTATACTGTCGGTACAAGTTATATTTATTTTTTCTAAGACCGGCAAGAGATGTGGCTTTTCGAGGGCAAACATTTCAGCCGGTATTTTTTTAGTCGTATTATGGATCTTGCCATTACCTGTTCGATCCAACCAGGCTAGACAGTCTTCGTTAAGCTTTTCTAAGTTAAAGAAGGTACGGTGCTTAGCAAAGTTCTTTTTCACAAAGCCTACCACATTTTCTATACGCCCTTTACTTTGCGGATCTTGTTTCCGGCACATGTATATTTGAAACCCTCTCTTTTTAACATAATTGGCAAATTCATGGGTAAGAATTAAGTCACCATTATTCTCGCTTGTTAAAATGAGATGGTCTTGGTCATAGACAATTTCTTTTGTTCTACCACCGTAGAATTCAAAAGCATTTTCATGCATCTTAATCACATCTGAAGTGGTAAAAGG
Source organism: Peptococcales bacterium (assembly GCA_050946395.1). Taxonomy (GTDB): domain Bacteria; phylum Bacillota; class Peptococcia; order Peptococcales; family BICA1-8; genus JBMNUR01. The sequence continues at coordinate 1,961 of JBMNUR010000218.1, forward strand.
CCTGTCCAACCACTCAACATATTTATGCCGGGAATTAGATAGTACAAAAGCAATAAACCAGAGTTTAACCAAGTTTCCTTGAGCATTTTCAAGCTTCTTTTCACCAAAATCTACCTGCATCTGATGCCCTAGGGGTGGATCCTCAATAGCTTCGTGTTCTCTTTGGTAAATAGTTTTAGGTATGCCATACTCCTCTCTTAAAGTAGATACATAATTTCTAACAGTGCTTTCACAGACATCTATATGGGAATATCTCTCCGTTAACCAGTCCAGTACCTGAGCTCCGGATAGGTCCGGGTATTCTTTGAGCCATGATAGGATTTCATTCTTTTTACAATCAAGTTTCTTTTGTCTTACTTGCATACCCATCACTAGCTGATTGTAGTCATCAGGTGTAAGGTCTTGGTAATGATATACTGTGTTTCGGGATATATCCAGATGTCTTGCAATTTGCGAAATGTTAAGACCTAATTCCTTTAATCGCTTAATTTCTGAAAACATATTCCACCTTTCTGTTAGCTTCATTTTTTCCTCTCTCCCTGCTGATTAAATTTCCAGTTAAATCATACAGGAAAGGGGGTTTGTGGTAAATACTGTTCATTTTTATTTAGCGAAATGTGTTGATTTTATTTTATCATTCAGAAAATGTTTAACTATGGACTTAAGTCAATATTTTAGACACAAAAAGTTAACAAAACTAAGCACTTGATTGTCGTGTTTGCTATTTACATTGAGCCTCTGTGGGCATGAATTTTTGCCCTTGAGGTATGCCTTATAAAAAAGGGCATAGCAGTTAGCTAGCTTATCATGCCCACCCTCAATGTAAACAAGTTCGGGGAATGTAAATAATTTTGTGTAAATGGATTTTTTATAATAAAATTGGTTATACTAAATAATAGCTTTTCTCACTAGAAGGATAAGGCTATGCTGGAGAGCAACCTGAGCGTCTAGTGGATTTTTGCCGGAGATAATGGGTGACGGTTTCACTCATTACCTTTTTATTTTACCCATTATCTCTGGGAAACATAAGCGATAAACTCCGGGGGTTTCGGGGGCAGAGCCCCCGTCTAAACAACTAGCTCCATTGGTACTCTATCTTCAAAATGTAGAACAAGTTGAGATATACAGCTGGACCAATTTCTAATCGGTTTCGTCCATTTTTTACTTACATTCATTGTAGCTAGATAGATTATTTTCCGTAAAGCATCGTCTGAGGGATAAGCATTTTTAGTTTTAGTTACTTTCCTAAGCTGTCGATGATATCCTTCTACAATATTTGTAGTATATATTAACCTTCGAATATCTTCTGTATAACTAAAATAGGTCGTTAATTCTAACCAGTTGTCTTCCCATGACCGAATTACAACGGGATATTTTTTACCCCATTTTTCTTTAAAGTCTGCAAAATTCAATTCTGCTTCTTCTAAAGTTAAAGCTTGATAAACTGTCTTTAAATCTTTCATTAGTACCTTTACATCTTTATACGAAACATACTTCATAGAGTTTCGAATTTGATGGATAACACACAGTTGAATATCAGTCTGGGGAAATACTGTTTGGATGGCAACAGAAAACCCAGAAAGCCCGTCTTTACAAGCAATCAGGATATCCTGTACTCCGCGATTTTTCAGGTCATTACATACTCCTAGCCAAAAACTTGCACTTTCATTTTCACCTATCCAAATACCTAAAATCTCTTTTATACCAGTAATGTTTATGCCTAGTACAGTATAGGCGGCTTTATTTACAATCTTATTATCTTTGCGTACTTTAAAATGAATAGCATCTAAATATATGATAGGATATACCTTGTCCAAAGGTCTTGCTTGCCATTCGGCTACTAAAGGGAATATTTTATCTGTTACTTTACTAATTAGGGAGGCAGATACTTCTATACCATAGATATCTTTTAAATGGCTTTCAATATCACGGGTAGACATTCCCTTAGCGTACATAGCGACTATTTGCTCTTCAAGTTCATTAGCGGTAGTCTCATACTTCCTAATTATTCTGGGATCAAACATGCCATTCCGGTCTCTAGGAATACTTAGTTCTGTTTCGCCCATTTTAGTTTTAATTGTTTTCTTACTGTAACCATTGCGGCTATTTCCCGAGTTATTCCCAGTCACACTATGTTTTTCATAACCCAGGTGTTCTTCCATTTCCGCCTCTAAAATTTCTTCAATTGTCCCTTTGAAAAGTTCTTTTAATAAATCATGTACATCTTCCACGGACTTACATTCTTTAGCCAATTCTCTGGCCAATTCAAATTTAAGGTTTTGCATAAATGGTCAACTCCTTTTAATGGTAGTTATTCCCATTTACACAAAACCTTACATTCTCATATATTCTCTATATATATCGTTCTCCTGTATTGGTTCAAGACGGGGAGGTGGCTTATGATATTCTGATATTTGACATAACTACTGTATTACAGAAGTTATGTACACCAACGCTGAATACACAGCTGCTTGACGAGTCTCCATATCAGCAGCTCATCGGTTCGGGGCATCTGATTAAAACAATGGAGAAGCAGAAATATCCAGCACTCAGGATACATTTCTGGTTTCCTTCAATTTTCTCGATAACACCTTTTTTATTGCACAGGAAAGCCGCAGTCATCTACTGGAACCTATCTATCGCCTCAGGAACATGATTTTCTTGGTAAGCGTTTCCCTTTTGATAGGCTTTATTATAGTCGTTTATTTTTACCTAATAAGATATGCAAATATGGAGTTAATGAGGCTGGAAAGCCGTCAGGATGTATTGCAGGAAATTGCGGAGAAAGCAAACTATGATACACTCACTTCAGCCGGCAGCAGAAGCAGTGGCGAGCGCAGCCTGGAGCTGGCATTTCAGAGATTTAAGAGTGAACTGGTATCCCCTGCTGTTATGATGATGGATGTGGATACTTTAAAAAATATCAATGACAGCTATGGCATGCCGCCGGTGACGCTGTGCTGCGCAGTGTAACGTCAGCTGTTTATCATATCATCCGGGAGAACGATGAACTTTTCAGATGGGGCGGCGACGAATTTATAGCAATTTTTTCAGGAATCAGTCAAAATGAGGCGACGAATCTTGCTGAAAGAATCCTTAACACAATCTCTGAGCTGCGAATTGACTCAGACATTGACGGTCAGTTTATCACCCCGACGATTTCTATAGAATTAACAGTTTTCCTTCCAAGCGATACTCGTTACGAAGATGTCGTCAAACGTGCTGACCGGGCACTATATCAATCAAAGATGATGGGAAGAAATCAAGTGAATGCTTTGTGGGAGAATTAACTATAAAAACACCAGACAAGAGCGCTGGTGTTTTTTTGTTTGCGAGGCATGTTGCCGAGCCGATGGTTTGAAAGAAAACCTATCACCTAGCTAATGGGAAGATAAGCTGTAGGCAAGGGCGTTTTCGGTGACGAAAGGGTCTGAAGGAAGCTGATG
>JBMNUR010000219.1:0-5398 GCA_050946395.1 Peptococcales bacterium
GTCCTGATTTGAGCGATGCACTCTTCTTCATTGTCGGCGGCAAAATGAGCAACTCCACTAACACTATTATGAGTCATAGCACCACCTAGTTTTTCTGCACTTACCTCTTCCCCTGTGACCGCTTTAATAACCTGTGGACCCGTTATGAACATTTGAGATGTGTTTTTAACCATAAAGACAAAATCTGTTATAGCCGGTGAATATACTGCACCACCGGCACAAGGTCCCATAATTACAGATATTTGCGGGATTACCCCCGATGCAATTGTGTTTCGATAAAAAATATCTCCATAACCACTTAAAGCATCTACTGCTTCTTGAATTCTAGCTCCCCCGGAATCATTAACACCTATAACCGGTGCACCCATTTTTAAAGCTAAGTCTAAAACTTTACAGATTTTTTTGGCATGCATTTCACCTAGTGATCCACCTATAACTGTAAAGTCCTGGGCATAGGCATAAACCAAGCGACCATCAATAGTACCATAACCAGTTACCACACCTTCACCAGGAGAAGAAACCTTCTCCATGCCAAAGTTCACACAGCGATGTTCCACAAACTTATCTAACTCTGTAAAAGAACCTTCATCAAATAGTAGTGTTAGACGCTCACGGGCTGTATATTTACCTCGCTCGTGCTGCTTTATAATAGCTTTAGAGCCACCACCTAATTCGATTTGTTCACTTTTTGCTCTTAAGTCAGCTAATTTTGCTCGTGTACTCATTTATGTACATACCTCACTTTTTTAAATAATATCCGAAAACTATCTTTCAGATAGCTCCAACAGAATACCTTTAGTTGCTTTAGGATGAAGAAAGGCAATTCGCGCCCCACCCGCACCATAACGGGGTTTTTCATCTATTAAGCGCATACCTTTCTCTTTTAGGTAGTCCAAAGCGGATTCAATATTTTCCACCCGTAAAGCAATATGTTGGATACCTTCCCCGTTTTTTTCAATAAACTTGGCAACTGGACCATTAGGATCTGTGGATTCTAATAGCTCTAATTCACTATCTCCACAAGGCAAAAATGCAACCTTAACCTTCTGTTCCTCTACTACCTCGATTCCTTGGCAGTTTAAACCGAGAATCTCCGTATAAAATTTTAGGCTTTCATCTAAGTTTTTTACTGCAATCCCAATATGATCAACTTTTAAAACATTCATACAAACGTCCCTCCTAAAATCATCTTTCTAGTCTAAAAAATCTTTGACTACCCGCTCACATACTTCATAAGGATTTTTCTTTTTAGTAAGAATCTCTTCTATTTCTTTTCCCCAAAAATCCTCTTTATTAAGTTTTTTGCTAATTTTTGTAGATATTCTTTTTAAAATAAGATTTAATATTTCATTGCTAATTCTTTCTTTTCTCCGGATATCAAGTTCACCAGAAGAAATAAGAAAATCATGATGTTCATTGATTTTATTAACTAGTTCTGCAATTCCTTCGTTACGAACCGCCACAGTTTTTAATATGGGAGGGAACCAGGCACCCATATTGGGATTTAATTCAAGCATTTGTGATAATTCAATGACAACTCTTTCCGCACCATCACGGTCAGCCTTATTAACCACAAAAATATCACCTATTTCCATTATGCCCGCTTTGATAGCTTGAATATCATCACCCAAACCCGGAACAGATACTACCACTGTTGTATCGGCTGTTTTCACAATATCAACTTCCGATTGACCTACACCTACTGTTTCAATAAAAATGTAATCAAAACCCGCTGCATCAAGTATTTTAATGGCAGCATAAGTTGCCTTAGATAGTCCACCTAAACTTCCTCTTGTGCCCATACTTCTAATAAAGACTCCCTCGTCTAAAGCTAAATCGGACATCCGAATTCTATCACCCAAGATTGCTCCACCAGTAAAAGGGCTACTAGGGTCTATAGCTATTACTCCTACCTTTTTACCCCTCTTACGTAATTCTTTAACCAGCTTATCGGTCAAAGTACTTTTGCCAGAACCGGGTGGACCGGTAATACCAACCAAAAAAGCCTTACCAGTAAGCTCATAGAGTTGACCCAATGCATTCATAGCTTCCGGTGTTTCATTCTCAGCTTTTGTCATAAGGCGGGCAATGGCAACTTTATTACCCTTTTTAACCCCCTGTACCAAATCCATTGTCTCACATCCCATAATAATTACTTTCTGAAATTAGCCTTAATAAATTCAATAGGCACAGAAGTTGGCGTCCCGGGAGTGAAGACTTCTGCTATTCCTGCGGCCTTTAAAACTGGAATATCCTCATCAGGAATTACTCCACCACCAATTACCAGTACATCATCTACACCATTTTCCTTCAAGAGATTAACTACTTTCGGCATTAATGTACCATGGGCACCCGACAACATGCTCATAGCCACTACATTAACATCTTCTTGAATAGCCACAGCAACAATTTGTTCTGCAGTTTGTCTTAAGCCTGTATAAATAACTTCAAAGCCTGCATCTCGAAAAGCACGAGCAATTACTTTTGCCCCTCGATCATGCCCATCTAGGCCAGGTTTGGCTACTAAAACTCTTATTTTATTATCACTCATTTTTTAACCCTCCTTTTCAACTTAAACACCATTTGTTTTTCTAACAGATTTCCTATTCATTTTAGCTATAAAGTCATAATTCGTCTATTCGTGGGTACGTGAGCGCAAACTTATGCCACTACGTATCATTAAGAGCCTTAGCAAAGCAATTTGGATTGCCATGCCCTAACGGACCTGCAATGACAATAACCCCTTCGTTTATTGTGGTGTGAATATATTGGAAACCTTTTAAATCCAAGTTTTTCCGTTTACCCGTAGGGCTCGTCATTAGTTTTTAAAGCACCTGAATTGGTGTATATTCCCCAAATACCTCTCGTAATACGCCGCAAATTTCGCCTTCTGTACAGTAAACTCGAGCTGCATTTAAAATAAGCGGCATTAAGTTAGCTTCACCTTTAGCCCCTACCTTTAATTCATCTAACGCAGTTGTAACGGCATTTCCATCTCGTTTTGCCTTTAATTGTGCAAGCTTTTGTACCTGTAAAATACCTACATGGGGATCAACTTTAAGTAATCCTTGCGGGGATTCTTCTTTTATTTGGAATTTATTTACACCCACTACTATTCTTTGCCCTGATTCAATTTCTTTTTGGTATTGATAAGCTGCATCTTGGATTTCTTTTTGAATAAACCCTTGCTCAATAGCTTTCACGGCACCACCCAACTGATCAATCTTGTTGATATAAGCCCAAGCTTCTTCTTCAATTCGTTTAGTCAAGGCCTCCACATAATAAGAGCCGGCCAAAGGGTCAACCGTTTCTGCCACACCACTTTCATATGCCACAATTTGCTGAGTACGTAGAGCTATCCTTACAGAATCCTCGGTAGGTAAAGCTAAAGCTTCATCGCGCGAGTTAGTATGTAAAGATTGAGTACCACCTAATACCGCTGCTAATGTCTGAATAGCAACTCGCACAATATTGTTATCAGGTTGTTGAGCAGTCAAAGTTGAACCTGCTGTTTGGGTATGAAATCGAAGCATCATGGAACGTTCTTTTTTTGCTAAAAAACGTTCTTTCATAATTTTAGCCCAAATGCGCCGGGCTGCTCGAAACTTTGCCACTTCTTCCAATAAATCATTATGAGAGTTAAAAAAGAAAGATAAGCGTCCAGCAAAAGTATCAACATCCAAACCAGCTTTAATGGCGGCATCAACATATGCAATACCATCAGCTAAGGTAAATGCAACTTCCTGTATAGCAGTGGCACCGGCCTCCCGAATATGATAGCCTGAGATACTGATAGTATTCCAATTTGGAACATTGTTAGAGCAAAATTCAAAGATATCGGTAATAAGCCGCATGGATGGTGTTGGTGGAAAAATATATGTACCCCGTGCAGCATATTCTTTCAAAATATCATTTTGGATGGTTCCGTTTAACTTGTCAGGTGTTATACCCTGTTTTTCAGCCACTGCAATATAAAAAGCTAATAATACTGCAGCAGGAGCGTTAATGGTCATTGAAGTACTTACTTTATCTAAAGGAATTCCATTGAAAAGAATCTCCATATCAGCTAATGAGTCAATTGCCACTCCCACTTTTCCCACTTCACCCTCTGACATAGGATGGTCTGAATCATAACCAATTTGGGTAGGGAGGTCAAAAGCTACCGAAAGACCAGTTTGTCCTTGTTCTAATAAGTATTTATAACGGGCATTTGAATCTTCCGCTGTGGAAAAACCGGCATACTGACGCATGGTCCATAAGCGACCCCGATACATATTAGGTTGTACTCCTCTGGTAAAAGGATATTGTCCCGGAAAACCGATTTCTTCATTATAGTCAATATCACTTGTGTCTAAAGGGGTATAAAGCTGATTAACAGATTCTCCCGAACCAGTTACGAACTTTTCACTACGTTCAGCTTTTTTACCTTTGTTGGCCAATTTCTCCACATTCTTTTCCCAATTCGACTCATATTTAGCCTGTGCTTCACGTAATTCACTTAGTTTTTCTTTATCATACATACTTCAAATCTCCTTTCCGATCTGAACATTTTAATGATAATTTTTATTATAAACTGTAATGCAGTTTTATAGATACTTTTTAGAGCTAATCTAATTATAATTTCTATGCATAATCGCCCTCTGAACCTCTTAAAGATACATCCCCGGCAATAACCCGATGACGATTACCGTTCATGTCCCTAATTATTAAAGAACCATCACCATCAAGATCAATAGCTTTTCCTTCCAACCTTTCCTCGCCCATTATTACTTGGACATCAGCACCTATAGTAATGGAATTAGCTTTCCATTCTCTTAGAATATAATCAAAGCCTAGTTCTAAATATTCTTGATAGGCTCTTTCCAATTCTTCGAGCATAGCTTGTAATACTTGCACTCTGGAAACGGTATGTCCCAAAGCCATAGTTAAAGATATGCTTCTTTTTCGAAACTCTTCCGGAAAATCCTTTTCTTTTTGGTTAACGTTTACTCCTATTCCAAAAACAATATAGTTTATTCTTTCTATTTCAGCAGAAAGTTCTGTTAAAATTCCTGCTACCTTTCTTTTATTAACTAAGATATCATTAGGCCACTTAATCCTTGCTTTAATACCTATTGCTTTTTCTAAGGCTCGCACCATACCTACAGCTAAAACAAATGTTATTTGTGAGGCATAAATGGGTAAAATAGGCGGACGAAGAATTACAGAAACCCATATTCCTTGTTTTTTAGGAGAATCCCAAGTCCTTCCTAGCCTTCCTTTACCTTGAAGTTGTTTTTCTGCAACTATCACAGTTCCTTCCGGTTTACCAGAGTTTGCATAATCTTTCGCTAAGTCATTAGTTGAACTTACCTCATCCCGAACAATTAAAAATTGCTTTCCCCACTCTTTCGTAGCT
>JBMNUR010000220.1:0-5391 GCA_050946395.1 Peptococcales bacterium
TAGCCGAGAGTTTGTGGAAAAATACTATGGTTTACTAAATTTTCTAATTCCCAATTACATTACCGAGGGCAAGACCCATTTGGTGATAGGTATTGGCTGTACAGGGGGCCGTCATCGTTCAGTGGCTTTAGCTAATTATTTAGGTCAGCTTCTGCAAAATGACAAATATCAGGTAACAATAAAACACCGCGATATTGATAAGCAAGGAGTTTGTGGCTGATGGAATTTCTTAAATGGCTTTATCCCGGATTGGGTATTAAACGTTGGCTGGCATTAGGAGTAGTAGGTTTTACTTTAGCTAGCGTTGGTATGACTATCATCAGTGATACTCCCATTTTGGGGTTAATTGAATTTAAGATTAAAAATATAGTAACTGATTTCTTCGGTGATTGGGTCTTATTGGGTGGGCAACTAGTCCTCATTTTAGGAATAGTAGCCTTAGTCATTAGTTTTCGGGAAGTTGTTCGATCATTTATCAGAGCAATTTTCCCCGAGTTTGCCCGAAGTCAGGTTCGGCCTATTCACCAAGAACGGCTTTTAAAGAGAGGACCCAAGATTGTAGTTATTGGTGGTGGTACGGGGCTTTCCGTGTTATTACGGGGCTTGAAGGAATTTACCAGTAACCTAACTGCAATTGTTTCCATGGCTGATGATGGTGGTAGTTCGGGGCGACTTCGGGATCAATTAGGAATGTTACCCCCGGGAGATGTGCGAAACTGTATGATAGCTTTGGCCGATAAGGAAGCCTTAATGGAGAAAATACTGAATTATCGTTTTAATCAAGGTGACGAACTGAATGGGCACAATTTGGGCAATCTTTTTTTGGCCGCTTTATCCGATATGTATGGAAATTTTGAAGATGCTGTCAGACAAATGAGTAGGGTCTTAGCAATTAGGGGTAAAGTAATTCCTTGTACATTAGAGAATGTTATTTTAAAAGCCCAGTTGATTAATGGTTCTGTTATTGTGGGAGAAAGCAATATTTCCAAATCGAAAATTCCAATTAAAAAAATATCTATTGAGCCACCACAAGTAGAGCCGCTAGATGAAGCTTTAGAAGCTTTAAGTGAGGCCGATGCAATCATCTTAGGACCTGGAAGCTTATATACCAGTGTTATTCCCAATTTACTTGTTGAGGGAATTTTGGATGGTATAAAAAAAAGTGAAGCTATTAAGGTTTATGTCTGTAATGTGATGACTCAGCCAGGTGAAACTATACAATACTCAGCAGCAGACCATCTACAAGCTATTTATCAGCACGGGGGAAATGGTTTAGTTGATTATATAGTAGTAAATGATCAACCTGTTTCTAATAATGATTTATTAGAAAAATATATTATGGATGGTGCTGAACAGGTAGAGATTGATACATCGAGATTAACAAGTTTAGGGGTTAAAGTATTTTCTCGGCCGATTTTAGATGAAACTCAGTTAGTAAGACATGATTCACAAAGTTTGGCTACGGCTATTATTGAGTTGATTTTAAAACAAAAGATTAGGCCGCGGATTAGTTTTATTGATAGAATACTATTATTAGAAAAAGCTAAAAGCAAAAGTGGAGACTAGATATGAGAATATCATTTTCAGAAAAGACTAAAAACGAATTAGCCCGTATTATTCCTGAGGATCGCTGCTGCCAAATGGCAGAATTGGCAGGTTTAGTACGGATGGATGGAACTATTTTGATTAGTGCCAAAAACCAAATTGGGTTGGAACTTAGTACAGAAAATGCAGCAGTTGCACGGAAGGTTTTACGCTTAGCTAAGCTTATATTTAATGTTGAAACTGAATTAAAGGTAAAAAGGAAAAATCGCTTAAAGAAAAACAATATCTATCTATTAAAAATCCCGCCTCAAAATAAGGTTAAGGAGATTTTAAGAGTCTTAGGTATAACTCAAGAAGGATTTTTAATTAACCCAAAGGTAAGTACTTCAGTTACAAGAAAAAAATGTTGTCGCAGGAGTTATTTGCGGGGTGTTTTTTTAGGAGCAGGTTCAGTCAATGACCCGGAGAGCACGTATCATCTAGAAATAATTACCACCTCAGAAATTTATGCACAATCATTAGTGGAATTAATAAATAAATTTGGCTTGGATCCCAAAATAAGTACCCGGAAAAATTGGTATGTTGTATATCTTAAAGAAAGTGAGCAGATAGTAAATTTTTTAAATATTATCGAGGCACATACAGCTTTATTAACTTTTGAAAGTACGCGTATTCAAAAAGATATGCGCAATAAAGTTAACCGTTTGGTTAACTGTGAGACTGCTAATCTTACTAAAACTATTAATGCGGCTTTTAGACAAAGAGAAAACATCGAACTGATTGCAAATACTTTAGGTGTAGAGAACCTTCCCTTAGGATTGAGGCAGGTAGCGGAGATTCGTTTAGAACATCCTGATATTAGCTTAAAAGAACTAGGGGAAATGCTTGACCCTCCTTTGAGTAAATCCGGTATCAATCATAGAATGAGAAAAATAGAAAAAATAGCCGAAAATATCCGTGATAAAAACAGCAAAAAGTAGTTTAATAATTAAAAGGAGTTTTTTCATAATTGTAGAATTCTTAACCATCTAGTATTTGGAGGAGGTGCGAAAAATGGCTCATAGAATTACTGATGAATGTTTGGCTTGTGGTAGTTGCATTGACGAGTGTCCAGTTGGTGCAATTAGCGAAGGTGATATCTACGTAATTGATGCAGATCTTTGCACAGATTGTGGTGCCTGTGCCGAGGCTTGTCCTACAGAAGCAATTGTAGAAGAATAAAAGATTAAATAAAAGAGAAGTCCTGGCATGCCACGGCTTCTCTTTTTTTAATTAGTCGACAGCCATTCGCCTATTCGTTTATTCGTGGACGCGTAAAACATCTCATCGTTATAAAAAAAGTTTTTCTATCATTGTTACGAAAGAGTCGCTATTGAGGAGCGATAGCGACGTGGCGATCCCGGTTGTGAAGATAATTAAGTAAAGGTGGGATTCTTCGCTGACGCTCAGAATGACATTTTTCCACTTTTTCACTGTTCCACTCTTTCACTTTCTTGTAATGAGGACTAGTAATATAAGAATACATATGTAATAGCAGGAATTAGTGAAAGTTTAGCGAATTTTTTATTAAGAGGTTTTTAAAGAATTTGGGGGGAGCGGGTAATGAAATTAGGTTTTCAGCTTAATATGAGTCAGACCCAAAAGTTAATAATGACTCCCGAATTGCGCCAGGCGATTAATATTCTACAATTATCCACCTTGGATTTGAATAATTACATTCAAGAGCAACTATTAGAAAATCCTCTCTTAGAGATGCATGATGATACTTCGACAAATAATGAACTTAGTGATCAGGGGGAAAAATTAGACGAAGGTGAAAAATTTGATATTGAGTGGCAGGAATATTTTCAGGATAAAAGTGATCTGGGATATCCCCAGGAAAATAAAGAGTATGTTCCATTTGAACAGTATATTTCCCGGACACCAAGCTTAGAAGATTTTCTTATGGAACAATTGCTTTTTCTTAAACTAAGTGAGGAAGATTTAGCTTTAGCTCAATTTGTAATCGGCAATTTGGATGGGTGGGGTTATTTTACTTTTCCTATTAATGAAACAGCTGCCTATTTAGAGATACAGCCTGAGAGGCTTGAAAAGGTAGTAAAGATTATTCAAACAATGGAACCCGACGGAATTGGCGCCAAAAATCTGCCAGAGTGTTTGATGATTCAACTTAGAAAAAAGAATAAACTGACGCCGTTATTGGAAAAGTTAGTTACCAAATATCTTAAAGATATTGGTCAAGGCAAATTAGCTAAAGTAGCTACTGCTCTTAATATTCCTATTGAGGAACTGCAAGCAAATGTAGACATTCTAAAAACCTTAAATCCAAAACCAACTTCTGGATTTAATTCTTCTCAAGAAACAAAATTTATAGTACCTGATTTATTAATTGAGAAAATAGACCAAGAATATATCGTACTTGTCAACGATAATTATACACCTCGCTTGGTAATTAGTGAAATATATAAATCTATCATTAATAATTCCCAGGCGGACCAAGTGACTAAAACATTCATAGAGCGCAAGTTAAACAATGCTCTTTGGCTGATAAAAAGCATCGAACAAAGGCGGATTACCCTTTATCGCATAGCTAACGCTTTAGTAGAGATACAAAAAGATTTTTTAGATAAAGGGGAAAAATATCTTTTGCCTCTAAACCTGAAGGATGTAGCAGAAAAAGTTGAGGTTCACGAGTCCACTGTAAGTAGAGCAATCGCAAACAAATATGTGCAGACTCCTCAAGGACTTTACCCCTTAAAATTTTTCTTTTCCAGCGGAATAAATAATCAGGCAGGGAAAAAGGTATCTTCTCAAGTTATCAAAAAGGTTATAGAGGATATTATACTTGGGGAAAATCCGAAGAAACCATTTTCAGATCAAATGTTATGTGATCTTTTACAAAAGCAAGGCTTTAAAATTGCTCGGCGGACAGTTAGCAAATATCGAGAGGAACTTGGAATTCTCTCAGCTGCCCAAAGAAGAAGATATTAAAAATCTGGTCATTGGCCAGATTTTTTTTAGTCTATTCGTGGGCACAAAACTTAGTCGGAAACAAGTCGATAGTCAATGGTCTATAGACGATAGATTATATGTGTTTCCCATTTACGAAGGAAGTTGCTATTCTGTCATCGCGAGGAGCGATAGCGACGTGGCAATCTCCACTTTTTAACCCTCTTGATTTCATTTGCATACAATAGTATAATATACCTGTCGGGACAAATATGACCATAGTGGGACAAAAATGTCGGAGGTTAATCTAATGGCTGAACAAGCTTTTTTTCTGGGAAAGCTCGCACCTGAACTTATTGAAGTAGTGCACCGTAGATACAATATACTACGAACAATTGGCTATATGCAGCCTATTGGGCGGCGGATATTAGCCGAAAAACTAGAAATACCCGAAAGAACAGTTCGTAATGATGTAGAAACACTACGGCAACAGGAGTTAATTGCTGCTGAAACTAAAGGTATGAATATTACTCCCTTGGGAGAAAGGCTATTGGAAGAACTAAGCCTTTTAGTTCACGGCCTGAGAGGATTAGATAGTTTAGAAAAAATATTAAGTACCAAATTAGGTGTGCAAAAAGTAGTCATTGTTCCAGGCGATATTGATGCGGAGGCATTAGCCAAAAAGGAATTAGGTAGAGTAGCGGCTTTTTACGTTAATCAAATAATAAAAGATGCCCAGACTATTGCAGTAGCTGGCGGAACGACTCTAGCTGAAATGGCTAAACACATTATTCCCCAAAATAGGGATGATTTATTAGTCCTTCCTGCTCGGGGGGGATTGGGTGAACAGGTAGAAATCCAAGCTAATACTATTACTGCTAAAATGGCTACTAGCCT
>JBMNUR010000221.1:0-5348 GCA_050946395.1 Peptococcales bacterium
AAGTAATAACCTCTGTTTTAACCTTTAATCAACTTTACAATAGCCGGTTTTTGTTGTAAACCTTTCATTCTTTCAACTTCCTGACCATTGTCAAAAAGAATTAAAGTGGGGTAGCCTGCTACACCATGCTTTTCAACTGTTGTCTTATTTAAGTCAAAGTCTATTTTTACAATTTCTACATCATCGACCTCTTTAGCTACATCATTTAAAACAAAGCTTAACATTTTGCAGGGCCCACAAGTAGATGAATAAAAATCCACCAAAACTCTTTTATCCGTATTGAGCAATTGTTCTAATTCTTCACCGTTTACCTCTCTCACTGTAACAGCCATTTAAATCCTCCTTTTTACTTAAGTGCCTCCACATATTTAGCAACCGATTGGGCCGCTATAGCACCATCATTACAAGCGGTAATAACCTGCCTTAAGTGTTTATTAATAATGTCACCTGCACCAAAGATGCCTGGTACTTTGGTAGCCATAAAGGCGTCAGTTTCAATATATCCAAAATCATTTAAAATACCTAATTCTTTAAAAGCATTGGCTGTTGGCTGTAAACCAATATATTCAAATGCTCCATCAGCAAAAACCTTTATTTCTTCACCAGTTTCAGTTGATTTTGCCCTTAGCCCTTCAAATTTATCAGTACCTAAAAATTCAAGGATATCATAGTATTCATAAACCTTGACATTAGGTAGAGCTCTTAATTTGTCACATGCCGCTGGATCAGCTGTTAAATTAAATAAAGTAACAATAGTCACTTCCTCGGCAAGGCCTGCTAAATAAATTGCCTCCTCAACTGCGGAATTACCTCCGCCAATAACAATTACCTTTTTATCACGATAATGAGCACCATCACAAATTGCACACCAACTAATACTAGTTCCAGCGAAATTTTCTTCCCCTGGCACCCCTAACATTCTTGGTTTAGTACCGGTAGCTATAATTACTGCTTTGGCCTCATAGGAGTGTCCTTCCTCACAGTAAAGCTTCTTTAAATTACCTTCTATTTGAATATCTGTTACTGTTCCATAATCAAAGGCAATACCTAATTCTTGCGTATGTTCAAACATTTTAATGGCCAACTCTGCACCATTGATAGTTGCCATTCCTGTATAGTTTTGGATTTCATAAGTATTGACAATTTGCCCACCGGGTGCTAATTTGTCCAAAAGTAAAACATTTAAATTGGCTCTCGCAGCATAAATGGCTGCTGTCATTCCGGCAGGACCTGCACCAATAATTGCTACATCATATACTGTCATAAAAATCCCTCCACAAAAAATATCCCACTTAATTGAAATAATTAAAATATTTCTAATATCTATCATTCTAACATAGGCGACAATAAATTATAATAGCATATACTAACATGTTTTTGTCTTAATTTTAAAGTGGAAAAAGCACTAAGTTATTTCTTTTCCCTTAGTGCTTTTCCTTTAACCAACCAATTCTTACTCACGAACTCACATCTTTAAAAACTATAACTGAACATTTACTCCTGTTTCATATTTTTTATCATCAATGATTAAGGATATTTTATATTCACCCTCAGCTAAACCCTCTCTACTAATGGGAACTTCTACAGCCCTGTTATCACTTTCTAAGAAGGTGCCTACACACATAGCTAAGAATGGACGCTTTGTAGTTGGTATAAAGTAGCTATGAGTTGTCTCCCCTTCAAGCTGTAAAAGAACCATTTGGCCTTTTTCAAATCTAGCTTTAAAGATTAATCTATCTTCTTCTAAGCCAATTTTAACATTGTATTTCTCTGGCACCATCCCACCTGCTTCTGCGGGAGGAATAGTTAAGAATTCTTCAGTAACACCTAATGTTCCTAATAATTCACCTTTACCTAAGGTTAGAACATCTTCCGGACAATAAAGCTTTAACTTTTCAGCCCGATAATAGTTAGCAGGTAAATGCATTTCGTACATAACAACATCGTCTTTTAATTCTACTGTTATGGAATTCATTTTTACATATTTGGCATCTTCCCCTTGGTAAGCTACAGGTGCTTTATTAGAAGGTTCTCCTTTATATTCTCCAATACCACCGGAATGGACTAAGTAATGACCTTCACCATAGTATTCTACGTTACAGATATAAACGGAAAAGAATTCTGCGCCTCTTTCCTTACCATACTGCCATACTTGTTCGATTTCCATTTTATCAGTATCTATTCTGTATCTTACACCACGGGAGAAGTTGTCTTTTGCCGGTACATATTTTTCTTTAACTTTGGCTCTCCAGTGACCATTATCAAAAGCCATAATGTCACCATCTGGTAAAACAACACAAGCATGTTGTTCATATTGCCAATCAAAATCTCCATCACCTACAGGAGTAAAGAAGTATTTATCTACCATTTCCTGTGGCCAGCCTTCAGGGTCTCCAATGATCCAATTTAATTTTCCTGTATCATAATCGATATTGATGATAGCATCTTGGTGACGACCGGATAAGGTCAAACTATTAGTCTTTTTATCATACCAAACAGCATTATTATGGAACCAGTCATGGGCATCCTGACTGCCTGAGCCACCAACGGGATATTGAGGAAGAACTTGCTGATAATCCCATCTCTTTAAGATTTCACCTGTTTTACGATCAATTAGTACTAACATATCTTCTACAGTACCTCTAGGAGGATCCTGAGTTAATACTAAGAGATTCCCATCTTCCATTTCAAATTGGTCATGGTGATAACCACCAGGAACACGATATTCTTTATAAATCTTTCCAATCATACCCATTTCATAAAGACCGGTAGTATGATAAGGGGGCATCAAAAGACGGTTAGTACCAATCAACAAACGGCCATTTTTAACTCGTTTAATATCAAATGCAAAGTTTAAAGTACCATACCAGCGAACATCACCATTATAATCATAGGCTGCAGTCATAGCTGGAGAGGTAGGGCTTACAAACATCACATTATCTTGGAAATACTCGGGAGTTGTCTCCATCAGAGTTGGTAATTTTACTTGGTCGGAAGCTTCTTCTGTCTGGATTTTCAGAACATTCTTCTCGCCATTACCTAAAACTAATTCTACAAGGTTTTCATAACCTGCATAAAGTCCTAAAACAGGAATCATGTGTTCAGTAGCTTCGGGAAAGGCAAAACTCATATCTCCTGCCGCTTCCTTACCTTTAACGGTAATATTTACTGTTGTTGG
Source organism: Peptococcales bacterium (assembly GCA_050946395.1). Classification (GTDB taxonomy): domain Bacteria; phylum Bacillota; class Peptococcia; order Peptococcales; family BICA1-8; genus JBMNUR01. Next base: position 3,179 of record JBMNUR010000221.1, read on the forward strand.
TTCAGCTGTTTTAAACATTACCAAGGCTGTCAATGGTGCAATTAAATAGGGATTCAATTTTACATAAGGATTTTGAAAGCTATAATCACCTTTTTGATATTCCGCCAAAAATTCTTGTTCTGCCTGGTATTGCTGGGTAATAATGTGTTCAAACTCTTTAAATTTTGCAGTCATAGTTTTTCTCCTCCAAGTGTTTTATTATTATTTACCTAGCCTAAAGGCTTAAGTATTAAAAGAATATTTTCGCTAAGGGAAGCCCAATAACTGTATAAACAATTAAACCTGCAATACATACGGGAAAGCCCATAATGGCTATTTCCTTCATGCTAATCAGATCTCGACGAGCATGCAACATACCAGCAAAAGGTGATGCTGCCGGGGTAAGGATAGCAAAGAATACGATCAAAGTTATAAGCATAGAAATTGAAGTCGGATTTAAACCTGGATACTGTTCGGCGAAGGCTAAAACTACCGGCAAGAGAATTACAGCCATCCCGGCATTATTAGCAAAGTTAGTAGTAATCATACCGAAAGCTAGTAAGAAAAGAACAAAAACAAATTCTGGTCTATTTCCTAACAAAGGTTGTAGTACCTGAATGAGCCATTCCTTGATTCCAGTAACTTCGTTAGAGACGGCGTTAGCACCATACATAGCAGCCGCAACTAGGAAGTACACGTCCCAGGATAAATTCTTGGCAGCAACAGCTTTAAAAGGTAAAGCCGGTTTGCCATCAATACGGAGGAATACCAATGCTCCAACAATCAACATAGTAACTCCCAAGGATCCCATTTTTTTCAATGTGACAGTTATTAACCAGGTAGCCGGTAAAAAGCTAGGTGCCAAGAGCATAACAATAAATACAACGACAGCGCCAAGAAATAGTTTCTGTTGTATATTCATGGGTGGAAGAGGATTTTTCTTGAATTGCTCCACGTTAACACTTTTGAAACCGGTTAGATCTGGTTTATAGATAAATCTTACAAATAACATAAATAAGATTAACATAGTAATGGCCAATATCCAGTGAAGAAGTACATAATTCAAGTAATTAACTTGTATTCCGGTAATTCTTTGGTAAGTACCAACAACAGCTAATGCAGCCCCTTTAAAAGGGAACATGGGTTGACCTAATGTGGCGGCCAAATAAACGCCAAATACTACCATGCCGTAAGCTTTGTTGCTTTTTTCTACTTTAAAGTCGTGCATAAATTCCACAGCAATAGGCCAGAGAATTAAAAGACTAGCCATGGGGGTTGTTAAACCAGAGAGAACAAATGATGATAAGAAAAAGACAAACAAGAATACATAAGGTTTTCCGTTAATAATTTCTCGAGTAACAAACCAACGTGCTAAATATTGTGTACAACCCACATATTCTACAGCACCGAATAACACCATAGAAATCAATACCATAATAACAATGTCCGAACCAAAAGCATCTAATCCTACTTTATTTATAGGGGCATACTCACTCATTCCAATCAAGAATAAACCCAAAAGACTTGGCCAAATACTATCAACTGTAGACCATAAATAAACCATGCCAATAAAAACTCCCAAAATGAGCATGCCTATTTCTGTAATTGGTTCTATAGGATCAAGCATGGGGAAACCGATCATAAGGCCAAGACCAATGGCGTAATGGATAATGGTCATGATATTCCAAGATTTTGTTTTCTTTACTATTTTAGCTTCCGGACTTTTTTGGGTCTCTAACATACTACCACCTCTTTCTTGTTAGAATATTCAGTGAATAAGGGCAACTATCGAGACAAGATACGGTTACTAAAAAATTTACTCCCTCCTTTCATGCTATAAATTACCCTTATCAGAACTATCCCCTCATTCGCCCTTTATAATATCAAATTTTGTTATGCAAAGAGATAGCACAGACTAACTTGTACAAACAAACTTTTAATTTTCTTGCAAACTAAAATAATAGACTATGGAATGTTAAATCCATAGTCTATTATTTATAATCCATAATTTTTTCCGACTTAGCATAACTTGCTAATTGCCTTTCGTCCAAGATAATTATTCCCTCTTTACCTTTTTCAATAATACCTTCTTCTTTAAGCACCTTTAATATCTTTGACACAGTAACTTTGTGTATCCCCAGAAATTGGCTAATTCTTGTGTTACTATAGGCTTTTTTAATCAATAATTTTC
>JBMNUR010000222.1:0-5292 GCA_050946395.1 Peptococcales bacterium
ATCGTCGGCGAGCAAGCGCGAGAGCGTATCGTTATCAACATTAACAAGCAAGGCGCTTTGCCAGCGACGGGCAAGCAAAGTAGCGCTTGTGCCAGCGGTGGTGAAATCAAGCAGGTTGGTGGCATTGATAGAGGTCATCGTACTGCCGTCATACGCCAGCACCGGCAGGAATTTGAGAAATTCTCCTACCTTTTGCTCTGGATTTACAGGCTTTGTGTTCAATTGGCAACTGTAATCGGCCACCTGATGCAGCGCTCGGTTTAACGCGAAGTCAAAGAGATAACACTCCTTCTTGATGATTTCTTCAGTTCCGTCTTCCAGCTTCATAGCCCATGGGCTTTGCACCCGGAAAGCCGTCTGGAAATAGGTTTCAGGGCTTTTCAGGTTCCGAAGCATGAACACCCCAGTCCATGGTTTAACCGTCACGCCGGTGGTCAATTTGCCGCAGGAGAGGGTGATGCTCTTGCTGTTAAGCGGGTCACGCATCGAGGGCTTAATTTTCTCAAGCGCTTCCAAACCTATACCGGCTTGCGGACCTGCGGCGACATTGATGGTATAGTCATGATAAAAGACGTTCTGCGGGGCCTTCAGAAGGTTAGCCATGGCGTAGCAACTGGCCACGTTTGGCAACAACCAAAATGTGTGGTTTAAGGCTTCCAATAGATTTACATCAGAATATGGCATGGGAGGCCTTTGAGCGCCTAATTTTAGGTCTTGCTCCGCCGTTGGTAGATAGGCTCCACGGATAAGACTAAGCCACTTCTGGACATCATCAACGCGCTTAAAACGAGCCTTCTTACCTGCGCCCTCAGCGGCGAAAAACTCATTTAAGTCGAACTCATCATGTTCGCCTTTAGCTGCAATACCAACAATACTGTCAGGAACACGATAGACCATCATGACCATACGAGGCAGAGAAGCGTAGGGGTTTTTAGGCGGCTCTTGCCAGTCTTGTTTGCTTTGTTGCTCATCGGCGTAGGTCCAGTTGTAAATCTGCTCTTCAATAAACTCACCGCTGTTTAATGCACGGAAAGGAGTACCCGACAGATAAAGATAATGATTGGTGGTTATACGAAGAAATTCTTCATCATATACATCATCACGAAAGTAGTTTTCGTAATCTTCATCAATTTCTGCTTCTTCATCGTCATAAAACAGGTCTTTCGCCTTTTCTTTCCAGGCTCCAAAATGATATTCATCAAACACCACCAAGTCCCAGTTGGTAACATGGACCCATTCGTTTTTGGGTTTGATTCCGCCTGTGGCCGAGTCCACCCCCAGATAATCCTGGAAGGAGCCAAAGCACACGAAAGGCTTGCTCATATCGAGCTGTTCATACTGTAAATCATCGGGATGGCGGCTGGTGAATTGCCACCCTTCAAAGTCAATGTGGGTCATTAAGTCTTCTCGCCAAGCGCTCTGAACAGCAGGCTTGAATGTAAGCACTAAAACCCTTTTGAAGCCCATTTTTTTGGCAAGCTGATAGGTGGCAAAGGTCTTGCCGAAACGCATCTTGGCATTCCACAAGAACTTCGGAATGCGATTCTCACCCTTTTGTTTGTTTTCCCCAGCAATACGCTCGAAATAATCCATTGTCTGCTGCACAGCCGCTTCTTGCTCAGGGCGCATGGAGAAATCACGGGTGCGGTTCTCCACGTTATCAATGCGGTTCATGACCGCAAGGTAAGCCGCCTCAACATCCTTTTTCGTGCAGTCAAACCACTCTCCCTGCCTCTGAAAACCGCGCTTTTCAAGATACTCATGCAAAGCGGTATCCGTAAAGATGTCCCCTTCGGGTCGCATAGCTGAACCCTGAAAAACGATGGTATATGGCTTCGGAGACGGCATCACAACGGGGTATTGTTGCTTTATCCGTTGCTCCACATCAATGCCTGTGTAACCGATTTTGAGCTTGCCAGGGTAGCCCCTATCACTGTAAGCGTAAATCATGGGGCGGGCTTTTGTGCGTTCCGGGAAAAAGTTTTCAGACATAAGGTCCTCCGTTTAGCGTAGCGGTTTAATCCATTGGGCGAATCATGCTTTCAATAAAGCCAATCTCACTCTCTGAGATATTATATTTTTTGTATAATTCCTCGTCAGTCCATGGTCTTGTAAAATCCTGTTGTGGGACAAACGAATAGACCTTTTTAGTTGCATTTTGGGATGGTTTTTTCAATAGAACTAAAAATCTAAAAAATCTCGTTGCAATATAAGATATGATATTCTTGGCTTCGTTTTCTGAAGATGCTCCCTCGATGACCAAATAAGTCTCGGTACACGCAGTACCTGGTGCACCAACAAATGGTTTCCCTAAAATCATGTGCGGGAAAGTGTCGCTACCGCTGCCAAGGAAGGGAATGAAAACTTTCCACTTGTCTACCAAGTGTTCGTTCCGTAATATCTCTTGACGCGCAACGAATGAAGTTCCGCCATTTTGATAAAGAAGAACATCATCAGTTTTTGTGCGATTTTTACGGCCTCTAAATTTAGAAGAAAAACCAAAAGGTCTTCTCGTACTAACTAACTCCTCAAACGAATCCTCATTTGCTGAGATGACTTTTCGATAAATATCAACTCCTTCATTGTAACGAATAAACACATCACAATTTTTCTCAAGCAAAGGCCTTTTTATCGGGGTGTTTTTTTGATTATCTTTATATGTCGTGACTAAACAATCACCAGGATTGTCTCTATCCCAAAGGAAATAGCAGACACCTCCTTTTATCTGTACACCAGGAAAACAATCTGCCGCTTCGATATAATCGTGTATTTGAACTAAGCGCCTGTCGTTAAGCATGGTGTCGCGGAAACTGTCAAGGCCCTTCCCTCCCGAAAACCATCTTGAAGGTATAATCATTGTTATATAACGTGGGTTTAATTTTATGGCCTGCTCAACGAATTTTTGGTAAATTGGCATTGAGCTTGTGCCGCTCCCTCCCCCATCATTAAGTTGGTACGGAACATTGCTCGCAATAACATCAAAAGTCATCCCTAAAATCTCCTCTGGTTTGCTGGTGTGAATAAATTCATAAGCATGTTGTTCTAATCCTTCCTCACGGTCATACTGCGATTTGCTTGCGCCGCAGAACCCGCACTTGTTTCCTTCCCAGTAGTGTTCTGTGTTTTTGAACCTGATATTGCCTTCTACATTATCAAATGGCACGATGGAGTAAACTGTGTTGGCGTACTTACTGCAATATAGGCTCCTGCGGGAAAGCAGGCTGGTCAGCTCTGTGATGGCAATACCATAGAGCTGTTTGGTGAAAATATGCTTGCGCCGCTCTTCTTCATTAGGAATCACATTCTTTAGCCCCTCAAGGAGTCTTTTGGCGATTTCCCTCAGAAACACGCCTGTTTTACAAGCGGGGTCAAGGAAAGTGGTGTTGGGGTTTCTGAATAGCTCTTGTGGCAGCATATCCAGCATCTTGTTTACCACTTCCGGCGGCGTAAACACCTCGTCATTCGACAGGTTTGCCAGACAGTTGAGGATGTCTGGATTATAGACTTTCTCAAACAGAAGACTCATATTTGTAGACCTCCCAGAAGTTGATAGGCGGATATTCTTTAACGGGTTTCGGAATAAAGGTTTTGGTTGCTTGGTCGTATTCCAGGTTGTGCATGAAGATGCTTACTTGTTCTTCTTGTATTTCCAAAAGGTGAGCTAAGGCATAATCCTTTCGCTTGACCTTGTGGCTGTTCACCAAATCCCATTGGACAAAAATAATCGGCTCTCCCTCATTAGTGCGAAGCGTGAGAGCATCGCCGCAGACAATGTTACATTCAAGCAGATAACGAGCACTCATTTCAATTTCATGGTTGGAAGTCCCGCAGACACCCTCATAAGCTTCCATGAACCGCTCAAAAAGGCGCTCTCTGCATTCGATGGCATTATCCAATAAAATATCCACGCCATACATAGAGGATAGGGCGAGCAGGGCATACCGCTCCCATTGCTCGTTATTTCGATGTTTGTTAGGGGCATATCGCTTTGTGACGACAGCTAACTTGCGGTTCAGAATCTCAATCAAAAAGTTCCCGTTACCACAGGCAGGCTCTAAGAATCGGCTCTCAATACGCTCTGTTTCATGCTTTACCAAGTCCAGCATTGCATTAACCTCACGCGGATTGGTGTAAACCTCGCCGTGGTCTTGAACCCTTTTCCTTGATTTTATCTGATTTCCGCTTGTCATTTTACCCTTTCTAACAGAATCTCCCTGCTCGTACCCCTGACAGGGTGAAGAGGGAGTTTTCAGTTGCCAACACTAATATATCATAAAAAATGATTTTTTAACCACAGATTTGATTTGTGCAACCTGTATCATTTCATTCCGGCCTCATTTCCAACTACAGATTTGATATACCCTCAAAACGGCGGGCATTGACAGCTTGTGCCGGCAGGTCTATAATCATTACATAACTGTTTCAAATAATTTCAAACTACGAAACAAATTGAAGGGAGAGCCCTTATGAAACAGATCACGCGATGGATAGCCCTGTTGCTGCTAATGGTGATGGCCCTGATGCCGGCCTTGGCGAGGGGCGAGGGGGCAGCTGACACGCAGGATGAGATGACCGTTCAGGAAGAAGCGTCCCTGGAGCCATCGGAAGAGGATGCTGAAAGCCTTGAGGATGCTGATTCGGCGCCTGCGGATGGTCCGGAACTGACCGCCCCGGCGGAGGCCGCTCCCCCGCCCTTTGTTCCCCTGGCGATCACAAGCAAGAAAGACATGCCCAAGCCCGGCACGGATGTCAAGTCTGAGGCCATCGTGACCGCATCGGAAGGCATCGCCATGTTTGAGCTGCCCACGCACGAGTCGGGTATCCTGATGAACCTGGACGCAGGCGCCATACTCACCCTGCGCGTGCTGGGGCAGACCTGGTCCATCCTGTCCCTGGGCGGGGAAATGGGCTATGTTCCCACCCGTGCCCTCAGCTTTGCCTATGGCAGCGTGCAGCCCAACATCGCCATTGTCACAGCCCCGGGCGGGAAACTGACCCTGCGCGCTGAAATGACCACCAAATCCAAAGCCCTGGCTACCGTTCCATCCGGCCGCGCGGTGCTGCTGCTGGCCAAGGGGAAGACCTTTTCCCTGGTGCGCCATGAAAACCTGGAGGGCTATGTGCTCAGTGAGCATCTGAAGGAAGTGCCTGTCAATATCCAGCTCGGTACGCTCACCCGGGTGGTCAGCATCGTGCCTGAGCGCGAGGCCAATGTGCGTTTGCGCGCGCAGCCCAACCGCAACGCCGCGGAATACACCAAGGTCAAATCCGGAAACTTTGTCGTGGTGCTGG
>JBMNUR010000223.1:0-5289 GCA_050946395.1 Peptococcales bacterium
CGGGTTGCCCTTGGTTATATTCATTTTGTTATTCTGTCATATAGTGGTTCTAGCATATTTCTAAATTAGTTTCTCGCCGCAAGCTCCGCAAAAGCGTGCACCGGAAGCAACACCGGAGCCGCATTGCTTGCAGAACTTTACCTGTGTAGCGGCTTGGTATATCAGCGGCAAATCTTCATTGGGCACGGCGTCGGATAGAAACAGCCAGTCAATGTCCTCCCCGTCCTGGCATAAGCCAATGGCTCCAGTGGTGGATACCACAAAAAAGCTGTCCTCGTCGATGGGGTCTTCACTGTCGCTTGTCTCGGCAAGCGCCAATAAGTGTTTTGTGTCATATCTCTCATCGGCAATAGCAAAACTCCAGCTCTTGCAGAGTGTGGCAGCAAATTCCGCCGCCTCCAGCAGGGAGTCAAATCTCTTCATTACAATCATCCTCCTTATTTAAATAACAGATTATTACACCGTTTGCATCGGTCATTTTGTATGGGATTCATCACGGTACAGACATTGCAGTAGATGATACTGTCTCTGGATTTATCGTATTTTTCGTATGTACCGAAACTTGGGTGATAGCGCACTCTGTCGCCAACGGAGAGATAATCGTACATATACCGTCTGCTTTCTCTTACCGTGATGGTCTTTTTCTTACCCAAGTCGGTTTTGATGACTGTTGTGTATTCCGTATATGTTTCGGGTTCGCCCCGATGCTTATACTCTTCCTTGCTGTACTTATTGACCACCACACCCTCCCACATGGGCTGCTTTGATCCTCGCAGTCTCAGCAGATTAATGACCAGCATAACAAGAGAGAGCAGGCTGCCGATTATCATGGCTTCGCCTAAGGGCATCTCGTCAATCAGCAGACCGGCAACGGGAAATCCGATGAGGGGTAATGCTACCAACACAAGCATAAACTTTATTCCAACCCTCTTGTTTTTCTGTGCGACAGCCAGTATTTCCGGCGAAAAACACCTGTCGGAGAAGCCGACCAGTCCCGCGCCGCTCTGTGGAGGTACGGAAGCTGCGGCTTGGCTGGCCGCCATGGATTCCGAGACTGCCCGGTCTACTGCTTTACCGCAGCCCATACAAAACCCGGTCCCCTCCGGTAACTCCAAGCCGCAGGCAGTACAGACGTTAAGCGCACCGGCCTGTATTTTCACACCGCAGTTGGTACAAAATGCCGTGCCTTCTGTCAGCCTGTTTCCGCAGTCAGGACAGAACATATCCATATCACTCCTTGCTTCCATTATTTGTGGTTTCCCGTGTATAGTGGATTTTGCGGCGGGTTTCCTCGATGCTGTTTTATTTATTTTCTTGCCTCCGGCTGTGCGGATAACAAGCCTCAGTAAAAACAGGCAGCCCATAGGGGCAAAGATATGGTAGATGATACCCCCCTCGCCCATCTCATCAAATTCGCTGAGCATGGCGGGCTTGTTGATATAGGGAAAAAAAGGGAGATAGCGGATGCGTTCAGAGCGGGTTTCGCCCTCTTTCAAGCTGGGCCATGCTTCATCACTTCCATAAAACACATAACCCCTATATTCCTTACCCTTTGCTATAAACCAATAGCCCTTGGAAACATTACGGGAGCGGTTTGGCTCAGCTTTGCTATCAATCAGCTGTGACCCATATCTGTCCACCGTACCCATGACGCTTTCTCCCCATATGGCCAGCGCAAGGGTGCTGATACTGGTATATATGGCATACAGTAGCACAGCGCAGATAATAATTTGAATGGGCAAGGGGACTTTATTGCTCTTTTTCTTCTTTGCCATCATGATGCTCCTTTATTGTTGTTCTCCATCCCGTTTTTCGCGCCAGCCCACGCCGAACAAATACAGGACAGTCATAAGGAATAGCGGTGGCAGGGTGAGTACGGTATAGGTGTGCAGGGGAACAATAAGCACCACTCCCACCACCAGTTGGATATAGGCAAGGGCCCGGCACCAGCCATGACGGTGGAGCCGCCTTGCAAAAACCAGACCCGCAATAGCTGTTACCATAGAAAATATATAGGTTATCCCGGCCACGAAGCATCCCAACCCTGCATAGTCGTTACCATGAGCGGCATTGTTAACAAGTCCCCAGCACCACAGCAGCATGGGCAGGGCGGCCAACAGCATAAGCAGGGATGTAATCACCAGAAGTATTTGTTTAGGTTTCATATTCATATATTTCTCCATTTTTAATCATATCCTTGGCCGTCATACATCTCAATGCCAAGCTCTGCTGCAAAAGAACGGGCCTCTGCTAAAAAACTCTGACCCGAAGGAGAGCTCAGACGTTCCGGTTGTCGGTCGCTTGCATCAAAGGAATTCCATACATATTCAATGATTTCCCCGGTTTCGTCCACCTGCCATTTGCCAGGGGAGAGGGGAGTTACTGCTAGGTACCTGTAATATACGCAGGCTGCTCCACTTGGTTCAGTGGTGGTCCCGGGAATGTGCACGGATTGAGAAAGGCTCATCTCACTTCCCCTGATAGCCGTCCAGTTGGCATTAGGCTTGAGCTTTACGTCATAGATATCACTATCAGTTGTAAGCAGACCGCTGGAGGAGTCATAGATATATTCTCGGTAGCTATCTTCCTCAACCTTGGCCTCTATTCCTATAACCAAATGATCTGTGACTCGATTAGCCTCCATATCGCGCCTGACAGCCATAATTTCATATCCATATCCATCATAATAGCCGTAGTCGGGATCAAAGTCATATCTTTCAACCAAGTAGTATTTGAAATCGCTCTCCTCCTGTCCCAGTGAAACCAACGTGAATTTGTCCGTCAACGTGAAGGTTTGGGTCAAAGCAGCATCTTCCGGATATATTGCGTCGCTGCCTTTCGGAAACAGCATGATTCTGTCCGGTGCTCCCGCCAGAAGGTATGAAAGATATGTGAATTCACTTTTGACAGCCCATTGGTCATCGTCCCGCGGCGCATGCAGCGTCCATGTGTCGGGTATATCAATAAGGGTGTAGCCACTTTCGTTACCAAACCGTATCTTGTGTTCCTGATATTTACATGGAGCGCCGGAATCTATAGGTGCAATCTCCTGAACCTGAACGCTGTAGTATTCGTTGAAGGGTTCGCAGAGCTTATACAGAGATTTGTATAGCTCATTCTGCTGCTGTACAAGCAGATACTCTTCTATCCACGGTACAACTTTTTCCCTGAACCGCATTTTCATATACCTTCTATATGCCTCTATATACTCTGCCTTCTGTTCTTCCTTCGGTGTATAATAGTTTGTTTCTCCGGCTTCGGCTACAGCAAAGGTCAGCGAATCGCTTCCTTCCCTGAATACATCCGCCCAGAATTTTTGGGTGTTTTCTTCCATCGCATCCTGTACAGTTTTATATGCCGCTTCAACCCCTTCCGCCGACGCCATTCCATTCTGCCATGCCTGAATGTAGGTTTCAACAAAAAGGTTATACCAGTACGTTTCATTAAATATAGCATAATCCTTGTAATACTGGTCGAATATAGCTCTGTTGACTGTCTCCTTGTACTCCTCCGCCGCTTGGACGCCATAGTCCAATCCAAATGCTAAGACTGCGATGCCGAAAAAGGCTGCACTGAAGGGCAGGGAGCCGTACCCGGTCATATAGGTAAATAAGGTGCCGCTGTTTGTAAAGACATTCTTGTACAAATTTACTGCCGCAGTCCTGTCATCGCCCTCTGAATAATACAGATCAATTCCCAGCTGGGTCAATGAGATCCCAAGACCGACGACAGAGACACCCTTTGATAACTTATCGGCGGTATGGCTCACCTCCATGGATGTCAGCTCTGTAAACGAACTCATTGTGTCAACCAGGGTATCGAATATGCTGTAGATGTTGTTGGTTAAATTAATGTCCTCAGGCGTCAACATATTTTCCGCCCATGGCATGGAGTTTTTCGTGTTCCCGTTTTCTACGAAGTCTTTTACAATTATTTTAGCGTCATCTCGGGGTAGATTTTTAATGATATCCCAATAACGATGGTTTACCTCCATCTTGGCGTAGTTGGAACCCTTTTCGGAAATATAAAATACGTCGCTGGGATAATTGTTGCCCAGATAGACGAGTTTCACGGGCGAAAGGGATATGAGACTTGCCGACACTGTGCCGTCACCATTATTGACGGTAACTTGAGGTATCCACATGGCATAATCGCTATCGTAATGCTCTAATACAAGGTCACCGCCAGCGGCAGTTATTTTATCATAGGGAACGGTGATGGTAAGGGGTGCGTATAGGTGATGCATATCTCCCAGCGTAATGTCATATTCCACCACTGTAAATCCGGTGGCTTCGTCTACCGATTGCTTTTTGCGGCTGACTATCAGTTCCTTTTCACCGTCCATGAGGTTTAGGGGATTGACATCAATGCGCACACCGGAAAGTGTGATGGATGGGTTATCCGCTGAGGCGATGGCCTTTTCTGTCTCAACAAACGCTTGGGCCTCTACAACCGCACCCTTGTCACCAACCATAAACCCCGGCCAGCCATAAAGGGCCACCGCCACCATCTGTATGACAAGTAAAATGGAAAGTACAATGCACAATATATCCTGCCAGCCTTTTCTTTTCGGTACTGCATGACTTTTTGGAGATACAACTGGCGGGATGTGTTTTTGAGGCTGCAGCTGGGTCTTAGCCTGTGTTCCCGGAACAGGATTTATGGGCGCACTAGAAACAGCTGCACCGCATTTAGCACAAAAGCGAGCGCCGGTACGAAGCTCATTACCGCACTTGGTACAATATTTCTCCATCTTCTACACCTCCTTATGGCCGCACCAGCGCTACATTGGCTGGTATCCCGTCAGGCGTATCCATGGTGCCGACGGCGTATTGTTTTCCTTTATAACTATAAAATTGCGTCAGGCGTATGGTTCCTGGGCCGGACGCCCAGAGGCCGTGGTTTTCCCACTTACCGCTGAATACGCTATCCTCCATATCTGACACATCGAAGCCCTCTCCATCGTTTAACCAAAAAATACGATACCAGTCCAGAGTGAGACTCAGGCTTTCCTCTGTACCCTCAAGGGCCACATTGAGAAACTCCATTGCTCCCGCGTCATGTTGGTTATCGGGATCGTAAATAATCAGTGCTTTCCAGCTCCCGGTCAGCGATCCAATATTGTCTATGATATTGGCATCGGATGGAACTCCCTCATAAGCCACATCCTCTGTGTACCAGAGAAAGTCCCCCAAATCGGGGCGTTCTTCCGTGGATAAGCTGACACCTGTCTCCTCCGGTTCAGGAATACTACCGCTTTCCGTGGTCGCAGGCGGAGTTTCTTCCTCC
>JBMNUR010000224.1:0-5241 GCA_050946395.1 Peptococcales bacterium
GATACAAGGATAAGTGATGGGGATTTTGCCTGCAATGGATCTTCTGCAATATTATGCAAAATCCAACTTGCAATATTATGGATTTCTGTCCTGCAACTTTCTACATTTTTAATCTACAACAAACAAGGAATTATGGCAAAGAAAATACCACTTTCAATTGATGTTGCAAAAAGCAGTCCAATGGCTTGAAGAACCATAAAAAACAAATAACAACCTGAGCTTAGAAAAAGCTTTAAAAAGGGTTTTTCATTTATGTCTATTCGAACAAAACCTAAAGCCAATGGAACCATAGCCCCAATAGCGGCAAAATTAAAACGGTGTGTGAGTACTTCAAGAGGGGAAGCAGACTTCATTGCGATCTTCACCGCTAAAAAGGAAAACCCCACGACAAGTGTATAAAGCAGGGCGGCTCCATAAACCATTATTTTGCCTTTTGTTTTGTCCCTCTCAGTGCTATGTCTTGCTTCTTTTGTCTTTTCCATGTTTATATTCCTTTATCTCCCGAGGTTTTTATATTGATTAGCTAAGCTATTAATGTTGCTCCGACTGAATCTTTGGAAAAAAGTTTACCAGTACCGAACTGTCAATTATGCCATCTGAAATAGAAACGGCCGTCACAAAACGATGCATGCGATGGCCACTTCTATATTAAAATTAAGGAGAAGTCGATTAATTTTGTATACGGTTATTTGCCGAACTCAAACCCACCGTTGACATCCAACGTAGCTCCATTGACATAGGCTGCTTCTTCACTGGCAAGGAAAAGTGCCGCATTTGCTATATCTCCGATTTCTGCAAATCTGCCCATGGGAATATGAGAATGAAACTCATTGTTTTTTTCTTCCGGAGTTTCTTTAACCATTTCTGTCCATGTTCTTCCCGGAGACAGAGCGTTGCAATTGATCCCATAGTGAGCCAGTTCACCGCAAAGTGCATGGGTGAATCCGATAAGAGCTGCTTTTGAAGTGAGATAATGAGAGGCGGTAAGGGGGGAATACCGCCTGACAAAGGCTGAGGCTATATTTATAATTTTGCCTTGCCTTCTCTCGATCATTCCTGGAATAACCCGCCGGGTGCAGTTAAATGCACCATTGATGTTGACATCAATGACGCGGATCCATTCAGCGTAGGACATATCTCGAATCATGACTTTTTCTCCATTCTTCTTTGGAGAAATCCCCGCATTATTTACGAGAATAGAGATGTTTCCTATTTCCTTTTCAATCTTACTGATTTCCCTATTGACAAGTTCGTGGTCAGTGGTGTCGAAAACTGCTCCGTATACCTTAAGTCCTAGATTTAAGAATTCATCAACAGTCCTCTGTACAGTCTCCGGTGAAGTACCGTTTACAACGACAATCGCACCCTCTTCAGCAAATAATTGTGCGATGCCCTTGCCAATACCCCTGCTTGAACCCGTGATCAATGCTATCTGCCCTTTTAATCTCATCCGTTATCCTCTCCCTACCGTAAACTTTTAATTGGTTACATGCATTAGTCTTTTTAAGAGCTTCCTTCACTTCTCATCAAGGATACAGTAGGACTTTAATATTATTTAGCTTCTCAGCGGCGTCAAACGCTTCCTCCCACTGACTTAAGTGATATTCGGCAGTTATTAAGGGGGTGACGTTTAATTTACCCAGACTCATCAGCTCTAGTGCATTACTCCAATTCTGATAGAGGTGTCCGAAAGTACCAATAATCTTGATTTCTTTTAATGGCAAAATATTGTAATCAATCCCTAGGTTAGGCTTTGTCAGTCCCACTTGCACCAGAGTTCCCATCCTTTTTATACTGTTCAAAGCTTGATTGATGGCAGGCGCAGCCCCGGAACAATCGAAGGCAAAATCCACTCCGGTTCCTTGTGTTTGATTGGCCATATACTGGGGCACATCTATATCATCAGTAATCAAAGTTTCAATTCCTAAGTTTCTAGCAATTTCCAATCTGCTGGTGTCTTTTGAAGTACCACAGAGGATTACTCTTGCGCCTGCCGCTTTTGCCAGCTGCGCAACTAATTGCCCTATTGTTCCCGGTCCGAAGACGGCTACAGTATGTACCGGCTGAAGCGATACATGGTCAAATACAGCATGATATGCAACTGCTGATGGCTCACATAGGGCAGCTTCCATTATGGATATGCCTTTCGGCAGATGATGAACTATTTCCTCTCTTACTGTTATATATTCAGCCATCGCTCCGTTTGTGCCATACCCTATTGACAATCTTTTATCGCACATTAAATAATGTCCAGACATACAATTGTTACATACACCACAAATTACTTGGGCAGTCTCGGATACGACTCTGTCGCCTTTTTTGAAATTTGTAACACCTTTTCCTACTTCCTCCACTATGCCACTAAACTCATGACCTAATATGACTGGAGGGTTGCACCATTGATGACCATGCCTTATACTGATATCCGTTCCGCATATTCCTACATAGCTAACCTTTATCTTGACCTGCCCGGTGCCTGCTATCGGTTCATCAACATCAATATACTCAATGTGGTTCTCACCAATCTTAACTTTTACAACAGATTTCACTCTCCTTGCACCTCCATCTAGATTTTGTTTTAGCGAACAGTGGTAGTTTGATATTCACTTTCAAGCAGCGCCCGCCCTTGTATGTTTTCGCTTATTTCATCAATATGCCTCCGTTAACGTCGAGAGTTGTTCCTGTTATATGGCTTGCTTCATCGCTAAGCAGGAAGTATACTGCATCCGCTACATTATCAGGAGTAGCCAACTCATTAAGTGGAACTTGTTCAGGTTTGTAGTTGCAAATGGATGCTCCTTCTGTTTCTACAAGTCCTGGTGCGACAGAGTTTACATTTATTTTCAGAGGCGCTACCTGCTTTGCGATTGATCTTGTGACACTCATTATTGCTGCCTTTGACGCCGCATATGCCGGGGTTACAGCCATACCTCCAGTATAGGCTGATAAGGAAGACATGTTTACAATTTTACCTTTTCTATTCTTCTTCAATATCGGTAACACGGCTTTACAGCAATTAACAACCCCCATGAAATTTATACTGAAAACTTTATTCCATTCTGAATTATCCACTTCTTCAAATGGCTTACCTAAGAGGATAATCCCTGCATTATTTACTAGTGCGAAAATGTCCCCAAACTCGTTCATACTCTTTCTCACCATGTCATTTACTTCTTCTTCTTTTGACACATCTGTTTTTACGGCTAGAGTTTTAACATTAAACTTTTGGCTTATCTCCTGAGCAGTATTATGTGCCAGATTTTCATCAACATCCACGATAACCACATTCATACCATTTTCTGCACATCGTTCTGCTATAGCACGTCCAATTCCCTTTCCGGACCCCGTAACAATTACTACTTTATTATCCATAATGGCACTCCTTTGAATTTCCAATTCCTTACTACATGGTTTCTAGATCATGAGACATAATATCATTGGTCGTTCCTTGATGCTTCATGAATCCTATTTCTAAAATGGGCTTTCTCTTTAATTTCATAAATCAAATCCTGTTCCTCAACATAAAAGCACCTTCTATAACCATTTAGCTCATCCTCTGTTTCTGATTCAAAAATGAATCTTGCACCCTTTTGTTGAAAAAAAGCTCTCCAGTAATCGTAATCATCTACTTTGAAAGCGATGTGATTTACACCTTTTTTCCCGGATTCAGCCATTTTTTTATGAATTCCTTCACTTACTGGCTGTATGATCTCAAATCCGGTTTTATCATCAACAA
Organism: Peptococcales bacterium; assembly: GCA_050946395.1. GTDB lineage: Bacteria > Bacillota > Peptococcia > Peptococcales > BICA1-8 > JBMNUR01. Next base: position 3,737 of record JBMNUR010000224.1, read on the forward strand.
CTGCCATCGCTATCTTTAATTGATAATTTGCAACTTCCACTCCTTCAGACCATGCTCTTGTTGGAGTAAAGTCATAAACACTGAATTTCTTAATACCAAATATATTTGTCAGCCTGTCCATCGATTCTTCCAAGTCTTCAACCACAAAGCCTATATGTTCAATTGGATAATCTATCAGCGCCTTCATCTTTTTCCCTCCGTAAATATAGCAGTTTATATTTTCAAATCTCAAATCCTGTCACGCTTCATCGTATAAAATTCATGAGTTTCTTTTTCTCTGCCTCAGGTGTCGGAATTATATCCTTGCTATTACCCTTCAGCTTCATTAACCAAGCCATGTTTCTCCCTAGGATTCTGAGAATTTGTTTACCTTCTTCATCCTGTGAGACCTCTCCAGGAAGTCGTCCATATGCCACGTTCCAATAGTTTGAAGTCGGAATAAGTATTTCAGAATAATTGAGATAATTGTTCAGCTGATTGAAAGTTGGGATCCCACCGGCTCTCCTCACCCCAACGACAGCTACTCCTACTTTATGCCTGAACAACCCTCCATTACTGCTTGAAACATAAAAGGCTCTGTCAAGAAAGCACTTCATTCCTCCTGCAATTGATGAGAAATAAACTGGGGATCCAAGAATGATTCCATCGGCAGCTTTCATCCTTTGGATCAGACCATTTACCTCATCATCAATGACACACCTTTCATCTTGATTCTTGGCACAGCTTCCACAGCCAGTGCACCCATGGATTCCGTTATTTCCAACTTGAATGATCTCCACATCAATCCCTTCTTTATTTAATTCCTCAGCCACCATACGTATTGCATGGTATGTGTTGCCTTCGGCTCTAGGACTTCCATTGAATGCTACGACTTTCATGTTGTTCTCCTTGAATTATCCTTGTATTGGTTTACGGCTTACCGACGTTTGCTCGTATGTGAATCTTCCAAGGAGCGTCCCCCTGTTATAAAAGATTCTAGGACATATTATTTTGCTATCGGGGCAGGCGTTAGGGCGCAGACAAAAATCAATGGTTCGTTTCCAGTGTTTTTTGTATAATGGGTACTACCTGCGGGCATGTAAACAGCCATGTTTTTCTCTAGCTTGATATCTGTCCCATCAATATTCATGAATCCTTCACCTGAAATAATAAAATAGCCTTCCTCGTTAAAATGTTTATGCGGGGGAAGTTCTTCACCAGGGTTAACATACACTATCCCCATGCCAAGCTGATCTGATCCATTAACATCCGGATGAATCAATCTAATAACTAATCCTCCTACACCTTGAAACCTGTATCCCTCATTAATTTTAGTCACATATTTAAGTTCTACAGCCATTTGTCGTCTTCCTTTCTCTGGTACTACACTAATTTCTTAATAACTTAAACTTCGCACATCAATAATATCGATGCACCTTGAAAATTCAATATAGGGCGTTATTCAATTGCCAAAAAGTACTCCACTATGCGCATAACTTCAGGCATCTTTTTAGCTCCTTGGGAAT
>JBMNUR010000225.1:0-5190 GCA_050946395.1 Peptococcales bacterium
CGAAGCCTATTCTGTCATCGCGAGGAGCGATAGCGACGTGGCGATCTCGGTTGTGGAGATTGGGAAACGGACCGTCTTTTACGATATTATTTCAATTTATTATAACATTTGCTATAATTAGAATGGCGTTATTAGTTATCATTAAGTTATCAGGGGAACAGTGTTCCGTAGAATAGAACGTAACAGGGGGTAGTGTATGAAAAGGATTTTAGTAATTAATCCGGGAGCAACATCTACTAAGTTTGCTGTATTTGAAAATGACAAGGAACTTTTCAAAAAAACAGTCGATCATTCTATGCAAGAATTAAAGGATTTTTCTAAAGTGTTTGATCAGCACCGGTACAGATTAGACCTTATCTTAAAAAAACTAGAAGAGGAAAATATTGAGCTTAGTTCTTTAGCTGCCGTAGTAGGTCGGGGAGGGCTGCTAAAACCTCTCACTGGTGGCACATATGTAGTAAATCAAAAAATGGTTGATGATTTACAAAAGGCGGAGCGTGGCGAACATGCTTCCAACTTAGGGGCTGTAATGGCTAAAAGTTTAGCTGATAAGATAGGTATTCCTGCATTTATTGTTGATCCTGTTTCTGTTGATGAAATGGAACCTGTTGCAAGGCTTTCAGGATTACCGGAATTAGAACGAATTAGCATGACCCATGCTCTAAATACGAAAGCGGTAGCCCGTAAAGTCGCCCAAAGAATAGGCACAAAGTATGAAGAAACCAATTTCGTAGTAGTGCATCTTGGTACAGGGATTTCTATAACTTCATTAAAAAAAGGAAGAATGATCGATATTAATAACGTACGAGAAGAAGGTCCCTTCTCTGCTGACCGTTGTGGAGGACTTCCGGTTAATTTACTGGTGAAATTATGCTACTCTGGTAAATACACTTATGAGGAATTGAAAGAAAAGCTTTCTAGTAAAGGCGGAATTTATGCATATCTAGGCACTACTGATTTACGGGAAGCTGAGAAAATGGCAGCTGAAGGTAACGAAAAAGCTGATTTAGTATTAAAGGCAATGACTTATCAAGTAGCTAAGCAAATTGGTGCAATGGCTACCGTTTTAGAAGGGGAAGTTGATCGAATCGTGCTCACAGGTGGCATGGCTAATTCTAAGCGTATTGTCCAGGACATATCTCGCAGAGTTAAATTTATCGCTCCCATAGAAGTTGTTCCAGGTGAAGAAGAATTAGAGGCCTTGGCTCTCGGAGCATTACGGGTGCTTGATGGTGAAGAAGAAGCACGACAATATGTTTAAAGGGCTTCGCCCGAACCTACAGATCCCGTGACTAATCACCGATCACTAGTCACTTAAAAATGGGGGTGAAATTTTGTTTAAAACCTTTGAGGATGTTTTAGAGAAAGTTAAGGGGCGGGAACCACTTACTATTAGTGTGGCAGTGGCCCAGGATAAAGATGTTTTAGAAGCAATTAAATTAGCTGAAGATGCGGGTTTAGCCAAAGCTATTTTAGTTGGCAATAAAGCTGAAATAGTTCCAATGCTTGAAGAAATAAATTTAGCTATAGATATTCCTATCGTTGATGAACCGGACATTAACCAGGCGGCTTTAAAAGCGGTTTCTTTAGTGAAAAGGGGAGAAGCCCAAGTTTTAATGAAAGGTATGATTAATAGTAGTGATTTTCTCCGAGCGGTTCTTAATGGAGAAGAAGGCTTACGTACCGGAAGATTATTAAGTCATTTGGCAGCCTTTGAAGTACCCGGGCAAGAAAAATTGGTATTTCATTCTGATGGAGGGATGAATATTGCTCCTAATCTTGCTCAAAAGAAAGATATTTTAACAAATGCTATTTTAGCTTTGAATGCTATGGGTATCAAAAAGCCTTATGTGGCAGTTCTGACCGCTAATGAAAAGGTAAATCCTAAAATGCCCGCAACTATTGATGCTCAAGAGCTAGTGATAATGTGGGAACAGGGCGCATTTCCTTCTAGTGTAGTAGAAGGTCCCATTGCTTTAGATGTAGCTGTAAGTCCGGAGGCCGCCCAACACAAAGGAATTGAAAGCAAAATTTCCGGTAAGGTTGACCTTTTTTTAATGCCGAATATTGAGACTGGTAATGCTTGTGGGAAAACATTACTTTATTATGCCAATGCCAAAATGGCAGGTTTAGTATTAGGTGCAACAAATCCCATTGTTTTGACATCTAGAGCCGAAACAGCTATTGGGAAGCTAAATTCCATAGCTTTAGCCTGTCTCGCATATAAAAACTAATCTCTTGTTGACAGGATTAATCATCCGGTCATCCTGAGCATAGCGAAGAATCTTAAGATCCTTTAGTCGTGCCTCCCGCAGGATGACACTGGTGTGACTATTATAATGACCATAGTCTATAGACTATGGTCGGTTTTAAAAATAAGAAGGGGGAAAAATCATGGCCAAAGTAAAAATTTTACCCGAGTATTGTAAAAGTTGTCAATTATGTATTGAAGCTTGTCCCAAAGGAGTTCTTAAAGTAGGTGACAAGGCAAATGCCAAAGGTTATTACACAGTTGTTCCGGCTTTCGAAGAAAAATGTAACGGTTGTACTCTTTGTGCTATTGTTTGTCCTGACGTAGCTATTGAAGTATATAAATAAATTGGAAGAAAGGAGTTGAAGGTTTATGAGTAAGAAAGTTTTAATGAAAGGTAATGAAATTATCGGTCAAGCGGCAATTGAAGCCGGTTGCAAACTATTTTTTGGTTACCCGATAACACCTTCTACGGAAATTATTGAATATTTAGCCAAACAACTTCCTAAAGCCGGTGGAACAGTACTCCAGGCTGAAGATGAAATTGGTGCTATTAATATGTGTTATGGTGCAGCTTGTACTGGTACGAGAGTAATGACGGCATCTTCAAGCCCCGGTATCAGCTTAAAACAAGAAGGCATCTCCTATTGTGCTGCAGCAGAACTACCGGTAGTTATCGTGAATGTAAATAGAACAGGCCCTGGACTTGGGGGGTTAGGCCCAACTCAATCAGACTATTTCCAATCCACCAAAGGTGGCGGTCATGGTGATTACCGTTTGATTGTTTTGGCACCATCCAAAGCCCAAGAACTTTATGATATGACTATGGAAGCTTTTGATTTGGCCGAAAAATACAGAAACCCTGTTTTGCTTTTGACTGATGGCTTCTTAGGTCAAATGATGGAACCGGTAGAATTAAAAGAAAAACCCAAGTCCCCTGAAGTAGATAAGAGTTGGATTGTTAATGGAGCCAAAGGCAGAAAGAAAAGAATTGTTGCCAGTTACTCATTAACTAACGAGATTGGGGAAGCTAATAACCTTCATTGGGAAGCAAAATATCAAGATATTAAAGAAAAAGAACAGCGTTGGGAAGAATTTTATGCGGATGATGCGGAGTATCTGATTGTAAGCTTTGGTACTACTGGTAGAATTTCTAAGAGTGTTGTTTTAAATGCTCGTAAAAAAGGCATAAAATTAGGCCTTATTCGGCCTATTAGCTTATGGCCTTTCCCGGAAAAAGCCTTTGTACCTTATAAAAATAAAGTAAAAGGGATTGTGACTGTAGAGCTAAATACCGGACAAATGATCGAAGATGTGAAATTAGCTATGGATTGCGCCGTTCCCATTCATTTATATCGCAAACTAGGTGGTATATTGCCCACTGAAGATGAAATATTGGGTTATGTGGAAAAAGTATTTAACTTGGCAAATGAGGAGGTGTAAGTTATGCAAAAAGTATTTGGTAGAGGTAAGGGATTATCAGATGTTCCTTTCTCCTTTTGCCCTGGCTGTACCCATGGGATAATCATGCGGTTAGTAGCTGAGGTAATGGAGGAATTAGATATTATTAAGGATACTATTGGTGTTTCCCCTGTTGGTTGTGCAGGTTTTTGTCAGGACTTTTTTACTTGTGACTTCGTAGGTGGACCCCATGGTCGGGCCCAAGCTATTGGTACCGGGATTAAAAGAGCTTTACCTGATAAAATTGTTTTCACCTATCAAGGTGATGGTGATATAGCGGCTATCGGTACTCAACATGCTATTCACTGTGCAGCTCGAGGTGAAAAAATTACCTCTATTATGGTTAATAATGCTCTCTACGGTATGACTGGAGGGCAGATGGCACCTACTACTTTAGAAGGTATGAAAACAACCACAAGCCCTTATGGTAGGGACCTAAATATTAATGGCTATCCTATTGATTTACCGAAAACTATTGCTACTTTAGATGGAGCAGTTTATGTGGCCTCAGTTTCTGTTGATTCACCCAAAAACATTTTACAAGCCAAAAAGGCTATCAAAAAAGCATTCAAAGTCCAACAAGCTGGATTAGGTTTTGCCCTTGTTAGTGTATTATCAACCTGTCCTACTAACTGGGGTCTATCTCCTCAGGAGAGTCTCAAGTGGTTAAGAGAAAACTTAATGCCTCATTATGAAATGGGTGAACTTAAGGTAACGGAGGAGGTAAAAAATCTATGATGGATAAAATATTATTAGCCGGTTTTGGTGGCCAGGGTGTTATGTTTATCGGTAAAATCCTGGCTGAGAGTGGCATGGTTTCTGATTTAGAAGTGTGCTGGATTCCTTCCTATGGACCGGAAATGCGGGGAGGAACCGCTAACTGTTCAGTTCTTCTTTCTGATACTGAGATTCACTCACCGGTCATAGATAAAGCTGATGGTGGAATTGTATTAAATCAGCCATCTTATGATAAATTTTTGTCTAAAATCAAGCCGGGAGGTGTTTTAGTAGTAAATACCTCTCTAGTGGAATTAAACGAAATAAGAGATGATATTACTATTATTAAAGTAGATGCTACCGAAATTGCTCATGATTTAGGTAACCCGGCTATTGCCAATATGGTAACTCTAGGTGCCTTATTACCCCATTTGAAATTAACTGATTACGCTAAGGTGGAACAGGCTATGCATGAAGTAGTTGGAGCAAAACGGCCTGAACTGGTAGAAGTCAATTTACAAGCTATTAAAAGAGGAATGGAACTTGTTTAGGGCTTTGCCCAAAAAGTTGGAAGGTTGGAAAGTTGGTATGTTGGAATGTAGGGGCGACCTGTGGTCGCCCCAGCCTGTTGACCAAGGTATTCAAAACAAAATCCATATAATTTTATCATAAGTGAAGCATTTGGCGAGTTTAGATAAAAAGAACGCAGACGGCTGAAGACCAGAATTAGCAACTGTTTGAACCGAAGGTGAGTTTTGCTA
>JBMNUR010000226.1:0-5175 GCA_050946395.1 Peptococcales bacterium
CCCTTGAAGAAGCTGTGGAGAATATTGATATAGGCGGCCCCACTATGGTAAGAGCGGCAGCCAAAAACTTTCATCGTGTAACAGTTGTTGTTAATCCCAGTAGATATAAGGATATCATAAATGAGTTGCGGGAAAAGGATGAAATTCCTTTTGAGATGAGAATGGAGTTAGCTCTGGAAGCATTTCAACATACAGCCTACTATGATTCAGTTATAAGTGGGTATTTAGCAGGTTTAGTTAGTAAAGAAAGTTTTCCCCAGGATTTTGTCGTCAGTGGCAAAAAAATTGAAGAATTACGTTATGGGGAAAACCCTCATCAAAAGGCGGCTTTTTATGCTTTGCCCGGTAAAACTCGAGGTACAATCGCCGGGGCAAAAAAACTTCAAGGAAAAGAATTATCATACAATAATATTGTTGATGTTGAAGCGGCCTGGTCTCTTGTTCAGGAATTTAAAAATTCCCCTGCCGCAGTTATTATAAAACATACCAACCCTTGTGGTACAGCATTAGGTACAACATTGGTGGAAGCATATGAAAGGGCTTTACTCGCTGACCCTGTATCCGCTTTTGGTGGGATAATTGGACTAAATCACGAAGTTGATTCTAAAACAGCAGAAAAAATAGTAGAAACTTTTATGGAAGCTGTTGTAGCCCCGGAGTTTTCCAATAAAGCTCTAGAAATTCTAAGTTCTAAGAAGAATTTACGTTTAATCGAGATAGGTTATGGTAAGCCTGCTAAAGAATATTGGGTGGAAAAAATTAGTGGTGGATTTCTAGTTCAGGAGCGGGATGAAGTACAAGTAGGAAAAGAACATCTTCAAGTGGTAACAGAAAAGGAACCAAGTCCCGAGGAAATTGAAGAAATGTTATTTGCTTGGAAAATAGCAAAACATGTTAAATCCAATTCCATAGTTGTAAGTAAAAATAGACAGAGTTTAGGAGTAGGTGCAGGGCAAATGAACCGGGTAGGTGCTGCCCGAATTGCTTTTGAACAGGCGGGGGACAAGTGCCTTGGTGCAGTACTTGCATCAGATGCATTTTTCCCATTTAGGGATACTGTTGATGCAGCTGCCAAAGCGGGTATTAAAGCCATTATTCAACCCGGAGGTTCAATTCGAGATGAAGAAACTATACAGGCTTGTAATGAACATGGCATAGCAATGGTCTTTACGGGAAAGAGACACTTTAAACATTAATAATGCACGGGCATTATTAATGTTAGGTTGAGGTTTCGCTACGCTAGGTTAAGGTTGAGAAAAGAATTAGAACACAATCCGTTGACAAAACAAAATCTCAATCTCAATGTCAACCTCAACCTGTCCGTTAGGGACATAATTCGGGAGGTGGTTTTTTTGCGTGTCCTTGTAGTAGGGGGTGGAGGACGTGAACATGCCTTGGTTTGGAAAATCAAGCAGAGCCCTCGTGTCAAAGAGATATATTGTGCCCCAGGTAATGCCGGAATAGCTCAAATAGCCGAATGTATTAATATTGCTGCCGATGATATTCATGGCTTACTGGAGTTTGCTTTAAATAAGAAAATAGATTTGACAGTGGTAGGCCCTGAAGTACCTTTAACCTTAGGTATCGTGGATTTATTTCAAACTAAAGGATTAAAGATTTTTGGCCCCACTAAGAAAGCTGCAGAAATTGAAGGTAGCAAATCCTTTAGTAAAGATTTAATGGCTAAGTACAACATTCCTACGGCCCGATATCAGGTATTTACTGATAGTAAGGCGGCCAAAGAGTATGTAAACCAAATCGGTATTCCTTGTGTGGTAAAAGCAGATGGTCTAGCAGCTGGTAAAGGTGTAATAATTGCTCAAACGAAAGAAGAAGCTGAGGCAACTATCGAAGAAATATTGGTGGGGAATAGATTTGGTACTGCGGGAAGTAAAGTAGTTATTGAAGAATTTTTGGTGGGCCAAGAAATAAGTATGTTGGCATTCACCGATGGCAAAACTGTGATACCCATGGTATCTGCTCAGGACCATAAAAGGGTTTTTGATAATGACCAAGGTCCTAATACCGGTGGGATGGGTGCCTATTCGCCTGCACCTGTTTACAGCCAAGAAATACATGAAGTTGTGGTACAAAATATTTTAGAAACTACAGTTGGAGCTATGGCCCAGGAAGGACGAGTCTTTCAAGGAATACTTTATGCAGGTTTAATGCTCACTGAGCAAGGCCCTAAAGTTTTGGAATATAATGCACGTTTTGGTGATCCGGAAACCCAGGTTGTTTTACCACGTTTAAAAACAGATTTGATAGATATTATGGAAGCTGTTATTGCTGGTAATTTAGTGGACATTAATGTAGAATGGTATTCCGATGCGGCAGTTTGTGTAGTGATGGCAGCTGGCGGTTATCCAGAAGAATATAAAAAAGGTAAAATAATTGACGGGTTAAAGGATGTGCCGGAAAATATTCATGTTTTCCATGCCGGCACTAAATTAGAAAAAACAAATATTGTCACCAATAGTGGTAGGGTCTTAGGGGTTACTGCTTTAGGTAAAGATATAAAAGAGGCCATTGAAAATGCATATCAAGGAGTAGCCTATATTCATTTTGAAGACGCGCATTATCGTAAAGATATTGGTGCGAAAGCACTTTCTTAGACAAAGAAAAACCTCCTGTTATGGCAGGAGGTTTTTAAAATATTAAAAAGGGGAAGAAAGAGAAAAAGATTGAGTTTGTTTGGGATATATATAATATACCAGATTACATGGTGTTTGTAAACATACAATATTACAATATTAGAGATTTAATAACTTAGCTGCTACATCCCTGGACAAGTCAGCTAAGTTTCAGTTGAAGTAAGCATTCCTATTGGGCAAACTCCATTTGAAGCTAATAATCACTTTATAAATTAAATACGATAATTTTTTCTTCAGTCATTTCTTCAATTACATATTTAGGACCTTCTTTACCTGTACCACTTTTTTTGACTCCGCCATAAGGCATAGCATCGGCCCGATACATTGATGTATCATTAATAATGACTCCGCCTGTTTCAATTTCTTTTGCGGCTTTCATCGCAACATTGATGTCGGAAGTAAATATTCCTGCTTGTAAGCCAAATTCTGAGTTGTTGGTGTGTTCAATGGCTTCTTCTATTTTGTTGTATGGCACAACTATTGCAATTGGAGCAAAAGTTTCCATGCAAACTACTTTCATGTCATTTTTTACATCACTTAGTATTGTTGGTTTATATATACGTGTACCCACTTTCTCCCCGCCGGCAACAAGTTTTGCACCTTCTTTTAAGGCCTCTTGAACCCATTGGTCAATCCGTTCTACTTCTTTTTCAGAAATCATTGGACCTATATTTGTTTTCTCATCCATTGGATCTCCAACAACTAAGGTTTCAGTAAAGCTTTTCATTTCATTCAAAAACTTTTCATATATGTCTGAGTGTACATATATTCTTTGAACGGAAATACATACCTGTCCTGCATTAGCAAAACTTCTTTGGGCACACAAAACAGCCGCTTTTTTAATATCGGGAAAATCTTTGTGAACAATCACTGCCGAGTTGCTACCTAGTTCTAAGGTGCATTTTCTCAAACCAATAACTTGTTTAATTCTTTCTCCTACTTTGGGGCTTCCCGTAAAACTATAGAAATTTATTTCAGGGTTTTGCAGTAAAGCTTCGCCTATGGTAGAGCCACTGCCAAGTAATAAATTAATATGCCCAGTTGGAAGACCGGCTTCTAAAAGTATTTCCACAAGTTTTACAGCTACTATCGGTGTCTCTTGAGTTGGCTTTAGGACTACTGTGTTACCAGCAGCAATAGCCGGAGCAATTTTATGAGCAATAAGGTTTAAAGGAACATTAAACGGCGTTATAGCACAAACTACTCCAACCGGTACTCTGATGGTAAACGCCAGTCTATTTTCTGATCCCGGTGATGCCTCAATCGGAACCATTTCACCATGAATTCTTTTAGCTTCTTCTGCAGCTATTTCAAATGTTTGAGCAGCTCTTTGAACTTCAATGCGAGAATCACCAATAGGTTTGCCGCATTCTTTACAAAGTATTTCTGCAAGCTCAGTTTCTTTTTCCAATAAAAGCTTACTTGTTTTTAACAAAATTTCGTAACGTTTATAGGGGGTAAGCTTTATTTTTTCAAAGGATTTTTTAGAGGCCTGGACAGCTTTCTCCACATCTTCACTGGTGGATTGGGCAATTGTTGCGAAAGGCTGACCAGTATATTTATTAATTACTTCTTTTTTTTCGGCGGAATCAACCCACTGGCCGTCTATAAAAAATTTATAATGCTTCATATCGCATCTCCTTTTTAAGATATGATTTTTAAAAACTTACTAGGTTTCTACCCTCCTTTCCGGATTGGAGTTTTTTTTATAAAATTAGTAAAAAGAATCTCCTTCCCATAGGAAAGAGATTCTTTAGACAAGTACGATAATAGGCCTATAGCTTATTTTTGTTAAGGTCTCTCCTTTCCATAATGGGAGGCTTCTTCGTTTCCAAAGAAACCCTGGTCTAATTTTCGTAGGTTAACCCCTTAGAATTTTTAGACTCGGAGATATTTTGTTATTATAATAATATTATACAATTTGTAATATTGCAAGAGCTGCGTTTGCATGAATAGATTGACAATTAAGTTTTCTCTAGTAAAATTAAAGTATATAATATTACAACATTATTTCTCCGAGTTTTTAATCCTGTGGGCCTAAGTCTATGGATTATTAACCGATAGGGTATCAGAGGAAACAACGGTGCCTCCCTTAGGAAAGGAGATATTTTTATCCTAATATATTACTTTCCGGAGGTGTGATGGAAATGAGTAAAGTTTTAGTTGCAAATGCCAATAAATGTATTGGTTGCAGAATTTGTGAGCAATGGTGTAGCATGAGCCATTTTCAAGTAGGTAATTCAAAAAAATCAAGAATAACGGTAGTTAGAAGCCATAAAGATTACATGGACTACCCTTTTACTTGTCGCCAGTGTGTAGATACTCCATGTATTAAAGCATGTCCCCCTAAAATTAAAGCATTAAGCAAAGATGAAAATACTGGTGCCATTAAAGTAAATGAAGAAAAGTGTATTACTTGTAAAATGTGCATAAAAGCTTGCCCTTATAATGCCATCAAAGTTCATCCTACAGAAAAGTACGTTCTAATTTGCGACCTATGTGGTGGAGACCCCCAGTGTGT
>JBMNUR010000227.1:0-5127 GCA_050946395.1 Peptococcales bacterium
TTTCAATCCAGTTTTCACTTTTTAATAATTCTACCGTTTTTTCATACTTCGGATCTACTGCATCTGTTGATTCTAATGCTCTTACATATTTTCTTAATAAAATGGTTTCTTCTTCCGTCAAATTCTTTATCTCGGATGATTCATCCGTATCCTTGTCATATTTATAGTCTTCAAAATCTTCGTCTACAATTGCTTCGTCAATATAAGTATTCCATTCATTCAACATTTTTGTACCTGTATTTTTGCCGGCTTCTATGGAACTTCCTATTCTCCTCAGCAATAAAGTTTTTAAAAATCCTGCACCCTTATTTCTCCTACCAAGCAATTTGCAAAATTCTTCTGCATAATTATAGGCTTCCTTCAAATAAGTACTTAACACCAAAGAATCTTCCTCGTTTTCACCAAATAATTCTACTTTAATCTTTTGTAAATATGGTTCATTAGTATCAGGATTAATTGTTTCCTCTAAATATTTTCTTTCTCTTCTAATAACATGCCTGATATACGGGTTATGATTTTCATAAAAGCCTCTTGATATTAAATTACCGACCCTTTGTTGTTCTGATTGAGTTAATTCCGGAAATGATTTTTGATATACAAATTCATTGTCTTTCATATTTGACTTTAATCGCATGGAAGCAAAAAACTGATTTTCATTTTTGGGTGGAAAAGGGTTTCTAATCCATTCCCAATTTTCTTTATCAAAAAACTCCATGGATTCCTTACCCATAATCAAGTTAAGCCCTTTGGAAATCATTTTTCTTTTTCTCCAATAGGAAGCCGGGCTTCCAAGTACACTATCATTTTTCTGTGATAAAATATTCATTAAATCCCAAAGCTCAATAGCATGCAATTGTATAGGAGTAGCTGTAGCAAAAAGCATGCTTTTAGTTTTTAGAGAAATTTCTAATAAAAACTCATATAAATGATTAGTGTCAGGACTATGATGTTCTTTACCTTCTCCTATATTCCTTCGTCTGGCTCTGTGACATTCATCAACGATAATACATTCATACTCTAATTCTAATAGCCTTGATACTAAAGGAGACTTGGCTACAATAAGACCCTGAGAAATAATTCCTACCTTTCTCGGGCATTGCTTTATACTCTTACCTATGTGCTCCATACCATTCTCATCAACCCAAGATTTACCGTTCCATACAGCCGAGGGCATATCTAAAAGCTCGTTCATCTCTTCTTGCCATTGCGTTGTCAGTGTTTTCGGAACTATAATAAGAATAGGTTTATCCCCATATAAGGCCATAAGTTCAGCAGATACGGCTAATTGTATAGTCTTACCTAGCCCGACCTGGTCTGCCAATATATATCTTGCCCCATAGGACATTTTATGGTCATTAAATGCTTTATCGATAAAATATTTTTGATGTTCCCATAGACCAAATTGCTGCCTATATACAGGAGATTCAATCACAATCGGCGAAGCTCCGGTGTCGCTTTTCTTCCAATCTTCAACTCTATCAATAATTTTCCTCTCTGATATTCTTTTGATATCATCAATTATGAAATCGGATAAAGGCATTGCCGAACTATCATTCCAAAGAGCATCAAATTCCTCCTGTACCCAGTCAACAGCTTCTTTGGAATCGTCTTCCCAGACTAATTCATAGTTTAAATTCCAAGCTGAAAGCGACTCATTGGTGCTTCCTAAAAATGATGTTTTTTTACCATTACTTAATGTTATAACTCCAGCTTTACCATGAATTAAACCAAATTTGTCACTTGGAAGTACTCGAACCTCCATTTTTTTCGATGATAGTAGGTCATATAGTTTTTTAAACCTAATAGACGAATTTTTAAGATCTTCCGGTTTAAAATCGCACCACTCTTTCCTCAAACTGTTTGTAGCAGATTTTGCAGTCACTATATCCCTTGAATCTAAATCAGAATTGCAAATAATCCTTACTTTCCCTTCCATAGACTCGATTTCTTCACCGGCAACTTCTAATATAGATGAACTGAAATATCCTGCTATTCTATCATAAGATTTAGCATTTTTTAGTTTTTTATTAAGAAGAGAGTCAGACAAAGACTCTCTCCGAGATGAATATCTGTTTATCAAAAAAATTCCCCCTATACACCATCATTTCTCAAAGCTTCCCTCAATATTTTTGCGAAGTATCCCGTTTGTTTCCAATGCTCCATATGGCCTATACTCTCTACCCTTGATATGAAGTTTAATAATTCAATCATTATGTTTTTCTTTTTCCAGTATTCATTGTTCTCTTGATAAATCGATTTTAAATAAGCTACTCCGGCAGAAGATTTGTTTTCATTTATACAATCATTTATAGCTACTAAAAGATGTCTTGCTAAAGTACTTCCAAAACCATCTCCACCAATATGTCTCCGTTTAAATTCATCCGCTGTTTTAAATCGAGTTTTATTAGCAGTTGTGGAATAAAACATATCAGTATAATCCGTTACACCGAATCCTCTTGCTAGCTCCTGATAATCTCCTATTTTATAGATATTATCCATTTCTAATTCCAAGCCTCTGATGAAAAATCTTTCTTCCTTTGAAAGTTCTCTCCAAATAAATGTATCAAAACCTTCAGGTATCAGATAATCATATGCAATATCCTGTGCCTTTGAAATTAACTCCACTATAGGACTTATTTCGGCACTATCTCTTCCTTGAGCTAACCAATATGGAATGTCAATACCTGCTATTTCCTTATAAGAAGTAATGACTTTTAACGCTGCTGCATAAGAAGATAATATGAAATCAGCATCATTAAAGTCCGGGTCATCCTTGTCATTTATATCCTTCATGGAATCTATTGTGTTCTTAACTTCATAGGTTATTTCATCATATAAGTCATCTTGATAAATTTTTTCTTGGCTAATTTGTTTTTTGAGAGTAAGCAGTACTGTTCCTGATACATAATTACCTGATTTCAGCCCTCCACTGGCTGTTTCTGTTGAAATTGTCCAAGCGGACACCACTTTTAAACCTGATGACCACAATATCATAGCAAGTTCTGCCCATACTTTTACATCTTGATGGGTAAACATAACCACCTGAATACCGTTATCAGGCATGTGTTTATTTAAATTATTGTATATTTCTATCATGCTGTTATTAAAACTTTCTCCGATACCTTTAACAGCTAAAACCCTTTTAGAGTCAACATACCATTCCGGAAATGCCTTTTTTAACAAGATTTTATCCCATGCCAAAAAGAACTCTGTGAGTTCATGATAATTTACAGCATCTGCATAAGGCGGGTCTGTTATCCATATGTCGCAAATTTCTGATACATTTCTTGCATCTTCTGTATCAACATTATTACTTGTTTCAATTAATTTATTGTCTACAATTATATTCCAATTAATCTTTAAGTTGATTAATCCCCTGCAACCATAGTTATATAATGTATTCAATGCTTGATTTAAAAATGTATTTTGCGAGTTTTCAACATGTCCTCCAGAATGCCATACACATAATTTTGAACTCCTATCCAATAGCTTATTAACCCCTAACAACCCTATAGATTTCTCTTTTTGCCCATTTGCCATCTCACTGCTTATTTTAGCAAATAGTCCATTTATAAGTAATTGTCTGGGATTAAATAATTGATGCCAATACTGCCAACCTCTTTCTCTTTTCAAACGAGTTGTTTCATGTCCATCTTCTATTTTAGCTGACGGTATATATCCTTTATTCTGCCAATCTTTGAATCTTTCTTCTAACAGTTTAATTACCTTATCTTCTCTTAATAAGTCTTCTTTTGTCGGTGCAGTATAATACCTCTTTGTTTTCTTTTTTCCTTCCTCGTCTGTATATTCTTTTACATATCTTATGCAATAAAGTCTTTCTTGAAATACGTCAGTGTCTCTCGGTATAAATTCATCTTTTTCCCAAAGCCTAAGACCACTTATAGTTTCACCATTTTCACCCTGTCTGTCACCTCTTATTGAAGTTATAGGTGTTTGCAATTCACAATGGGGACAATACATATAATTGCCTCTTACGGTAATGCTTTTATCGGATTCCTTAAACTTTTCTTTATTTGCACCTTGTACTATATCTATATTAAATCCATCATTCCTATTATCTATAAGAATGGCAACTGTCTTAGTTCCATTTCCTATTACCCATGACGGTGCCAAAGGAACCTTGTATCCGCATTCCGGACATGTTGTTTCCATACAATATAAATATGAGTCTGCCCGATGTCCCTCCTCATTATGCTCGATACCCCACTCGGTAATAAGTTTGTCAACTTCATCATAAACATCTTTTTGAAACTCTCTTAATTTCTCTATTTCTTCGTCATCAGCACCGGCTATGTTTAATGCTGCCCAAGTTAATAGTGAAGCCACTGGATTTAAATCTGAAGCAAAAACATCCGCTCCCAGCCTTGCAGCTTCAAAGGGAATACTTCCTCCTCCCGAAAACACATCTCCTATCTTAGGTCTGTGTCCGAATCTTTTTATACCTAACTCTTCAATTAAGGATTGGAAAGAATCAGCATGTGTTCCCAAATGAGCATTTATTTCACTCCAAACATTTTCAGGTAAGTTTTCTATATGCTCCGGTCTGTTGCAATACTTTAATTTGTCATCATATGATAAACTATTGAATGCATGTATTTGAATTTTTTCTTTGTCTGCATTTGTAAGTCCTCTTTTATATACAGGCATACCTCCATCATTTAATTCCATGTATTCTTTTACATAGTCTTCATCAGCTAATTCATATAATTCTTTTTGAGTTAAGTTTTTAAACTTTCTTAAAATCAAGCCATCCTCATCCATGGTCATGAGTTTTAAAAAAATTTCCCTGTCCTTTTCTAAATTATCCGATACAGGCAATAAAATACCAAGGATTGCAGCCCTCACCAATACCAGTGGTTTTCGTCCCCACCACTTACCTAATCCGGTTAATGTTTGTCCTAAGTTTGCCATTCTTTCCTTGTAGCTTTCCTTAGACACTTTGGATACCGGAAACTGCACTTCTATAAAAGATCTGCTGAAATCTAACAATTTTTCACCTTCCTGTTATAAGTCAAATATTCGCATTTGATTTGTTTTTAAATCATCTATCGGGTTTTCTGTTATTGCATACCTTATAGCTTTGCGCCAACCCCTTTTATCGTCGGC
>JBMNUR010000228.1:0-5111 GCA_050946395.1 Peptococcales bacterium
CTTTTTAGCTTCTTCATTAGTAATCCTGCCATGTTCCTTTAAAACTTCTTCTATTTGCTTACCTACAGGCATTACAGGATTAAGAGAAGTCATGGGATCTTGAAAAATCATTGATATTTCTGCACCGCGAATTTTTCTTTGCCTTTTTTCAGTAAATTTTAACAGATCTTCTCCACAATATAGAATCTCGCCACTTATTATTTCACCTGGTGGATATGGAATTAGCCCCATAATTCCTTTAGCGAGAGTAGTCTTCCCTGCCCCTGTTTCACCAACTAATCCCAAGGTCTTGCCTTTAGCTATACTTAAATTAACACCATTTAATGCTTCAACCACTCCATCATCTGTTCTATAAATTATTTTTAAATTTCTTACTTCTAAAATATTTTCATTCTCCATATGTTGAGCCCCCTTAGTTCTTTAGTCTAGGATCAAGTGCATCTCTTAATCCATCACCCATAAGGTTAAGTGATAGTATGGTAAGCATGATAAAAATACCGGGTATAACAGTAATATGCCATGCTTCGCGCATATACGTTCTAGCATTGGATAACATAAGTCCCCACTCCGGAAGCGGAGGCTGAACACCTAATCCGACAAAAGACAGACTTGCAATTGTAAGTATGGCGCCTGCCACACCCAATGTGCCCTGAACTATTATAGGGGCAAGTGAATTTGGTATTACAAACCGTCTAATAATTTGTACATTACTAGCACCTACTGCCCTTGCAGATTCAATATATTCCTTATCCTTAACAGTGAGCACTGAAGCTCTTAGCACTCTTGCATATGTAGGTATATAAGATATTGCAACGGCAATAACAACATTAAATAATCCTGTTCCTAAGGCAGCAACTACAGTCAATGCCAAAAGCATAGGAGGCATTGCTAACAAAATATCCATAAAACGCATCAATATATTATCTGTAACTCTGCCATAAAAACCTGCAATAGCGCCAATAATACCACCAATAACTATGGCAAATCCAATTGCAAAAATCCCCATAAATAGTGAGTAGCGCGTCCCCCAGATGATTCTAAGAAAGATATCTCTTCCAAATTCATCTGTACCAAAGATATGATTTACACTTGGTCCCTTAAGCCTGTTGACCAAGTCCTGAGCTATAACATGCTCATTATAGAAAGTTTTATCAGTTACAACATCAATTACAAATGTTACTACCGACAACACACAAAGTAAAATCAAAAAATACATACCGGCCATTGCAAGTTTACTCTTTTTTAGTCGTCTCCATGTTTCTTGCATTAAGGACCGTTCGCTATAAATATCTTCCTCTATATATTCAGGCATTTTTTTATCTATATTTTCCATATCTATTTCCCCTTATATTGAGATTTAATCTGCGGATCTACATAAGCATAAAGAATATCTACAAGCAAATTTACCAATGAGAAAACTATAGATAAAAACACTACACTTCCCATAACAATAGGGATATCTCTTGATTTTATGGATTCAACCATCAATCTGCCAATACCAGGCCATGAGAAAACTGTTTCAGTCATTATTGACCCCCCCATTAGAGTACCAAATTGCAATCCTACAGAAGTTATTATTGGGATGAGGGCATTTTTAAGCATATGTCTGTATGTTACCTGTGCCTCACTTATACCTTTTGACCGTGCTGTACTTATATAATCCTGACGAATTACCTCTAACATGGAGGAGCGAGTCATACGTGCAATCATAGCTAATGAATAGCTTCCCAGTGCAACTACAGGTAAAACTAGGCTTTTCAGTAATGGTACAAACCCTTCACCCATTCCGGAAGATGGAAGCAATTTTAGCTTCAACGAAAAGACTATAACAAGTAACAGACCCATCCAAAATACCGGCATTGAAACACCAATCAATGCCCAGACCATAGATGCGTTATCAATAAATGAATACTGTTTCTTAGCTGATATAATCCCAATAGGGATTCCAAATACCAATGAAAATAAAATTGCTCCCACTGCTATGTAAAGGGTATTAGGAAAACGCTCCAAAACCAACTTCATAACAGATAATTGATTTTTGTAAGATATACCAAAATCACCCTTTAAAATATTGCCTAAATAGCGAAAATACTGTACCAATATTGGATCATTTAGACCAAGCTGCTCGCGCAAAGCCATTAAATCTGCTTCCGAAGCTTTATCTCCTAAAATTGAAATTGCAGGATCTCCTGGTGCAAAAGAAAGTACCATGAATACAACAAATGTAACTCCCAACAGTACAGGAATAATCATTAATAACCGTTTTAGTATGTACCGCCACATAAATACCATCCTTTCTGAAAATAAAATATTAAATGTCGTTCAAATTAGGTAATTCATCTAAAAACTCACATGGAATTCCCAAACTTTCAAAAAATTTCACAAGTGATATAAGTGCAAATTTCTCTGTCGAGAAATGAGTACCTCCAATTAAATTTA
Organism: Peptococcales bacterium; assembly: GCA_050946395.1. GTDB lineage: Bacteria > Bacillota > Peptococcia > Peptococcales > BICA1-8 > JBMNUR01. Next base: position 2,440 of record JBMNUR010000228.1, read on the forward strand.
TACCATTAACCTTGGCTTGCTCATGAATTGATTGTGTCCAAGTAATTTCCTTATTTGTAACGCCTGTAATAAATGTATTAATTCCTTTTTTATATAAGTATTCATAAATATCAGGATTCTTTGCACATCCCGCTGCAATGGCAATCCGTTTGTTTTTTACTTCCTCGTCACCATAATTATATAGCCTTACTGCATGGCCAAATAAATGCTCTAAATGAATTACTACTTCATTTACATTAGAATATGTACTTTCGCATAATTCTCCCATTTCAATACCATTTTGATGGTAAAAAGTATCGTAAGGTTTTAGCCCTAAAGCCAAAGCTAATGAATAACTTGGAGAATATAGGTTATGACCATCTAAGGGTATGTGATATGAAAACAAACTTATACGTGATTCCTTTAATCTCTCTACCAAATATTGAGGAATCTCTGGATAAGGACTGTTTTCATCAGGTTTTTGAGGGACCGGGTGATGTGAAAATATCATTATGTCATTCTCATTTTTATCTAACACTCTTTTTAAAACATCAACAGATGCAAATGTAGAAGTGTAGATTTTCCTTATAAAATCTGTATTATCATATTGTAAACCAATTTTAAAAATATCGGTGCATAGTTTAGGATTAAAATAGTCTTCCAAAGTTTTGTATAAATCATTTGCATTCATTCCTACATTGATGTTCATATATTTACTTCTCCTTTAACGATCATTTTTCAAAACGACCCTTAATAAGTATCTTGTCAGAAAATTTTGCTATTTTCCCTTTAGCAAAAACATATTCTATATTTTTTTGCTCATCCCATATAACTATATCTGCGTCAGCGCCAACACAAATTGCACCCTTGTGTCCTTTCAGCCCCATAATTCTTGCAACATTACTGGTAATGAACGAAATAGCAATTTCTACAGGTACCGAATATTGTTCAATTAATACTTTAATTTCTTCATGAATAACATTGGGCAAAGTATATGTTAAGCCGATGCATTCTTTGACTTCATTAAAAACAGGCTGACTTCCGCAACCGTCGCTGCTTAAAGTAATTCTATCAGGCGATACGCCGCATTCTAAAGCATATGCTGCTTGTGAAGCTGAATCTCCGAGAACACCGCTTTGTCCCGCAGTAATATCTATATTGCCGCCATCTTTTGCAAATTTAATTGCTTCCAAGAGTACTTCTTTGCTGCGTCCTACATGGGTTGGTAATATATTGTTTATAGGTACGTCTGACTCTTCTGCTAAAGCATAAATATGCTTAAACCCTCCCTTTCCTGTGCCCATATGAATTACTGTAATGCCAGCCTTCCCTGATATTATACCTCCTAATCTTGCCTCTGCACAAAAACGTATAAATTCATCCTTAGATATATTAGAACTACGATGATCAGATAATGCTATTTTTGCCCCTATAATCTTATCTATGAGAACTATGTCCCTTGATATGCTGCCAGTCATGGTTACCGGTGGATAAGAATAGGATCCGGTTAACATATAGGCGGTAATTCCATCACCCTCCAACCCCCTAGACTTAGCGAGTACATTTTCTAATGTTCTTGTTATACTGTCTGTTCCTAACATTCCAAGTACAGTAGTAACTCCTGCATTGACTATATCGCTTACTGAGATTTCAGGAACTCTTGATGAAAATCCTTGTTCTCCACCCCCACCGGTAATATGTACATGTTGATCAATATAACCAGGCATAGTGCGCATACCTTTCACATCAATTACTTCAATCCCCTTAATTTTTTCATATTCTTTAAGAGATGTTTCAATGGCAAAAATCTTTTCCCCACAAATTAAAATATCACTTATTCCAATGTGTCTAGGTGCGTATACATCCGCATTTTTTATTAATATCATTTTATACTTTAAACCTCCATTGTATAACAGTTTAATCCCTTCCACTAATAAATTTACTTACCAGCAACTCTTCTTTTGTAATCTGATTAAGATTCTCTCCCAATTGTATAGCCATATTAGTAGTTAAGAGTTCTACAAATTTCATTGGCAATGATAATGAATTATAGAAAAATATTGAATCTGTTTTGCAAATAAACGTATAATCCCTTTCAGAAACAGCAGGTGATTGTAAACTATCTGTAATAGTCGCTATTTTTATACCTTTCATTTGTGCATACCTCACCACCTCAGCTGTGGGATAGTAGTACGGAGGGAAAGAAAAGATAACTACAAAATCATCGATACTAATCTTAGCCAATGCCGTTTTAACTATATCATTATCACCCAATTTAATAGAATACGCTTTCAAATGCATATAATTCAATCTGTGAGCAAGATAATCAGCTAATGTTTTAGAAGCATTATGCCCGAAAACAATAATCTCTCTTGATTTTAAAAGATCTTGTCCACATTTAAATATTAAATCAGTGTCTAAATTGTTAATCATTTCAACCATATTCCTTTGTTCAAGTAAAGAAACCAGGTTAAACAATACTTTCTTATTAGCATTAGAATCAGAAGGATTTTGTCTTGCTAAGTCTTCGATATCACTAAAAGTTATTAATTGATAAATATAATTTTGAAAAGCATTTTTTAATCCTTTATAATTTTCAAATCCCAATATATCACAAACCTTTAGGATTAATACTTCAGAAACTCCTGCTCGCTTTGCTAATTCTTTAAGCGATAAATTGCATACATCGTAAG
>JBMNUR010000229.1:0-5104 GCA_050946395.1 Peptococcales bacterium
CTCGACGAGCGCGAGGGCTATTCGCCGGGCTGGAAGTTCAACGAATGGGAGATGAAGGGGGTGCCGCTACGCATCGAGCTGGGGCCCCGCGATCTTGAGGCGGGGCAGGTCGTTGTTGTGCGGCGAGACAGCGGGGAGAAGGTGCCGCTGCCTCAGGCGGATCTGCCCGAGAAACTGCCGCAGCTGCTAAAGGAGCTGCAGGGCGATCTGCTGGAGCGGGCACGGCGCTACCGGGAAGAGCATACCCGCAGCGGTGACGATTACGCCGAATTTTTGAGGGTGATGGAGCGCGAGCGCGGTTTCTTCGTCGCTTCATGGTGCGGCCGGGAGGAATGTGAACTGAAGGCGAAAGAGGAGAGCAAAGCTACGATCCGCTGTATCCCCTTCGACCGGGAGCCGGAGCATGAACGGTGCCTGATCTGTGGCGAGAAGGCCGTAGAGACGGTCTATTTCGCGAGAGCTTACTAAGGGGGATACCAACTTGACCGCACCTGAAGTATACTATGCCGCCCGCAGGGCGAGCTCCCACCATGAGAGCCTGGTCAAAAAAATGGGACTTCTGTTTGACCGCGCTGGTGTTGCCAGAATGATCAACCCGGGAGACCTGGTGGCGGTGAAGCTGCATTTTGGAGAGCGAGGCAGTACCGCTTTTATCAACCCCGTCTTTGTACGGCAGATCGTGGACAGGGTTAAGAAAGCAGGCGGCAAGCCTTTTTTGTGTGACAGCAACACCCTCTACACCGGGGGGCGCTCCAATGCGGTGGATCACCTGGAGACGGCGCTGCAGCATGGCTTCAGCTATGCCACCGTGGGGGCGCCGGTTGTGATCATGGACGGGCTGCGCGGCCGCAGTTATCACGATATCAGAATTGAAGGAAAACATTTTAGCACCGTGCAGATCGGCGCAGCGGTGGTGGAGGCTGATCTGCTGATCACGCTTTCCCATGTGAAGGGCCATATGATGACCGGTTTCGGGGGCGCGATCAAGAATCTGAGCATGGGCTGCAGCAGCCGCGCTGGGAAACAGCAGATGCATTCGGCGATCAAGCCGGTGATCAGAAGGGAGCGCTGCCGCCGCTGTGGTGTCTGCCTGCGCTGGTGTGCTGCGGGAGCGATCACCCTGGATGAAGAGGCGGCCCGCATCGATCCCGAAAAATGTACCGGTTGCGGTGAATGTATCATCTCCTGCGTCCACAAGGCGGTGAAGGTGCAGTGGCGTACAGAGCTGCCGGAATTGGGCGAAAGGATGGTCGAGTACGCCTGCGGGACGATGGCGGGGAAGAAAGACGCCGCTGTTTTCTTCAATTTCTTGCTTGATATTACACCTGACTGCGACTGCAACAGCTGGAGCGATCTGCCGGTGGTACCCGACATCGGCATCATTGCAACGACTGATCCGGTGGCGGCAGATCAGGCGGCGGTGGATCTGATCAACGAGCAGGCGGGGATCGCCGGCTCGGCGTTGAGCGCTGCTTTTGAGCCTGGCGGCGACAAGTTCTGTGCCCTTCATCCGAAGACCGATTACCGGGGCATGCTCGCTTATGCGGAGAAGATGGGGCTGGGCAGCCGCCGCTACGAACTGGTGGGAGTGGGAGCAAAAAAAAGCTGAGGAGACGGTGCCTGAGCATATAGATCGGTGCTGTCAAAGGAGAAAGAGATGTCCAAAAAGGCTTTACGCAGGGAGATATTTGCCCTTAGAGACAGCCTGAGCAGAGCGGAGATCGCAGCCGGGAGCAGGAAGATCGGCGCGCAGCTGCGGCGGCTGCCTTTTTACCGGAAAGAGGACCTCACGATCATGTTTTTCCTTTCTTTTCGCAGCGAGGTGGAGACCCGTGGGATGGTGGAGGACAATCTTGCCCGCGGCAACCGTGTGCTTGTACCCAAGTCAGAGCCGGTGGGGCGCAGACTCATCCCTTCGCAGCTGCTTGACCTGGAAAAGGATCTGGCCCCGGGGTTTTATGGGATTCCCGAACCGGGGCCCGGTGCGCTTCGCCCCGTGGAGCCTCAAGAGATCGACCTGCTCATTGTCCCGGGCGTGGCTTTTGATCTACGGGGCAACCGCCTCGGCTATGGGGGCGGTTACTACGATCGCTTCTTCGAAAGGCTACGCCCTGAAGTGCCGCTGGTGGCGCTCGCCTTCGAGCTGCAGCTCGTGCCGCGGGTTCCCGTCGATCCCTGGGATCGGCCTATGGACTGGATAGTGACAGAGAAGCGGGCTATCCACAGGGCGGGCTAGCCGGTTTTAGCCGGCCGGCCCGCGAGAAATTGCTGGCGCCAATTGGTTTTTGCTAATTGAAGAATCCCTGAAAGACCATATCGGTGAGGACATCTGCGAGGTGCTCCACATTGTCTACCTTACCGTTGACCACTTCCCAGATGAAGCGATCGACGAGCAGGATATATGCTCTGGAGCCGATGACGGCGTCAAACTGCTTGGCAAAGCCTTTTTTCTGAGAAAAGATGATCGATACCTTCGTGTTCTTGATAAAGTAATCCTGGACGCCCTGCCAGTGGGCGATGATTGCCTCGGATTGCCCCAGCGCTTGCTGGTAGACCTTCATGATCGGGCGATGCTGTTCGGAGAGCTTGAAGACTGAGAGCATGATGTTATGAAAGATATCTCTCGCTTCCTTCACATTGGTGGGGGAAAACTCGATATTCAGCAGAGCATAAAATTCTTCGAGCACATTATCCACTACCCGGCCAAGGATGTCATCCTTACCCTTGAAATGGCTGTAGACGGTTCCGTAGCCCACATTGGCCATCTCGCTGATCTTGGCGATGGTAGTCTTGGTATAACCGTCGGTTAAGAAAACTTTTTGGGCAGTTTCCAGGATCAAGTTTCGCGTAATGCGGCTGCGCAGGTAACGACGGGGGCGCTTGCGCCTGGTCTTTTTTGAAGCTGAATCAGCCGATTTGCTCACAACTAACCCTCCCGTTAAAAGTTTTAAATTATCATCTTCTTATATATATACTGGCATTATATCATTTTATTTCAAAATTGCAAACTGAAAGTTTTAAATAAAGCAATTTAATTTTTGTCAAACATGCAGATTCATAGTAAGATGATGGTGCTAATCTGTTGGCGAGGTGAAAAAGAGATGACTATTTGGGCGCTCGCTGATCTGCATCTGTCCCATGATCAGCCGAAGCCTATGGATATCTTCGGTGAGGCCTGGGAGAACCATGTGCAGAAGATCGCCGTAAACTGGCGCCGTGTTGTCGGCGAGAACGATCTGGTGATCGTGCCGGGCGACATCTCCTGGGCGATGGAGCTTTCGGGGGCCCGGCCCGATCTTGATTGGATCGCCGCGCTACCGGGGCAGAAGCTGCTCGTTCGCGGCAATCACGATTACTGGTGGTCTTCTATCAGCAAGGTGCGGGCCGCCCTGCCCCCGGGTTTGGCGGCACTGCAAAACGATCATCACGTCTTCGGGGATTGGGCAATCTGCGGCACCAGGGGGTGGCTCTGCCCGGGGGAAGAGGGTTTTGACGAGGCGCAGGATGAGAAGATCTACCGCCGTGAGATCGGGCGGCTGCAGCTCTCGCTGGAAAGCGCCCGCCGGGCGGGGCGTTCGCGCATTATCGCCGCGCTGCATTATCCGCCCTTTAACCGGCAGAGCAGCCCCAGCGATTTTACCGGGCTTCTGGAAGACTATGCGGTGAGCCACTGTGTCTTCGGCCATATCCATGACGAGGGGCGGGAAAGGATCTTCCAGGGTGAGCGCGGCGGTGTCATTTACAGCTTTGTCGCCTGCGACGGAGTTGACTTCACCCCGGTGCGGGTGGTCTAAGAGATCGAGGGGGGCGGCGGGAGGGAGCCCCACTCGGGCAGTTGTTTTAGTAGCGGTATTCGGCTTTCGTTTTCTTTTTGGCGGCAATGCCGATGATCAGCCCGATGATGAATCCGCCGACATGGGCCCACCAGGCTACCGACTGCACACCGATGGCGGCGCCCTGGAGCGAGGCGTTCAGCAGCTGTAAAAGGAACCAGAATCCCAGAAAGAGCATCGCCGGCAGATGCACAAAGGTGATGAAAAACCCCAGCGGCAGCAGGGTGAGGATGCGGGCACGGGGGTAGAGAATAAAGTAGGCGCCGAGGACGCCGGCGATGGCGCCGCTGGCGCCGACGAGGGGGACAGTGGAGTGGGGATCGCTGAGCAGGTGAAAGAGCTGGCTTGCTGCGCCCATGAACAGGTAGAGCAGCAGGTACTGCAGATGCCCCACCTTCCCTTCGATATTATCGCCGAAAATCCAGAGATAGAGCATATTGCCGATGAGGTGAAGCCAGCCGCCGTGCAAGAAGTTGGCGGTAATGAGCGGCAGGGCGGCGGCGAAAAGGGCGGAAAAGCTGAAATCAGGACCCAGGATGCCGCTCAGGCTGAGTGTGAGGTTGGCAGGGATGGAGCCGTATTTAAATATGAAGCGGTAGAGGTGCTCCGGCGACAGGGCCGACTGATGCAGGAAGACGAGCACATTCAGCAGGATCAGGCCGATATTGATGATGGGAAAACGGTGGCGCGGTGCAGTATCGCGAAGGGGAATCATCTGTTATATCTTCCTCCTGATCATATTATACCCCAGAGAGCCCCCTGCCGGAAACGCCCGCCTTTTTAATTGGGGATGCAGTGCCCCCGCCGGCTTCAAACGCTCTTCTTTTTCTAGATTACAGAACAATCTATCACTTTTCTTTTTTAGTCTTTACAGTTGCAGGATTATCTTTACCGGGAAGAGAATAGTTCGGTATTGTCCAGTATTCTGTTCTAAAATTTTGGGTAAGGGGGTTTGGTAGTTTGAGCAGCAAAAACACGCCCGATGCTGTGGTCCAGCCGCCGGAGGTTGACTTGAGCGGGATCGATGCTTTGATAGAGCCATATCTGGGTGAAAAGGGCACCGTTATCCCGGTCCTGCAGAGCTTGCAGAACCACTACGGCTATCTGCCCCGCCCCGCCGTGGAGTATACCGCCCGGCGGATCAGGGTTCCATTGAGCAGGCTTTACGGGGTAGCCACTTTTTATGCCCAGTTCAAGATGAAGCCACGCGGCAGAAATCGTTAGTTTAACAGTTGATAAATTGCTAAGTGATAAAAAAACGTTGATTCTAC
>JBMNUR010000230.1:0-5093 GCA_050946395.1 Peptococcales bacterium
GCCATCAGCTTCCTTCAGACCCTTTCGTCACCGAAAACGCCCTTGCCTACAGCTTATCTTCCCATTAGCTAGGTGATAGGTTTTCTTTCAAACCATCGGCTCGGCAACATGCCTCGCAAACAAAAAACCAAAGGGAAAAATATCCCTTTGGTTATGTCCAAAGAAAAATATCCCCATTCTCCTTGAGATAGCACTCCACATAAAACCCGGGAAGTCATATGTGACAGTCCTGTATTTATTCAATACAGTCCCAGCCCAGAACTTTGGGAAAATTCATGGACTTCGGCGAAATCCCCTTTTTTACCAAATCATAAACTCCCCATCTCCTTGGTAATACTCTTGAATTCCGCGCCTCTACCCCACCTCTGAGAGAGATGAGGTAATATTGAATTTTATGAAATTATAGCATGGATAGGAGCTAGTGTCAATACTTACCATTGGAAACAAATCAGGCCAACTGTATACCCGAATGCTTATGGATTAATATGAATATCTTTTTAAACGCATATGGCTTTGGTCCAAATCAACTATGACAACTTCTTTACCAATCTTTTTTACAGAATGCCAGGGAATAGTAAGGCTAGGTTTATCCATCCAAATACTTAGAATGTTACCTTTATTAGGTAATATTATTGAATCTATTTCTCCTGTTTCCGTATGGATGACCAAATCTGATTCAGCTATTGTTCCTAGCCTTGCTCCATCATAAATATTTACAATATGTTTGCCTATTAATTCACTTAAACGCATATTTTCCCTCCACTTTATTTAAATTTTCTGTAAACCTCGAATTAATAATGGTTGCAATAAGGTAATTAACAAAGAAAAAAAAGCTAAAGGATCAAGTGACCATTGCCAAAAGGTAATTTCTTTAGGAACATCTATACCTAAAAAAGAAGCTAACATTATTAATGATAAATAAATACCACCCGCAGTACCTAAAAGTTGAGTTAGTGCTTGAGAAACCGGACTACTTATTACTTCCGGTAATTCCTTGGTTCTTCTTCGATTTAAAATTATTTTTGACCGTACTGATAAAAATATTAATAAAATTAATAATACTCCACCCATCAACCGCCACATTCCAAAAACACCCCTATATATTTTTATGTGTTAATTTATGGAATATGCAAAAAGATAGGTGCATTTATTTTTAAAAATTAAGCCACAGATAAACACAGATCAATACAGATAAAAGAGCTTTTTTATTTTTTATTAAACAACGGGCTTTTTAGAGCACACGGTGAGTTTAAAGTTTAGGTTAAGATTAAGTGATTTAGGTCTAAACATGAATAATAATAAAATATTTAAGACCTTTTATATTTAACATGTAATCCGTTTTCATCAATGTTCATCCGTGGTTAAATATTAAAAATAGATAACCTAACAAATGCAATGATTTAAATAGGATTAATTGGTGAATTGACGAATAGACGAATTGGCGAATAAACCAATAAGCGAGTAGACTTTACTCGCTTATTGAATACCCTTCTTTTTCACTTAAACCTTCTTGACGACGAAGATTTTCATTATTTTTAATAAGATATACTTCATAGAGTTCTTCCGGAGTAATCCCTACTTTCAAGCATAAACTTATTAAAAAGTGAAACACATCTATTATTTCTTCTTTAAGGGCTGCACTATTAATTTCTCGTGGGTTTTTCCACCATTTGAAATTTGTTTCAGCAAGAACTTCGCCTAATTCAGAAATAATTGCCAAAATCTCTTTTTCAATCCAAGTCTCTAAATCAAAATCCGCCTTATGATCTTGGGAAATTTTTGCATCTAATTGCTCTTGTAGTATAAAAATATGTTCTAATTTATCCATTATACCCGAACCTCATTAAAGAAAAAATTTTTATCCTTGGTATTTTTAATAGGTCCAATGGTTGTGATTGTAAATTTATCTTCTTGAAAAATTGAACTAGCCAACTCTTTAACATCTTTTAAGCTAACTTGATCTATATTTGCCACTACTTCCTCAGGTGTTATCAATCTATTTAAACATAATAAAGATCTACCAATACGTGTCATTCTGCTACCAACACTCTCTAAACCTAAATAAAGATTGCCTTTTAGTTGTTCTTTGGATTTTGTTAATTCTTTTTCTGTAATACCATACTCCTTAATACTAAAAGCTTCTCTAATAATAAGTTGAATTACTTGCTCATAATTATCCGGCCTAGTTCCGGCATAAAAGGTAAATAACCCTGCATCGGAAAAAGAAGAATGATAGGAGTACACAGAATAAGCTAATCCACGTTCTTCCCGCACCTCTTGAACCAAACGAGAACTAAGTCCTCCTCCTAAAACACTGTTTAAAATAAATAACGGATAAATTTGTGGATGATCTTGAGGTAAACCCGGTGATCCTAAACAAATTTGGACTTGACCTACATCCCGATAAATATTTTGCATTTGAGAATGATTGTGGGGAGGAAGAGGGTATTTATGAACATTACCTTTTTTGGCTTGACCGAATAATTTTTCCAATAATTCTATTACTTTTGCGTGTTCTACTCTACCGGCTAGAGCAATTACAATATTATCAGGTACATAATGGGTATCAATAAAATTTAAAAAATCAGCTTTGCTAAAAGTGCTTATTGTTTCTTCTGTGCCTAATACCGGCTTGCCTAAGGGATGTCCCTCCCAAATTGTTTGCGAAAAAACATCATGAATTATTTCATCAGGAGTATCTTCATACATCTTAATTTCCTCAATAATTACTTCCCGTTCTTTATTAATATCTTTTTCGGAAAATTTACTATTAAAAAACATATCACTTAATACATCTATAGCTAATTCTAAATGTTCATCTAAAACTTTAGCGTAATAGCAAGTGTACTCCTTGGTGGTAAAAGCATTTAATTGTCCTCCCACTGCATCTAAACTTTCTGCTATATCTTTAGCAGTTCTTTTTTCCGTACCTTTAAAAAATAAGTGCTCCAAAAAGTGGGAAATACCGTTTTGTCGTTCATCCTCAAATCTAGAGCCCGCACCCACCCAGATACCAACAGCAACAGATTTAACATATGGTATGTATTCTGATACAACTCTAATTCCATTACTTAATTTGCTTGTTTCATAATTTGTTGTATACATATTTGCCCCCCTCTATTTAATTATTTATTATTCTAGTTTTTTTGATTATACCCTTTATTTCCTGCCAAATTCCGAATGGGAAAAAGGGCTTTTCATAAGTTTCTAATTCCTCTGCTAAATATAAGGGAACTGAACCTATTTCAACATTATTATTAAAATACTTTATTCGCCCAACTAATACATCCTTATCATCTTTTTTTCTTAACTTAATCCAATCTAGTACTAATTCACGTGTAATATCGACTTTTTCTCTTGTATCAATAGTAACTTGTAGATTATTTCCTGTATAAAGAGCTATCGCCCTATTTGTGATAGTATCCGGAACAATGATTTTCCTATTTTCCTCTATAAGATTAATATTTCGATAGTTATCAAAACCATAATCCAATAAGATTCGGGCGTCATTAAATCGGTTGTGACTTTTTAAAACTACAGCTATTAAATTTCTATTATCTCTACTTGCGGACGCAATTAAACAATGTCCAGCCGCATCAGTTGTACCTGTTTTTACACCGGAAGCACCATAATAACTTGTTAAAAGTTGATTAGTATTTTTTATAGTTCTTTTCCGACCACTTGCTTCCCACGCAACGGTATAAAGGGGAGTGGCAACAATTTTGGCGAAAGTGGGGTTTTTTAGTGCATACCTGGCAATTAAAGCTAAGTCATAAGCACTACTATAATGATTTTTTGCAGGTAAACCATTGGTATTTATGAAGTTTGAATTATTACATCCTATCAATTGAGCTTTTAAATTCATCAACTTTACAAAATCTTCAACTGTAGGAGCTACATGTTCAGCGATAGCAACACAAGTGTCATTTCCGGATTTCAAAAGAGCTCCATATAATAAATTTTCTAAGGTAATTTTTTCGCCAGCAATAAGATTCAAACTTGCTTCACCTGTCTGGGCCGCTCTAGGTGATATATCCACTACGTCATCCAAATTTCCTTTTTCGATTCCCAAAATAGCTGTTAGTATTTTAGTAGTACTTGCCGGAGGCCTGGGCTCATTATGATTTTTACCATATATTAATTTTCCGGTATCAGCATCAATAAGTACAGCGGCCTGAGCAGTTATTTGTGGTTCATCGGCAGCCAAAAGAGGAGTTGTGGCTATAAAAAACAAAAAAAACAATAATGTTAGCAAATTTATTTTTCGTAGCATAGCTTTCTCCTTTAGGTTAAATTATGTCTTAAAATAGTATGACCTGTTATTAAAAGGTTTATTATTAAATTTACAACCTCGAGCCCTTCCAGGGCACACGTAAGGTTTTGTTTTATTTATTTTACCATTGTCACCAATTATTCAGCTACAACAAATTTTAAACGGGCAATTTGCCCGTTTAAATAATTTCTGAAACTTTACGAATTTCATATCCTTTTGTTTTAATTACATCAATTATTAAAGGTAGTGCTTCTAGGGTATGGGGTTTAGGGTGCATAAGGATAATAGTACCATTAGTTAACTTTTTTTCTGTTACCCTACTTACTAAGGTGTCTACAGAAGGGGGAGGTTCTTGCCAATCAATAGTATCGGCAGTCCAAAGAATAGTTTTATACCCTGCTTGCTGGGCGGCCTTTAAGCAATTTGGGCCCCTCTCACCATAAGGGGGAGCAAAAAGATAGATATTTTCCTTAGTTAATTCCCTTAAGATATCATGGGTTTTATTTATTTCCTCTAGATTTTTTTCTACCGAAATTCGATCTGGGTGGGGATGAGAATATCCATGATTACCAATTTCGTGTTGTTTTTCGTGTATTAACTTAACTATATCAGGAAATTTTTTAGCAAATCGACCTGTAATAAAAAAAGTAGCTTTTACATTTTTCTCCTCTAATACATCCAGCATTTTAGGGATAACATCTTCACCCCAATCTACATTGATTGTTAGTGATACACAAGGTTGATCTGTTTTTCCTTGATATATGGGATCAACCTGCATCGTTGGAGTTACGGAAAAGGTAAATAGTTTAAAAACTATCAG
>JBMNUR010000231.1:0-5065 GCA_050946395.1 Peptococcales bacterium
ATGACAGAATAGCGACTTCTTTCAAGGCAATGACAAGAAAGCCACTAATAGACAAGTTGTATCTGCACGACGGACTCAGGGGTCGTTCACTATTCCACTCTTCCACTATTTTAGTGTTCTCACCCTAGCTAAAAGAGCTTCCTTGTTGGCTTGATAGTTTGCTAATTTTTCTTTTTCATTGTTAACTACATCCACAGGTGCTTTAGCTAAAAATCCTTGATTTTTTAGCTTTTTCTCTAATCGGTCAATTTCTTGTTCAACTTTTGTTAATTCTTTATTTAAACGCCCTATTTCTTTTTCAATATCGATAAGTCCTTTTAAAGGTAAGAATATCTCTATGCCCTGAATAACAGCGGTAGCCGCCTGCTCGGGTTTCTCACTGATAGTTAGTTCAAGAGTTAATTCACTTATCGAAGCTAGAGATTTGATATATTTTTCACCATTTTCTATTGATTCTAAGGCCTCTTGTTTATTAGCCCCAATGATAACTTCCGCTTCCTTACCTAACGGCACATTCATTTCACTACGTAAGTTTCTGATAGCTCTTATAATATCCATAGTTAAAGCCATTTCCGTCTCGATTTTTTTGTCTACCAAGTCTTCATCTGCTTTAGGCCAATTTGTCAACATAATACTCTCACCCTTATGAGGTAGATGCTGCCAAATCTCTTCAGTAATAAATGGCATAAAAGGATGCAGCAGTTCCATGGTACCCCTTAATACCTGGCTAAGTACCTGTTGAGCAATTTTTCTGCTTTCTTCAGTCTCTTTACCATAAAGTCTGGGTTTTACCAACTCAATATACCAATCACAGAATTCATTCCAAATAAAATCATATAACTCTCTTCCAGCTTCACCTAGTTCATACTTTTCTAAAAGACGAGTAACTTCCCGCACAGTAGAATTATACCGGCTTAAAATCCATCTATCGGCTAAAGTATAACCATCATCTGGCAATGCATTTTCTTCTTCGAAATCTGCTAAATTCATTAATACAAAACGAGTTGCATTCCAAATTTTATTGGCAAAATTTCGAGCAGCTTCCAAGCGTTCAAATTGGAAACGTAAATCATTGCCCGGTGTATTTCCGGTGATAAGCATAAATCTTAGGGTATCTGCCCCATACTGGTCAATTACCTCCAGGGGATCAACACCATTACCTAAGGATTTACTCATTTTTCGGCCTTGTGCATCCAAAACCAGTCCGTGAATAAATACTTCTTTAAAAGGTTCTTCTTGCATTGATTCCATAGCCGTAAAAATCATTCTTGCCACCCAGAAGAAAATAATATCCCGACCCGTTACCAAAACACTTGTAGGGTAATAGCGAGCTAAGTCCTCGGTAGAATGAGGCCATCCCAAAGTTGAGAAGGGCCATAAACCGGAACTAAACCAGGTATCTAATACGTCAGGGTCCTGAACTAGTTTATGTGACTCACATTTACTACAAGAACGTGGTTCTTCTTTGCTCGCTATTACTTCACCACAATCTTCACAATACCAAACGGGAATTCTGTGTCCCCACCATAATTGACGGGAAATGCACCAATCCCTGATATTTTCCATCCAATCTAAATATATTTTAGTGAACCTTTCTGGAACAAACTTTACCTTGCCTTCTTTGACAACCTTAATGGCTGGTTCTGCTAAAGGCTTCATCTTAACAAACCATTGTTTGGATACCATTGGTTCGATTACTGTATCACAACGATAACAGTGCCCCACAGCATGGGCATGTTCCTCGATTTTTACCAAGAATCCTTTGCTTTCTAAATCTTTGACAATTTGCTTACGACAATCATAACGGTCTAAACCTTGATATGGACCGGCATTTTCATTCATTACTCCAGTTTTGTCTAAAACAACCAGTTCCTTCAACCCATGTCTTTGGGCCATTTCAAAGTCATTGGGGTCATGGGCCGGAGTTATTTTTACTGCACCGGTACCAAATTTACTATCCACATAACTATCCGCAATAACCGGTATAACTCTATTTACAATGGGTAGAACCAAATTTGCACCAATCAAATGGCTATATCTTTTATCTTCGGGATGAACTGCAACAGCTGTATCCCCTAACATTGTTTCAGGTCTAGTTGTAGCAATTTGGATGAAATCTTTGCCGTCTTCTGTGGGATAACGGAAATAGTATAATTTACCTTGGGTATCAGCGTGTTCCACTTCAATATCGGAGATAGTAGTTTGACATTTTGGGCACCAGTTAATGATGTAGTTACCTTGGTAAATAAGACCTTTTTCATATAACCTAATAAACACTTCTTTAACTGCTTCCGAACAACCTTTGTCCATAGTAAAACGTTCCCGCTCCCAATCACAGGAAGTGCCCAATTTGCGAAGTTGCTTAGTAATTCTGTTCCCATATTGCTCTTTCCAATCCCAAGCTCGCTCCAAAAACTTTTCCCGGCCTAGTTCATGTTTATTGGTACCTTCTGTAATCAATTGTTCTTCTACTTTGGCCTGAGTAGCAATACCCGCATGGTCCGTACCCGGTAGCCATAAAGTATTATAGCCTTGCATCCTACGCCAGCGGGTTAAAATATCTTGTAAAGTATTATCTAAGGCATGTCCCAAATGTAAAGAACCAGTTACATTGGGTGGTGGCATGACAATAGAAAAATGAGGGGCCTCTTTTTTTACATCAGCATGAAAATATTTGTTTTCCTCCCAATGGGTATACCATTTTTCCTCTACTTCTTTCGGGTTATATACTTTTGATAGGTTTTTATTTTCTTCCATGTATATTCTCCTTTCAATTAGTGACTGGTTGTTAGTGACTAGTAAGAGATGACAACCCCTGACCAACTTTCCAACATTCCAACTTTTAAATAAAAAAAACCTTTCATCCATAAAAGGACGAAAGAGGATCTTCCGCGGTACCACCTTAATTTCACACCTAAATGTGACTCTTACCAAAGCTATAACGGGCTATCCCGATGAAACTTACTGTAAATGGCTAAATATTAACCTTAACCTAATATTTTCAGCTTCATTCCTCCGGGGCTACCTTCAGGATACCGCTCTCCAGGAAATTTTTCAGCCTTAGAATTTCCCTCTCTTTGGTGCCTGCATGCCTTACTCCTCCCCATCCTCGGAGTTAAAAAGATATTTACTTAAAACTAATAATATATAAAATTATCTATCTCTGTCAAGTTTAAAGAACTTTTCCTTTTTAGCTTCTTTGAAGGTATAACCCCGCCTATCCTTTTTAGCTCTCATGACCCTCAAACCAACTATGCCTCCGGAAGTACCTAGAATTGCTGCTGCCCCCCATTGAAATAAGACTACTTCCCAAGCAAGGACTGCCGGTACTAGCTCTAAAAGGAAAATCACTGAAAAAAGGCCCATAAATAGTCCTACCCACAAACCATGTTGCCACCCCTTATAGCCGGCTTTATAAGCTACCATAAAACCACCCAGAAAATAAATAGACCAAGTAATCAATTTTAATAAATCTGCCATTTGATAAATATTTCCTTCTGTCATAGCTAAAATGCCTAGGATACCACCTCCCACTAAAAGAAGCCAAAGAAATCCGGCAGCTAAAAATCCATACCATAAGGCGGAATAACTTAAGCCGGTATTTTTTCCATAAGTAATTTTTTTAATTCTATCTGATATATTTAATCCTTTCACACTATCACCCCTTTTATTACTTACTAATCTTTACGTCTTGGTATCTTAAAATATTCAAAGATATTAGTTAATTTTTCCTAGTATTTTAAATATATATTATTAATCTTTGGTAGGAGGAGATAGTGTGTTTAATAAAAAAAAGTCCTTTATAACAGTCTTAATTATTCTTTTAATTATGACCATACTAATTAACGGATGTCAGAGAAAAAAAGAAGATAATGTAGAAACTGTTTATTTAAGTATAATTACTGATTCAATATTATATACACCGTTATATGTTGCCTTATCCCAAGGATTTTTTGAAGCAGAAAAGCTAAATATAGTTTACTCGACCATTAATAGTAATCAAGATTTAATTAGTTCTTTAGATGATGGTAGATCTCACATTATTCTTGCCGGTCCCCAGATTTCCCTACTAGACTATTTACAAAAAAAAGAATGCAATCTAATTAATTTTGCTCAACTTATTCAAAGAGACACTTCTTTTTTATTGTCTAGAAAACCAGTGGAAAATTTTCAATGGCAAAACCTTCAAAAAGGTATTATTATTGGTGCCATAGCCCACTCTACGCCCCAATTAGTATTGGAGTATTTATTAATTGAAAATCAATTACCTCCCTTTAAAAAAGTTGATATTATCCAAAACATTCCTAAAGAAGCAGCCATCGGTGCTTTTAAAGCCGGAATAGGGCAATTCATTCACCTCTTAGAACCTGAGGCTTCCTTGCTGGAAAAAGAAGAGGATGCCTATTTAGCTATAGCTCTCGGTGAAGAAGTTGGCGATATAGCCTATACAACTTTTATTACTAAAGCTTCCACCTTATCGGAACAAGAAAATTTAATCGAGAGTTTTTCTAAAGCAATTTATCAAGCCCAGTTATGGTGTACCTACCATACCCCCGAGGAAATTACTCACGTATTAAAACCGTTTTTTCCAAGCCTAGAGGAATCAATTATTTTGTCAATCATAACTCGCTATCAAAACCAAAATGTATGGTCTCCCAATCCGGTAATTACCCAAAATTCTTTTAATAAAATGCAAGAGATTCTTCTTAAAAGCAGAGTAATACCTGAGCAAGTTCCTTTTGAAAAAATTGTTGATAATTCCTTCGCCCAAAAAGCAATTGATGAGGTTCCTATACCGAAAAAGTATCTGAAGGATGGTGAGCGAGTGGGCGGGAAAAATAAGGTTGAGGTTAAGGTTGAGATTCCACTCACTTCGTTCGTTCGTTAGATTAAGATTTCCTTCGCTAGAATTTGAAAGCAATCATACTTTCTACCTACAAACTCATAAATGAATATGATAAAATAAAAATCGCTTATGGCGATTCAGACTGAAGACAAACTCCATATTTATCAACGTTACGCTGGCTCAGACAATTTATTGTGAATGAACTCAACGGCTTCAGGA
>JBMNUR010000232.1:0-5055 GCA_050946395.1 Peptococcales bacterium
CGGTTGCTGATAATGCCGGTGGTATTGCCGAAATGTCCGGATTAGATCCTAAAGTTCGTAAGATTACTGATGGCCTTGATGCTGTAGGTAATACTACTGCTGCTATTGGTAAAGGTTTTGCTATAGGGTCTGCTGCTTTAACAGCTTTGGCTTTATTTAGCGCCTATACTCAAGCTGCAGGTATTTCAACTATTGATATATTAAACCCTGCAGTTGTTGCCGGTCTATTTATTGGTGGTATGTTACCCTTCTTATTCTCCGCTCTTACAATGAATGCAGTTGGTAGAGCGGCTGGGGACATGATTGATGAGGTAAGACGCCAATTTAGAGAAATTCCCGGTATTATGGAAGGTAAAGCTAGGCCTGAATATGCTAAATGTGTTAGTATTAGTACTGCTGCAGCTTTAAGAGAAATGATCATTCCTGGTCTTTTGGCTGTAATAGCTCCTATTGCTATCGGTTTAATCCCTGGCTTAGGTAAAGAAGCATTAGGTGGTCTTTTAGCTGGTGCACTAGTTTCTGGATTCCTATTAGCTATTATGATGGCTAATGCTGGTGGAGCTTGGGACAATGCTAAAAAATACATTGAAGGCGGCGAATTTGGTGGTAAAGGTTCAGAAGCTCACTCTGCAGCCGTAACCGGTGACACCGTAGGTGACCCCTTCAAAGATACATCTGGTCCATCCATTAACATTTTGATTAAGCTTATGACTATTGTATCCTTGGTGTTTGCACCTTTGTTTATGTAAAAATGATAAAAAGAAAAAGCAGTTGGCCTACAAGGTCGACTGCTTTTTAAATTCCCGTTGGTTTCAAAGAATAAATATTATGGTATCATATAAGTAAGGGAAAATTCGAAGGAGTGAATAATTAATGCCGGAGATAGCAAGATTTTATGGAATAATAATAAAAATGTTTTTTATTGGAAGTGAGCATAATCCACCGCATTTTCATGCAATATACGGAGAATATGTTGGCGAATTTGACATTAATACACTTGAAATGCTAGAAGGGGACTTACCCAAAAAAGCTCAAGGTTTAGTTCGAGAGTGGGCTAAATTACATCAATCATCTTTGCTGGAAATGTGGAATAGTCAGGAATTTAGGAAATTAGAGCCTTTGGAATAGAGGTGATAAAGATGAATGGGATACCGAGAATTAGGGATGTTAAACCAATGAATGATAATATGGAGTTAATTGTAATTTTTGAAAATAACGTTAAGAAGAGATATGATATTAAAAAATTATTTGATAAGTATCCTATATTTGAGGATTTAAAAACAAATTCACTATTTAAGTTAGTTCATGTAGATTGCGGTGGCTACGGTATTTCATGGAACGACAAAATTGATTTAAGTAGATATGAAATCTGGAATAATGGAGAAAATGTGTAGATTCCTTTCACAATTTTAAAATGTGCAGTAAACGGTGGAAATATCCACCGTTTATTTTTTTATGGGGGCTAAATGGGTGCAAAAGAGGAGCAATGATTCATGACATCGCTAATAACAGTTAATGACTACCCTTTTATCGGGATTATAAGCCTCACTTATATCAAAAATAGTTGGCATAAAAGTTGCTACTTATAAGAACGAAGGGAACTAATTCATTAAAAAGAAAGGAGAAGGTTATGTCCGACAATGTGAGGCTTAATATGGAAAACGGTCCATGGAAAAAAGACAATTGGTGGGTCAGTCATTTTAATTTTGCCGATGAAGTAACAAAAGACTTCTCGCTTCCGGCTCAGGTTGAAATCCATGACTCTACTCTAAGAGATGGAGAACAGGCAGCAGGAGTATCTTTTAATAAGGAACAAAAGATTCAAATTGCTAAAATGCTTGATAAAGCAGGGGTTCAATATATTGAGGCCGGTTTTCCCGCCGTTTCCCAAGAAACTCGGGATGCCTTAAAGGAAATAAGCAATTTGGGTTTAAATGCGAAAATTACTTGTTTATGTCGTGCCACTGAGGGTGATATTGATTTAGCCAAAGAATGTGATGTTTGGGGCGCAATAATGGAAGTGCCCGTTAGCTATCCCCGCCTTAAATATCAATTTGGCTGGGAAGAGAAACAGGTTATTGAGAAAGCCTTAAGAGTGGCAACTTATGCCAAGGAAAAGGGTTTATATACATATCTTTTCCTAATTGATTCGACTCGTGCTCATTTAGAATTTTTAGAAGAGTTATTAACAACAGTAGTGCCGCAAGCCGGAGTAGATAGAGTTACCCTGGTGGACACCAACGGTTGTATTAATCCGCCCGGTATGAAGTTCCTTATGAATAATATTAAGAAGTGGGTTGAAGTTCCTATTGAAGTACATTGTCATAATGATTTTGGTCTTGGTGTTGCCAATGCTTTGATCAGTGTAGAAAACGGGGCTAGTTCAGTTTCCAGTGTCCTAAATTCATTAGGACAGCGGGCAGGTAATACTTCTACTGAAGAGGTTGCCTTCGCTCTCGAATGTCTTTATGGAGTGAAAACAGGTATTGATTTTAAAGCCCTTTACGAAGTTTCCCGACTAGTGGCAGAACTTAGTGGCTGGTCTTTCCCACCTAATAAACCTATTGTTGGTAAGAACTTATTTACTTGGGAAGCGGGAATACCTACAGCAGCTCTAATGAAAAATCCTCATACTGTAGAACCTTTCCAGCCGGAGATTTTTGGTGTTAAGCATGATGTGAAAGTAGGGAAAAAGTCCGGTAAAGCAAATGTTATTTGGAAGGCTAGGGAACTTGGCTTAGAATTAACAGATCAAGATTTAGAACAAATGGTAAAGAAAATCAAAGATGAAGCTGATAGGTTGCAAAGAACCCTTACTGATGAGGAGTTTTTAGCCATATTTAAATCAATAAAATAGGAGGAATGTTAACTATGAGCATTAGAGAGAGGGAAAGTTTGTATTCAAAGTATAAGATTTTTGACATGTCATGGGTTGATGTAAAAGAATGGTTACAAAAAACGGATACGGTTATAGTACCTATCGGCAGCACCGAGCAGCATGGTCCCCATTTACCATGTGGTGTAGACTCCTTTGCGGCTTATTATGTATGCATGGAAACTGCAATAAAGGCTGATGTGCCAGTCGCACCATTAATTCCGCTGGGATATAGTTGCTTCCACATGCGCCCCAATGAACCAGGTACCATTACACTACGGGACGAAACATTGTTTAACCTTTTATACGATGTTGGTAGAAGTTTAATTTATCACGGTTTTACTAAAATAATTTTCAGTACTGGTCATACTTCTAATGCTCCTCAAATCGATAGAGTGATTCGAGCCTTGCGTTATGAAACAGGTGCTATGGCAATTGGTTGGGCAGCTGACACCGAAGTATTTTCAGAACTTTGTATCGATTTAATAGATGGGAAGGATCAATTACCTGGTTGGCATGCAGGGGAGATAGAGACTTCAGCAGCTCTTTTAATGGTTCCAGAATTAGTGAGAATGGACAGGATGGTTAGCGAATTCCCAACTACACCAGATTATCTCCCAGAAGGCAGTGTAAAAGATTCCGGTTCTGGTTTTGGTTTTAAGTATAAAAAGTTCCCTGTCAGGATGGCTTTTGACCAACCGGAATATGGAGTATCCGGTGTTATGGGCAATGCTTTCCTAGGCAGCCGGGAAAAAGGCGAAAAGATTTATGAAAGAATGACTGATTTATTTGCCGAATTTATTCGTGGTATTAAGGATGTTAAGGTAGAAATTAAAAATAGGGATTTTCCAGAAAGATATTAGAAAATATGGATCGAGGTGTTGGAGATGACAAAAAGCTTTTCTCCAAGTAAAAGGTTTCTAGCCTCTCGTATGGATGGACAGGGAGCTACTAACGAACGAAAAAAAATGATTGCTTTAGCTCAAGAAATCCCAGATGTCATTAATCTGGGTAGAGGTGATCCAGATTTGGAGACACCCGCCTATATTATTGAAGCGGCTATTAATTCTTTAAAGAAGGGAGGGGATAGTACCCACTATTCTCCTTGGGCTGGCATGCCGGAGTTGCGTAAAGCAATAGCGGAAAAATTGCAAAGGGATAATAATATTGTAGTAGATCCAGCTTCGGAAATAATTGTTACCGTAGGGGCTCAAGAAGCTATCTTTCTTACAATGATGTCACTGATTAACCCCGGGGAAGAAATAATTGTTCCCGAGCCTCGGTATACTCCCTACGACACCTCTATAAGTCTAGCAGGTGGTGTAATGGTACCTGTGGAGACAACGATAGAAAATAATTTTGAGGTGCGAGCCGAAGATATTGAAAAGGTAATAACAAAAAACACTAAGGCTATTTTGCTGGTAAGCCCCAATAACCCGACAGGGGCAGTAATCAGTAAGGAAAATTTAGAAGCAATTGCTGATTTAGCTGAAAAAGAAGATTTGTTAATAATTTCTGATGAATTATATGAAAAATTGATTTTTGACAAAGCACCATACTATAGTATTGCATCTTTCCCAAGAATGTTTGAAAGAACGATAACAGTTAACGGTTTATCCAAATCATATTCTATGACCGGTTGGCGGATTGGTTACTTAGCAGGACCAAAAGAATTAATTCAACCGATGCTTAACCTAAAGTATGCACTCACTATTTGTGCTACTGGTGTATCTCAAAAGGCGGCTTTAGCTGCTTTAACCGGTTCAGAAGAATGCATCGAAGAGACAGTAGCTATCTATGACGAAAGACGAAAAGCCGTTATGCGTAGACTTGACAAATTAGGAATACCTTATGTTACCCCCAAAGGTTCTTTTTATATTTTCCCAGATATCCGAAAATATCGCATGTCCTCCTATGATTTTGCCAGCACCTTATTAAAAAGCACTGGTGTATTTACCTTCCCGGGTACATGTTTCGGTACAACGGGAGAAGGTTTTGTTAGGATTTCTTTGCTTGTTCCAACGGATAAGATTGAAGAGGCTTTCGATAGGATGGAAAAGTTTTTACTAGAGCAGAGAATGCAATAAGCGAGGGATAAAGCAGTGATTTTACACACAAAGTTTAAATTAATTAACTCAACTTTCGCACATAGACAATGTTAATCTGTTAACT
This sequence comes from Peptococcales bacterium, assembly GCA_050946395.1. Taxonomy (GTDB): domain Bacteria; phylum Bacillota; class Peptococcia; order Peptococcales; family BICA1-8; genus JBMNUR01. The sequence continues at coordinate 5,048 of JBMNUR010000232.1, forward strand.
CCTTATAA
>JBMNUR010000233.1:0-5026 GCA_050946395.1 Peptococcales bacterium
ATGGCAGTGTCGACTATCACTTTATAGAGATTATGGCCTGCCCCGGTGGATGTATTGGTGGTGGAGGAACCCCCATTGTTAATGCCACCGAGCGTCTAAAACTGGAAGAAGATTATAGAAGTTTGCGAATCAAAGCCATTTATGCCGAGGATGCTCAATTGCCTTTAAGAAAATCTCATGAAAACCCGGCAGTTGTAAAATTATATGAAGAATACCTTGGCAAGCCATTAGGTGAAAAATCCCACCATCTCTTACATACACATTATACTAAAAGGGATAAATACCCTAAGCAAAAGTGTGAACCAGATTGTAATTGTTAAGCATATCGATATTGATACGTCTATTCGGTGGAAGTGTGAGCTTGGCCGTGTGAAAGATATGTCATTTGAAGCGCTAATGTATCACCTATATATAACCCTAAGGGTGATAGTAACAAATAAAGGTTTTTTGCTACACTAAGGTTCTATTGAACCCATAAAAATGATACTAAATACAAAAAGATCGGTGCAGATTAGTAGCCGATCTTTTTGTATAAATAAAACAGGGTAAAGAAATAACAAAGAAAATACTAGTCATTTGTCGGATACGGGATTTTGGCAATTATAAATAGTTTAGCGAATTAGCTAAAGAAATTGACAAAAAAACGAGTGACGAGTAGACCACTGACGAATTTCTGTGTTAATCTGTGGCTAATTAGATTCTTTTCCAAGATTTCCTGTCGATATTTCCCGGGAAATGCAAAAAAGCAATTGTTTCCCCGGGTGCTTTTCAATATAATTAGATGGTAGTTGTAGTGAACAGAAATAGAGGTGCAAAAAAAATGTTTGGAACAATTGTCAATGTAATAGCCATTGTTATTGGGAGTATCATAGGAATGGCCTTCAAAAAAGGTATTCCGGAGACATACAAAGAAACAATAATGCAAGGGATTGGTTTGTCTACATTATTAATCGGTTTTAAAATGGGTTTTCATGCTAATAATGAATTAATAGTTATCCTTAGTTTAGTTATTGGAGGCCTCATAGGCGAGGGATTAAAAATTGATTACCGCCTAAATGAATTTGGCGATTATTTGCAAAAGAAGGTAGGTAATGGTGAAGGTGATTTTGTTAGGGGATTTGTTTCTGCAAGTTTATTGTTTTGTGTTGGAGCCATGGCAATTTTGGGGTCTATAGAAAGTGGCTTAACGGGAAATCATAAAGTACTATTTGCTAAATCCACATTAGACTTTGTTACATCACTAATTTTTTCGTCATCTTTGGGTCTTGGAGTCTTATTTTCTGCATTACCGGTTTTTATTTATCAAGGTTTGATTACCATTTTAGCTTCTAGTATTAAGGGGATTTTAATAGAACAAGTAGTAAGTTATATGACGGCCACCGGTGGGTTGTTAATAGTTGGAATAGGGATAAATCTCTTAGGCATAAAGAAAATAAATGCAGCTAATCTATTACCAGCAATATTTATTGTAATTGGATTAGTATTTATTGGCCTAAGATGGTTTCCTTCATATATATAAAGACAGATTTTTGATATTTCCGGTAAAGGGAGGCTGATGTTGTTGACACAAGTAACAAGTATTTTAACTACCTATTATGAATACATAACATTAGCTATATTGTTATTATTAATAATAACTTTTGTCGTATTTATGGGGGTAATAAAAAGCTTAAATAAAACTAAAAAGAAATATCAAACTTTACTTAGGGGTATGAGTAACAAAAACCTAGAAGAATTAATTTTGGATAACGCGGAAAAAGTTAAATATTTAGAAGAACAAATTAAAGAATATGAAAAACAATTTGAATTGATAGATGAAAATCAGAGGAAGTTTATTAAAAATATGTCTATTAAAAGATATAATGCATTTGATGGAATAGGTGGAGAACAGAGCTTCTCCATAGCTTTTTTAGATGATGATGGTAATGGTGTTATTCTTACCAGTATTCATGGTCGCGATGATGCCAGAACATATGCAAAACCTATTATGGATGGGCGTTCAAAGTATAACCTATCTGAAGAAGAAAAAATTGTTTTAAGTAGTGCTTTATATAAAGGAAACTCACTTCAGATGAAGCTTTGATTGTATCCGAAGTTTAGGTGCTCTAGGGTGTATAGAGCTTAACGCTTGCATAAGAATTTAATATCCTAAGGTCCAAGGACTTAGCGCCACTTATTTCCGGTTTGTTGGGGACGTCAAAAGTGGGTGTGTGCCTTCCTTGGAATAGTAGGAGTATTAGTGGCGGTTAGTCAAAAGAATAATAAATCAAATAATTAATAGAAAATCCTGCCTGAAGGCAGGATTTTCCTTAATTACCTAGAATATTTTATAAAATGATTTTTAGCAACAGATTTTAAGCTTCAGATGGAGTTTACTTTGGGGAATATTTACTCTGGCATAAAAGACTTATGCCACAGGGTATTTCCTCTTGTCCTGAAGGACAATTCACCTTGTACCCCAGGGCACCTTCTCTTGCCCCGAAGGGGCAATTCACCTTGCCCACACAGTGGACAAGTCAGCTAATGCTTACATAGCAATCTAACATCTTAAGTCCGGAGACGTACAGCCCAGAAATGGAAGTCTTACGGCTCGTGGTCATCGGATATGTTTTTGAAAAAGGGCTTGGTATTAGCCAGGCTATCTTTTTTCAACTGGCAGGTGAGGATATGGAGAGAAAACCGAGAAAAATTAATAAAAGATATACAATCATGTTTATACCCCATTCCAATTCAGCTATTAAAAGTTTACCTATACCTTTTTGGTTAATAAATAGCTTAGCAGTTTGTGGTTTGATTTCTTTAATTGTAGTAGGCTATCTTACATTCTCCTATTTTTATCTTCATGACACATTAGTAGAAAATGAAGAATTAAAAACTATTAATGATGTTCAAGCTGAAGAAATAAGAGAATTACAAAAAGTAACTCAAGAAACCTTATATAAATTGGAAGAAATAGAAGAGACAGATCAAAAAATTCGTGAATTAGTAGGCCTAAAAGAATCCACAGAAAAAGAACAATTAACCTCACGTTCCCAGGGTGGCCTTGGAACTAGCGGGAGATCAATCCAAATTCTCGGGGCCGGTACCTTTGATATTTTAGAAAGTCTCCCTATCACTCCGGGGTTGGAATTTCCTGAGATAACCAAAGGTATTACGTATGAACTTGATAAAGAACCAAATTTAAATACTGTAAAAAAGATTAAGAACGATTTACAATTAATTAACGAAAAAATGATGGAACGAGAAGATGCTTTAGCGCAATTAGAAGTTGAAGTTAAAGAAAGATTGGATTATCTAGAATCAATTCCATCTGGGTGGCCTGTTAAGGGAAGAATTACATCTACTTATGGCTGGCGTAAAAATCCTTTTAATAAAAAAACTAAGGAATTTCACGAAGGTATTGATATTGCAGCTGCTTATGGTACAGCAATAAGGGCAGCAGGAAAAGGGAAGGTAACTTTTACAGGTTGGAAACCCGCATTTGGTAATACGGTTATTATCAAACATGGTTACGGATATATTAGCCAATATGCTCATAATTCTAAAATAAATGTAAAAGTCGGTCAAGTTGTCAATCGGGGTGATATTATCGCCAGAATAGGAAATTCAGGCCGCAGTACCGGACCTCATGTCGATTTCCGAATTCTTTTTAACGGTCGTTATTTAGATCCACTTAAAGTACTTAAATAAGTAGGCTAAAGGAGAGAAATTGCATGGTTTTCAGAAAAAAAGAAGAAGTTAATTTTGAAAAGGTAGAAACTCTAATTGGTTCAGGTACACATATGCAGGGCGTTATTTCTTCCCAAGGGACAATTCGTATTGATGGATCGTTTACAGGGGAAATTAAATCTCAGGGTGATGTTGTTATTGGGGAAAATGGAGTATTAGAGGCAAATGTTGAATCGAGAAATATTTTGATTGCCGGGGAAATTAAGGGCAATCTTATTGCTCAGGGTAAAGCGGAAATTACACCTACCGGTAAAGTCATTGGTGATATAAAAGTCAAAAATTTAATTATCGATGAGGGTGCTGTTTTTATTGGGTCTTCCCAAATGGATACTAGTATAAATAAAAATAGCAAGCAAGATAATTTAAAAGAGGCGGCTAAATAAGTTTGTATAATATAGTGACTACCTGGCACATAATATTTGTGGAGGTGTATCTAAGATGCCAAAACAAATTGCCGTAGACCCAGGACTTACAAATGTTAGCCAAGCCTTAAAAACTGAAGGATATCAAGTTGTTAATTTAAAAAATGTGCAACTGGAAAATGTACAGTGTATAGTAGTTTCAGGTGGTGCCGAAAATATAATGGGTATCCAAACCACATTAACTAAAGCTCCCGTAATAAATGCAGAAGGTTTAACTACTGAAGAAATAGTACAAAGAATTAAACAATATCATTCATGAGCAAATAACCAGAGGTAAGATGCAAGAATAGTTTAGCTTATTTTTGAAAAGGGCTTAAAGCCGTATAGCTTTAAGCCCTTTTTTGTTATTCGTAGGAAATTATTATTTCACCTTAACCTATTAATTTCCGTAATAACGAATAATAAGAAAGTTATGTTTGCATATATACTTCTGCTAATACATCGGAGACCTTTTCCGCCATTTCCATGACAAAACTTAAACGGGTATTTTGTAGAACCATATATTCCATGAACCCACCTACATTAACGATACCAGAAATAGATAAATCACCGACAGCCGGTAAGTTTTTGTTTACTGCAGCACCTGGCTTTAATGAACCTTGACAAATGTTAACATAGCCGACGTTTTCCAATTTTCCCAAACAGGCATCAACTGCAATAACTATTGGTTTATAAAACGTATTATTTATTTCTTTAAGAGTTTCTTCCAAGTTAGTTGCATGCACAGGTTTATCAATTGTTCCGTAAATAAAATTATTATAAGGCAGTCTTTTTTCTAAAAACCATCCCACCAAAGGGCCCAAACTATCACCTGTTGAACGATCGGTACCTATACAAATAGTAATTAGGGGCCGTCTATTAAATATATCAAGATC
>JBMNUR010000234.1:0-5009 GCA_050946395.1 Peptococcales bacterium
CCTTTCGTCACCGAAAACGCCCTTGCCTACAGCTTATCTTCCCATTAGCTAGGTGATAGGTTTTCTTTCAAACCATCGGCTCGGCAACATGCCTCGCAAACAAAAAATGCGTCATAAATGACGCAGCAGCCTGTTGACAAAGTTATTCATAACAAAATCCATATAAATTTATCATTAGTAAAACTTGGCTCTTGCTTAGCTTTAAGCGAAAGCCATAGTTGCACTTATGCCACCTCAAACTTTTTCTTCCATTTAGGCCAAGTGAAGCATTTGGCGAGTTTAGATAAAAAGAACGCAGACGGCTGAAGACCAGAATTAGCAACTGTTTGAACCGAAGGTGAGTTTTGCTAATTCCTGAAGCCGTTGAGTTCATTCACAATAAAATTGTCTGAGCCAGCGTAACGTTGATAAATATGGAGTTTGTCTACATTCTGATGCATCATGAATGACGCAGGTTAAGGTTGAGGTTAAGAAATGGAATAAAATATGATCAAATAGTTCATAGCACTCGGAAAACCAAACATTGTAATAAGGCAAACCTATTTGTTCACCTTAAAGGTTATCGGTGTCACAACGTCACTTGCCCAAATATTTATCAATCATTTCCTTAACCTTAACCTTGCGCAGCAAAGCTGCGCAATATATCTACTGTAGGTGCTATAAAATCTGTAGAAACTGTAGGTAGGGAAAAGTTCTGTCCGAAAATCTACCTCAAATTAGTACTTTTCCTAAACAGAACTTTTCTTAAAATAGTTTTCCACCAATTCTAAATCACTAGGTTTATCCACATCTACACTAATTTCCGGGAAGGAAACCGGAATTGCCTTTCCTTTGATATTAAATAACTGAGAAACCCGCTCTTCTACATCTTTAATGGAGAGATTACCCGTTATATATTTTAAAAAGTAGGTAAAGCCAATATATTTTACAAGCTTTAAAGGGCTTTTACGAAGTTTTACTACTTCTTCGGCTTTGTTAGCACAGGGCTTAACAATTTCAGGATTAATGAGAAAAATATTTCCCCCTGTATATGTGCCTTCTTGTAATTTAGCATATGTTCTTTTAACTTCCGGAAACTTGGCCTGATTTAATATCTTAGCTACAATTGGATAAACAATATCCTCTTCCAGTCCCTGACACTTTTCTAAGAAACTATCGATAATTCCTCCAGTAATAAGGGGTATATCCGAAGTGACCACGAGGATCCGATTCTCTTTATCATTTAAAATATTTACCGCATTCTCTAGACTTTGGATTATTGTTTGGCCATTTTCTACCAATTGGAGCCCAGGACCTTCTTTAAAAATCTCTTGCAAATGTTTTTTGGGACCTGAGATAAGAATCCCATCAATTTTTTCCGCTCCTTGCAAGGCTTCTATCACATATTCAATCATATACTTATTATCAATTTTAATAAGTGCCTCATTAGGAGCTGAACTACACTCTTTTAATCTGCCGTTATTAAGGCTTCCCGCCAACACAATTGCTTTAGTCAAAACAAGGACTCCTTTCAATTAATTTTCCTTATAGTATAACCCTTGTTTTTCCAAAGATAACAACATGGCATGTTCTGCATTTTCAATATGTTCCCGAGCCAATTGTTCCGCTAATTTTCCGTTGCGCTCTGCTAATGCTTCAATAAGCTTTCGATGTTCCTCCAAGGCAGTTTTACTTCTTCCAGGGCGAGCTAAAGAAGCTGAACGAAAACGATGTAGTTGCTCTTGTAAAAGGTTTACAAAGTTAATTAGACGTTCATTACGAGCAGCTTTATATAAAAGAGCATGAAAAGAAGTATCTATTTCTACAATACTTTCTAAATTATTAGCTTCAGTTTCTTCTGCTTCTTTTACCAAACGACGTTCCATTTCTTCAAGTTCTTCTTCAGTTATCCTTTCGGCGGCAAGGCTTGCTGCTAAAGCTTCTAAGGCACCCCGGACTTCAAATACTTCATGAATATCTTTCATAGAAATACCTGCAACATAGGCACCCTTACGGGGAACCATAACCACAAAACCCTCTAATTCCAATTTTCTAATCGCTTCTCGAACCGGAGTTCTACTCACACCTAGTTCTTCTGCTAATTGGATTTCCATAAGCCGTTCACCTGGTTTTAAAACCTGGTTAATTATGGCTTCCCTAATAGTTTCAAAAACAATTTCTCTTAATGGTTTATATCCATCCAGTTTAATAGGTATTAATCTATTAGTTTTATTCACAATACTTCTATCCTCTCATTCAAATTTTCCTTGGTTATGGTATGGGTTAATAAAACCTGGTAATCATAATTATCTTTAACAGTTTGTGCAAATTTCTGGGCCTCTTCTTGAGATGAGAAAAGGGTAAATATTGTTGGCCCACTTCCCGACATTAAGATGTTTTTAGCACCTAAATTTATTAACTGTTCCTTTAATAGTTGTACCGAAGGATAAAGTTTAAATGTACTTTCTTCTAAAGCATTAAAAGTATTGCTTAATAAATAAGAAATATCGTTAACTTCTAATGCTTTAATATAACTTTTTATACTTGGCTTATGTTTTTTTGTAAAAGAGTCAAAATTTGCATAAACATCTTTTGTTTTTACACCAAAGGGTGGTTTTACTAAAACTACCCAAAGTAAAGGGCAAAGAGCAGTTTCTGTAATTATTTCTCCTCGACCAGAAGCTAAAGCGGTAGAACCTAAAGTACAAAAGGGAACATCAGAACCCAAAAGTTCTCCCAACTCTATCATATCCGCATTTGTAAGATTTAAATTATATATTTTGTTCATGCCTAAGATTACAGCAGCTGCATCGGTGCTGCCGCCCGCTAAACCTGCTTCAACAGGAATATTTTTATCTATGTTTATTTTCACCCCGGAAATTCCCGGGAATTTATCAATTATTAACCGGGCAGCTTGAAAGGCTAAATTTCTCTCATCTAAAGGGATTAATGAGCTATTTGCTACAATAGTTATTCCTAAGGCAGGCTGGATGGTAATAATATCATGAAGACTAATACCTTGCATTATCATCTCCACTTCATGATAACCGTCAGCTCTTTTTCTAAGAACATCAAGAAACAGATTTATCTTTGCATAAGCTCTAACTTTTACAACCTTCATGTGTTTGGCCCCTTTTTAATATTTCCTTACATTTTTTACATCTATTATAACATATGTTGGAAAGCAGAAGGATGGAGGGTGAAAAAAGCACCCTAATTACCAATGTATTAAGGTGCCTTATTTATTCATTCTTTTAGAAAAAGAAAATATTATTTATTTCGCTGCCTCTTTAGAGTTTTTATCTGCAACTTCTTCGGTTTTGACTTCTTCAGTTTCATCCTTAAGAATAAGGTTTAAGAATATTCCTGCAAGGGTAGCATACATAACACCATGATTACTAACCCCAATACCTATAGCGAAAATTACCGATGCAACAATAAGGTTTTTGTTTTTTGAGAAATCAACTTTAGCTTCAATTAATGTCCGAAGTCCAGCTGCACCAATCATACCGAACAATAGAATTTCTACACCACCCATGACGGCAGCCGGAATACTCATAATTGCAGCTTGAAGTGGATTAAAGAAACTTAACCCAATAGCGAAAATAGCTGCAATCCAAAGATTAAATGTACTATATACCTTCGTAATAGCTAAAACTCCTATATTTTCTGCATAGGTTGTTAATGGAACTCCACCAAATATACCAGCTACACCCGTTGCCAAGCCATTTCCTAAAACAACTTTATCGAAACCAGGATTTTGATTTAGGTCTTTGTTAGTAATATTTGAAAGAATCATCATATGACCTAAGTCTTCAATTAGTGTGATAAGAGCTAGTGGAGCGAAAGCAAGTATAGCAACATAATCTAAGTTGAATGTACCCACACTACTGAACGGCAAAGCAAATGGAGTTTTAAAGGCTGTAACAATTGCTGTTGTATCAACTAATCCCATAAATAACGCGAGTATATATCCTGTAATGATAGCTATAAGAATTGGCACAATTTTAGAAAATCCTTTGCCATATATACTAACCAAAATTGCAACTGCTAAAGTAAATATTGCTACAACCCAATTTTCACTGGCCATTGATGCTGCTACAGGCGTCAAGCTTAGACCGATGATTGCTACAACACTTCCTGCAACCACAGGAGGAATTACTTTATTTATCCACCCAAGACCAAAAATGCTCAGTATAAAATAAATAAGAATATATGCTATGCCTACTGATAAAACCCCTGTCATTGCAGAAGCTACATTACCTTGATCTTTTACAAACAATGTCAATGTGGCAATAAAGGCGAAAGACGAACCAAGATAGGCAGGAACTTTGCTGCCTGTAATAAGTAAGAATATTATTGTTCCGATACCTGAACAAAAGAGTGCTGTGGCGGGAGATAGGCCAGTAAGTATCGGTACCAAAATCGTTGCGCCGGTCATTGCGAACAAATGTTGAATTCCAAGAGGTATAGCTTTCGTTAATGGTAATCTTTCATTTATTTGAACTTCATGCATGTTATCATCCTCCTAATAAATTAGCTAATCAAATCAAATAAGTATTGCCATATTTTGAAGCTTTCTTATCTTGCATCCATAGTTTTTTGTTTTTTTTACGTGACATTCCTCCTCTTTTTGCCACATAAAAAACCTCCTTACCGTGAGCAGAGCACAATAAGGAGGCATATTATCGATATACCTAACCTACGCTCCTTTTTGGTCTCACGGGACCAATTTAAAGGTTGAAGGCCTTTTATCCGACCTGGATAACTTCTTCTAAGCTTCAGCTAGAGTAGGTATTCCTCTTAGTAAACTCCATCTGAGGCTAAGAATCATTCAATGTGATTTTTATCATTAAAATTATACTTTAGGATGGAAAAAAAGTCAATTTGTTTTATTTATCTTTGTGTTTATTCTGTGATAATGTCACCTCGTAGTTATTCCGATAAAATGTCACTATGAAGAACGAGGTGCATTATCTTATGTCTCAAAAACAATTAAATAGGTATTCAGTAATCTCTAAGCTTATTGA
>JBMNUR010000235.1:0-5005 GCA_050946395.1 Peptococcales bacterium
ATTTGGAAATAACCCACGTCTAAAGGAAAAGCAATATTTGGGGAAAACTTTTTTTCTATTAAGCCTTCATCTGTATTTACCACTAAATTAATATTCATAAAGAGTGCCAACCTTGCTTGGGACATTCTTTTGGTTTCTTTTTTAAAGACTTCAATAAAGTCCTCATAAGTATCAAGATGGATAGTTACTTTTTCATTAAAAGCTATCTGTTGATCTTGGCTGTCAAACTCCACTTTGGGTAGAAAAACATAGTTTTTAGTCCAGAGTTTTTTATATTTCTCACCTTCACCGGTAAAGCCTTCCATTATACCAATTATCTCATAATCACCTTTTATTTCAGATGTTCTTTCACCGTTAAATTCAAAAATAAAAGTAGCATTAATATCGTCTACATACTCGGTAATATATACATTACCTTCACCTAGGGTTGGAGTATCGTATAGAATATTAGGTTTAAAATTTACTTCATATTCTATATTAGTCTCGGTTTTGTAGTTATACAGTACTTTCTTACTTTCCGTAAAAGAAGAATGTCTTAATTCCCGGAATAATAAAAAGGAAATTATTAGTAATAAAAAAACAAGTATACCCAATAAAATAATTTTAAGGTTTTTACTAATCTCCCTTTTCATAGATATGCTCCTTAAAAAACCCATTTACCATAATATACCATATTATGGTTTTTTTAGATAGGCTTTTTTCTGTATAATTTAAAAGCAGGGATATGACTATCCCTGCACCAATATTTTACTTTTTCTTTATATTAATTAATCCCCTTGTAATGGTGTTTCAACAGTTTGGGCTACTCCATTTGCATCTACGTTAAATTGTTGCCATATAACCCAAGGATTAAATTCATAAGTACCATGCTCATCAATACCGTCAGCAGCTTCAAAGGTAAAGCTAATTTCTGCATAGCCACCTACTGGAAGTTCCATATCCCTCAAATGAGCTGGTTCCCATGGATTGGAATATATTGAGTTCACTGCATTATTAATTGCGTTACCATCTTTATCATAAAATACAACACAGGCACCTATTTGTTTAAAGTTTTCATCTCTTGCGCCCCAATTAGCACTATAGGTATTTTGGATAGCTTTCATTTCTACAGGTATGGTACTGTTATTTTGCATTTTTAACATTACAGTAGCTTTTGCACCTGGGTACATATTTTCTAATTTAATATTAGCAATATCCCAGTCATTATCCCCAGTGCCATCCTGAGCATAACTTACATCACCAGTAACATAAGGTGCCAAACTAAGTTCAACCTCTTCACCTCTATCAACAAAGTGAACGTCTAAATGCCCTGTTTTTACTTCTGTATTAATATTCAATTGGTCTGTCCAAGCTGCATATCCAGCCCCCATTAACATTACAGCAACAGCTAATGCTAAAACTAAAAATCTGGATTTTTTCATGTTAAAACCGCTCCTTTTAATTATTTTTTACTGTTCTATACTTAAGGCCTTAAGTATTTTCAAAGCTTTACATTACAAATTATAAACTTAATTCCATTTTTTTACACACCACGAATAGATAATTATCACTTATCCTTTACAGTAGTTTTAATAGTAAGTTATAGTTAGTAGAATACTACTTTAGGATTATTACTATAAAAAAAGACGGAATACTACCATTCCGTCTCGAAAGATTAAAACACAATATTATCCATAGGGATATCACTATTACTTTTTAATAGTAAAGTGGGCCAACCAATTTTCGGTACAACTTTTATTATTACTCCTTTAATCTGTTCAGGTTGTACGGGCTCATAATCTTCAGCAGAATTATTGTCACCTTTGGTGCGATAAAATTTTAACCCATCTTCCTCTAATATTTGTATAATTCGATGAGAAATTAAGATATTATCCCTTTTAAACTGAATTACATCACCGACACTGAGAAGATTTATTTCTTCCAAACTTTTCACCTTGTCTACTAAAATTACATCCCCGGGTTTAATCATTGGTTCCATACTTCCAGTTGCGATAACTGAAGGATAGATAGGAAAAACCCCGACTGCAAACCATATTATAGCTATAGATGAAAGACAGGTAATAAACCAACCAATGGGACTTTCTTGTTCATTATTATATATTTTACTTTTTTTAGTTTCATCTAAATATATATTTTGCATTATTAGCAATGAGAATACAGGGCATAGTATTCCTACTAATGCAGTGGTAATCCATGTTAAGTTGGGAAGTATGGGTGACAACCAATAAAAACCTTGTATTCCCCCCATAAAAATTATAGCAGGCAATGGTCCTCCTAAAAATGCCAAATAAGTAGCCAACAGACTTTTAGAAAATTCAGGTGCAAAATACTCGGCAGTAAAGATTATTACATTCTTATATCCTTTTAAGGTAAAAATTTTATTGACGGGCAGGTAGATAAAAGCTAGGGCAAATGCAAGTACTATAAATATAAGGTAATTTTCCCTCTCTGTTAAGCTATTTACTAAATAGCTCCTAATAAATTCTACCCCTATTACCATTGAACCAACCATAAATATATTAATTAAGATAGCACCCGGTGCATGGCTATAAGGGCTTTTACCCAATCCATCTATTAAGCCAGCCAAAAAAGAAACTACGATACATATAACGGCAAAATTAAAGGCCCACCAATTAATAGTACTTCTTACCCGTAATAAACCTCTAACCCTTATATTAGGTAATAAACATATTAATAAAGATAATCCCAACCAAAGGCTGGGTTTTACAAAATTATAAAAAAATTTTCCTCCCAAAACAGCTGCACTTAGAGGGTTATCAATTAAATATATAGCGAACGTTAAAATAAGCATTACAAAGCATTTAGTTTTAGATGGTCTTGTGGGCATATATCTCGAAGCCATCTGCCTTGCCTCATTTCTTTTAATGTGCCTCATCAGGATCGTTTTCATCAGGATCGTTTTCATTACTTTTTTCGGTAAGCTCATTAGTGCCTACTTCACTAATTTCTATTATTTCAAAATTGTGAATTTCACTGTTTTCTGTTTCAGGAATAATAACTGTAATATCTTCTTTAATAACAAGGGTTTTTTCCCATTTACCATATCCACCTGATATTAATGTAATTGCCAATATGATGTTTAATATAATAACTACCCTTTTCTTCATCTCATCTACCTCCGCTAAAATTAAGCAAAAATTACCTGCTTTATTCTTAAAAGTCTATTATTCACTATTCCATTGTTTACACAATATTTCGTTCTCCTCTATAACATTTTCATAAATTTCTAGTTTTAGCGGCAATATACCTCCTGGCTCTATCTGCTCTCCTTTGATTTTTATTGGAATGGTCCCTTTATTTTCAATATAATAAGTTAATTCTCCCTCATAACCTGGGTAAACTTCACCTGAAATTTCCATTATATTATATGTATCAATGTTTTTCCCACTTTTAGAGTCTTTATAAAATTTAATTTGCAAATCTCCTTTTCCATTATTATCAAGTTGATAATCCCGAATAAAGGAAGGTTCCATGATACCGGTTGAAATAGAGGTATTTATATCTAACTGATTATCCCAATGAGCGTAGCTTATTCCTAAAAGGTTTATTGTTATTATAGTTGTCAAAAGTATAAAATTTACGCCTAAGTTATTATGTTTTTTCTTTTTCTTCGAAGTCAAAGTTATCCCCTCCTATGTTATAAGAAAAGTTACTATATAATATTTATAAGTTCATCATTTTATTAACATAAAGTGCTGCTTCTAATCTATGACTTAGGTTTAATTTTGACAAAATATTACTTACATGTTTCTTAACGGTATTTTCTGAGATATAAAGATTTTGAGCAATTTGTAGATTGCTTAATCCTTTTCCTAGCTCAACTAAAACATCCTTCTCTCTTGGGGATAATTCTTCTAGGTTATTTTCTAACCTATTTTTGCTTTTCAAAAAAACAAATTCAGGATCAAAAAACTTTTTCCCCCGCGCAACTACATGAAAAGCATAAATGATATCTTCAGTGAAGGCCTCTTTTAATATATAACCATCCACCCCCGCTTCCTGTGCCCTTAAAAAATCCTCCCTTTTAGCTGAGGAAGTAAGAACAATAAATTTAGTTGTCAGTTCTTTACTTTTTGCTGTACATACTACTTCCAGTCCATCCTCTTTTCCTAACATTAAATCTATGATTGAAATGTCTGGATTATACTTAGATAACTTTTGCATGGCTTCCTGGACATTTGAAGCTTCTTGGATTTCTGTTACATCTTTTTCTAATGATAGTGTTGATGAAATTCCCTTTCTGACCATAGGATGATCATCAACAACCAATACCTTCATACAACCTCCTCCTCACTAATGCTGAGACTTTTATTAGGAAAATTAATTAACAACTTGGTTCCTTTTCGGGGCATACTTTGAAGATCTATGAATCCCTGCAGTGAGTTAACTAAGTACTCAATATTTTTTAAACCCAAGCCCTGTTCTCTGTCTTTATCCAGTTGATTTAACTCAAATCCAATACCATTATCAATAACTTGTAGTATAGTGATATTATTTTCAATCCTTAGGATAACTTCTACTTTATCCGCTTGACCGTGATGAATAGCATTACTTATTCCTTCGCTAATAATTCTGTAGATAGCCTTTTTTTGTAAACAAGATAGTAATTCATCATCTCCAATAATATTTAAGGAAATATCTATATTGTTTAGCCTTTTTGTTTCTTCAATATAATTTTTAAGTTCTTCTATAAAATTATTTTTTCCATCTTTCTTCCAACTTAGTCCATAAATAATCGAGCGTAATTCTTTCAAAATATTATTTATGGATCTTTGCATAAGAATTAATTCTTCTTCAATCTGAATTACTGCTAAACTATCTAATTTTTTCATTAAAGTGTATATTCCGCAAGATAAACCAAATAATCTTTGCAAGGCACTATCATGTATTTCATTGGCAATGCGATTTTGTTCTTGAGAAACCAATAATTTTTCATTAACCTTTTCTAATTCGAATTTTTCCAGCACAATAGAACTAAGTTGAG
>JBMNUR010000236.1:0-4960 GCA_050946395.1 Peptococcales bacterium
CCTTTGATGTTAATTCAATTGCACTTTTGTTTGGTTATAGATTGTTACAGAATCCTGAAATGATAGATTATTTAATTGAAACACAACAAGAAGGCAAAAATTTTACACTTAAATCTCTTGAAAAACAAAATTACGAATGTCGTGATTGTAGAGGGAATTATATTTTAATTAGAACCAAACTACCTCCCAAAGAAGTCGAAGAACGATTAATGGCTAAAAAAATTCTTATTAAAACCTATAATAATGAGTTGCTGAAATCATATATAAGGGTGTCTATCGGTTCAAGAAAAGCTATGAGTTTCTTTTTAAATGCCTTTTACGACGTTGATAGTGTGTAGGAGGAATGATGATGAAAAAAGTTATTACTTATGGGACTTACGATCTTCTGCATGTTGGTCACATCAACCTGTTACGAAGAGCCAAAGCGTTAGGAGATTATCTTATTGTTGGTGTGACAACTGATAATTTTGATATAAATAGAGGGAAACTTAATGTCCAGCAGACAATAGCAGAAAGAATGCAGGCCGTAAAGGACTTAGGTATTGCAGACGAGGTTATTCCGGAAGAATATATCGGGCAGAAAATAGATGATATACGTAACTATAATATTGATATATTTACCGTTGGCTCAGATTGGGTAGGTAAATTTGACTATCTGAGTGAATATTGTGAAGTAGTGTATTTGCCAAGGACTGAAGGAATATCCAGCACAGACATTCGCATTGCAACTCAGCCACTACGCATTGGTATTATTGGATACTTGACAACTGTACCTAAGTTTATAAGTGAGAGCAAGTATATAAGTAATGTCTCTATATCAGGGATATTTATAACTGATGATTGTAGAAACATAGAAGTAAAATGTGATGGGGTTAAAATGTTTGAAACTTTACAGGAGTTATTTGACGAGTCAGATGCTGTTTATATTACTACCACACCCCAAATGAGGGAATTCTATGTTTTTAATTCTTTAAATAATGAAAAACATGTTTTATGTGAATCACCAATGTCATTATCTAGTAGTGCGATTGATAAGATGTTTTTAACTGCCGAAAACTCAGATTGCATATTATTTGAAGCCATTAAAACCGCATATTCTTTGGCGTTTTCTCGTTTGGTGTTGCTTGCAAAAAGCGGGGAAATAGGTGATGTGAAATCAGTCGAATCAACTTGTACAAGCCTGAGTAGTAAAGACGCAATTATGAAGCAATCTGATAATTACGCCGGCAGTCTTACAACTTGGGGCGCAATCGCCGCTCTACCTATATTTGCAATACTTGGTGTTGACTATGATAATAAGGCTTATGTTACTTATCTAGATAGAGACAATAAGATAGATTTATATACTAAGGTTGAATTTTTATATAATAATGCTATTGCATCTATGAAAGTTGGAATAGGTGTTAAATCCGAGGGTGAACTCCTTGTTTCCGGGACAAAGGGATACATTTATGTACCTGCACCTTGGTGGAAAACAGATTATTTTGAAGTACGGTATGAAAATCCAGAAGAGAATAAAAGACACTTTTATAAATTAGATGGTGAAGGAATAAGAGGAGAAATTGCAGCGTTCGAGAAAATGATAAGGACAAGAAAGAATAGCTACTTTATTAATCGTGCAATATCAATAGAAATTGGTAAAGTGATGGAAGAGTACTATAATAAAGAATCAGAAAAAAAACAGGTATTTTGGTAAGCGTCAAACACAGCACACCTAGTTTTGAAAAGGAGCTTATGTGATAATCTTCCTCAAAAGATTTAAATGAGGAGGATTTTTATATGAGAAATATAGAGTTGAGAAAAGAATGGGAGACTCGGGTTGCCGAATTTAAAGCCAGTGGTCAAAGTACCACGAATTGGTGTGCTAGCAACAATGCGGTGTTTGTCAAGTAAGTTGTCGTGTCTAAAGGTAGTGTAAATATTTTTGTGTAAATGGTTTTTTAGTGAAAGAATTGGTAATACTATAAATGGCTCTTACTCACTAGAAGGATAGGGCGATGCTGAGGAGCAACCCGAGCGTCTAATGAGTTTCTGCCGGGGGTAATTGAAGGAATTATTCAGTTACCCTTTTATTATTCCCAAATTACCCCTGGGAGAATAACTGCGATAAACCTCGGGTTGGGGGCAGAGCCCCCAAATTAAACTACTAAATTCATAGGAAATCTATGTAAGCGTCAAATAAACGTAAGCGTCAAATAAACCCCACCTTGAAAAAAGATGGGGTTATGTAAAATCTATTTAGTTGGCATTCTACAACTATTGATTGAGGCGGCTGACCAAGGAAGTAAATCATCTAAAGCATCTATATCCTGAGTATCAATAGTAGGCAACTTTTCAAAAACATGTAGAAGATAAATAAAGGGATTTAAGCCATTTTCCTTAGCAGTCTCAACAATGCTGTAAATAATGGCACTAGCTCTAGCTCCTTTAGGGGTATTGGCAAATAACCAATTTTTTCTACCAATAACAAAAGGTTTAATGGAGCGTTCGCTGCGATTATTATCTATCTCTAACCGTCCATCTTGTAAGAAAGCAACCAGCTTATCCCATTGGTTTAAACAGTAGTTTATAGCTTGACCGAAAGAACTTTTGGGTAAAACTTTAGTAGATTGGTCATTAAGCCATGCTAAAAAAGCATCCAGCACAGGAAGGCTGCGTGCAAGGCGTTCTTTATAACGTTCATCATAAGTTTCCTTGCTTAACTCCCTTTCAATGGCAAAGAGGCGGTTACAAAACTCTAAACCCTCTTTTGCTACCACCGAAGCAGAGCGTTTATTCTTTGGTAAGGCTTTTAGGGCCTCATCAAACTTTCTGCGGGCATGGGCCCAACACCCTACCAGGGTTACATCGGGAACTTGGTTATAACCAGCATAGCCATCAACCTGGAGATAACCTTTAAAGCCCGACAGAAACTCACGGGGATGGATACCCCCTCTAGTTTCTTGGTAATCATAGAGAATGATGGGTGGTCCTTCTCGCCCTGTACGATATAGCCACATGTAAGAGGATGACTCTGCTTTTCGGCCAGGTTCTCTTAGAACCTGTAAAGTCGTTTCATCTGCACATATTACTCCATGCTGAAGTAGATGGAAATGCATTCTACCATAAAGAAGTGTTAGCCATTTATTAGCTCCATAAATCATCCAATTGGCAAGGTTTTGGCGAGATAACTCAATTCCAAGACGGGCGAACTGTTGCTCCTGACGATAAAGAGGCATGCCATCTACATATTTTCCACTTATGATATAGGCCATGATCGAAGGAGAAACTAAACTTCCTTTAAGTAATGGTGCAGGAGCTGGTGCTGTAACTATGGGAGTATTTATCTCGTTTTTCTCACAATTACGGCAGGCGTAAATGTGACGGACATGGTTAATTACTTTAACTTGAGCAGGGATGATTTTAAGTTCTTGCCGTACTTGAGTACTCATTTCATGTAACAAATTACCGCAACAAGAACAAACCTGCTCTTCTTCGGACAACCGATATTCTATCGTTTCCGTAGGCAGGTTCTTAAGCATAACCTCACGGTGGCCTTGACTTTTACGGCGCTCGTAAGTTATCTTTTCTATTTTAGGTTCAGCTAAGAGTGGTTGTGCTAAAGCTTCTACCTCATTAAAGAGCTGTTGCTGGTCTAGATTTGTTTTCTCACTGGATGAACCAAAAGAACGATGTTGGCTTAACCGAAATTGTTCTAAGAGCCAGTTCATCTTGACAGTCAACTCAGCATTTTCCTGCTCTAGCTGTTGGCAACGTTTTTTTAATTCTTCAATTTTGTGAGCTTCAGATATATTCATAATGTTATTAATTCGACAAATTACTACAATTTCCTCTTGTTTGAAGGTTAGTTTTTATAAGATTGTACGGGCTGTTACCTCGGGATGTGCCTGCTTTTGTTCTAAGGGGAGGCCGTCTAATAGCCAACGTAATTGACGATGGGTAATTTTTACTGGTGCAGAACTGGGTTCTTCTGGCCATTGAAATTTACCTTCTTCCAAACGGCGATAGTGAAGCCAAAAGCCATTATGTTCCCATTGGAGGATCTTTAGTTTATCCCGTTTCCTATTGCAGAAGACAAAGAGGCTGGGAGAGAAGGGGTCTAATTCAAAGCATTCCTTGACAATCACCGCTAACCCATCAATGGATTTACGAAGGTCGGTGCTACCACAGGCTAGGTATACTCGCTCTATGCTAACTTCATTAATCATATGTCTGTTAAAGTTTTTACTACATCGGAAAGTAATGATGGGTCAAAACCTGATTTAACTTCAATGCTTACTTTACCTACTCTTACAATTAGAGAATTATTTTGAATGGAAGCCTCGGGTTTATCAAGTTCCACTGATAGCCACTGGGGAGATTTCATAGTTGGCTCATTTGTTGATCTTAGTTTACGAACCCAATATCTTAATTGATTAATTTTTAGATTATTAACTTCACACCATTCTTTGCTACTCTGGCCACTGGCTTTAAATGCGGCCACCCGGGATTCCCATTTTTTCCTTAACTCTGTATTTGCTTTGGGCATGAAAAAACCTCCTCGTTTTTCTTTTGAGGAGATTATCACATAAATGAACTACTGAAACTAGGTGTGCGCTTTTTGACGCTTACGATTATTTTAGAAGTGGAGACGGCTATGATAAATTGCTATGGGCTATTATTCTTTTGTTTCTCACAACTATTTTTGAATTTATAAAGTCTCAACTTATTAAACTTGTTAAGCTCATCTGGAAACACACAAAGAAATTATTGAAGATGGTTTATGATAAGACTAGTCAATTTCTAAAGCGCATCAGTGAAAAATTTAAATATAGACAAACGATAAGAAAAATTGAAAAAGGTAAAATGGGTATTCCGCCACATTTTCTAATGGGTAAGACGCGCGAAAAAAACCCGGAACTATTAGGAATCTTCAAGTTAATTGATGAAGGTTTACTTGAAGAGCCAGAAGAGTTGAAAA
>JBMNUR010000237.1:0-4916 GCA_050946395.1 Peptococcales bacterium
CCATCAGCTTCCTTCAGACCCTTTCGTCACCGAAAACGCCCTTGCCTACAGCTTATCTTCCCATTAGCTAGGTGATAGGTTTTCTTTCAAACCATCGGCTCGGCAACATGCCTCGCAAACAAAAAAATCGCCCTAGGGCGATTTAAAAATTAATTTCACAATAAATATATGTTTTTCTACATAATAAAAGGAAAAGTAATCACACTAATAATCATTAACGCAATACATAATTCATCTAGCTTTGTTAAATCCATTTAGCAAAACCTCTCTTTAGTTAAGTTTCTAAATATACTGACGTAAGTCTAATCGAAAAAGTTTCCGTAAATACTTGTTATTTCAGATTCTTTAGAAACAAAATAAAGAGGCAGCTCTATGCACTGTTATTTACCAAATTCTTGTAGATGTCTAAGGGTAACCTCCCTCGGACTAATTTCTTTAAAAATAATAGCTTCTAGGGGTTGAAGATAATGGACTTCATTATTTGAGGTTGGATTACCAGCCATGAAAAATAAATCTTTCGCTAAATCCAAGATAGTGCCCTGACCAAACTTGGCATTTAGTCCTTCTTTAAGTATATCATTATTAGCTTGGGCAATATCTTCACTTGTTATGGTCTTGGTAAATTCATCTAAAGCATATAAATTATCTTGGTTATACAATAGCCCTTTCCATAGAGCAATATAGGCCATATTCAAGGGATATGGTAAGGCATCAACCATATTAATTTCGATAGTTTTTTTCAATTGAATCTCGGAAAAGACCGTATCCGTAATTTTTTCTATTAAAGTATTGTCAAAATCTTGGTCTTTGCAAAGCTCTTGCTGTGATTTTGAGGTCTTTAAGATACATTTAAGGAGAAAATCAGCATAATCGTCATAATTATAGTTATTTTTATAAATATCGGAGATATAAAATCTCTCATCATCACAGTTATTATAAATAAATTTTCTTAAGCATTTTTCCTCATAAACTTTTCCTTCATAAATAGGAGAATTATCAAATAAAGCAGCCATTACAGGCGATAGTGCGTAGGCAATATGCATCTTTTTACGAAAATCATCTAAATGGGCATAATCAAATGTTACCTTAGTACTGGCCGTGCTTTTTAACAGTTGCCGGGCATATATATTTTGATCACTAAAATACTCATTTATAAAGGCATATTTCTTTTGAGGATTTAATTGGATATCTTCAGTTCTACTGGCCGGCTGATAACCAATAGTTAACATCAATTGTTGTCTATCTTCTAACAAAGGAAAAATATCTTTTAAAAATTTTAAGTAAATCTTATCAATCTCCCTAATGTTTTTTGCATTTGCTATACTCAAAATTAATTGAGAGCCTGCACCTAACCTGATAGTAATACTATTTTGTTTTAAAGTTATTAAATGTTCCCCTTCTTTAACACCGTCCCAGCCCTTTTGAGTAAGCTCCGCTAACAAACTTTCTACGCCTTGGGGCCCTTTAAAAGGTACTGCTTTTAAATCACCTTTACGAAGGATAATATGGGCCAACTCTGTACCAATCAAAAATTTTTCCTGTTCTTTTTCTCCACTTTTAAAATATGTAATCAATTTTTCTTTAAGCATAAGTTTATCATTCCAATCGTTATATTTTTGAGGTTGAGATAATATATTAGTGACTAGTGACTGGTGACTAGCAAACAATAGACGATAGACTATAGACAATCGTCACTATATTAATGTATATTTTTCGCCTTTTCATTCCACTATATTTAATGAAATATCACTTTCAATAGGAGGATTCCGTCATGCATAATACTAAGTATATAGTTGAACGTTTTCGTAAAGCCGAAGAATATCCCGAAGCCACGGAAGATTCTCTTCTGGAATATTTATCAGACCTTATTAACCATAGTGCTACAACCAAGGAAGAAGCCCAAGAAGTACTTTGGGAGTATCTTGAGTATTTAAATGTTGATCCTGATTCCATTAAACTATTTAATCGTAATGGACAATTCGAAGTAGATTTTACATAAATTCCTCCTTCCTTTTGTTTTACCATCTTTTATTGTAATATTATTAAAAGAAAAATACAAATTAAAAAGAGGGTGTCGCAAAACTACTTTTTAAAGTAGCTAGCGGCACTCTTTTTTAATAACTGTTTCTTCCCTCAAATAATTGGTTTTGAGTGTTGTATTTTTCTTGGCGTTCATAGAATTCCTGCAATTTCTCCATATACTTCTGCAGTTTGGATTTTCTTTTTCCAGTACCATGAACAAATTCTATCCGCTCCTGCTGCCGTATTTCCTCTAGGTAAGACAGTATCCTTTTGAGGTCATCCAATAAGGTTTCCTTGGTAATCTCAAAGTATTTTTTATAGGCTAGATTAATTTCCTCTACGCAAGACTGAATCTTTACAAACATTTTAGCTTCATTTTTATTTACGACTTTTTTCCAGACAAAAGTATAACGATTTGTACTGGCTACAATTTTTGTTCCATCCACAAAAAGGTTTTCAAAATTTACTTCACCAATATTATGAAGGTACTGCACCATTTGATAGAAAAGGTCTTCTATAGCAACTGGTAAATATTCTTTTCGAAATCTAGCTATGGTACTGTGATCCGGCGCTTTTTTACCTTCCAACAGCCACATAAAATTAATATCCCTTTTGCAAGCTGTTTCAATCTTTCTGCTAGTATAAATATTATTCATGTAAGCATATATTAAAATCTTAAACAGGATTTTTGGTTCGACTGCAGGTTTTCTTCCAGTGGAAGAGTATGCCTTGTATAATTTATCGTAATTTAATCCCTCCAATTTTTGGCTTAGCAGTCGAACTGAGTCATCCTCTGGTATTAGTACTTCATAATTTAGTGGAAGTACTAATTGATAAGTCGTATTAAATTCTGTATAATTTTTAGTGTATAGTTTTTTTAGTCGCATAATTAAATTATACAGTAACTGCGGGTTCTTCGGGGCCCGCAGTTACTATTTTATGACATAAAAAAAGAACTGTTGCAAACGAATTATTTAAGTTCGTTTTGCAACAGCCCCTTTTTAATTTAAGCTGCTGCATTCTTATCCTTTTTAACAAATTTCATGACAATTGGAGCTACAATAAAACCTAGCATCAAAAGAATAAAAGTCATAGCAATTGGACTTGTAAAGAAAATCACAGGACTACCATTGGAAATTTCAAAAGCCTGTCTTAAAGATTGTTCGAAACGAGGCGTTAAAACAAAGGCCAATAATAATGGAGCAACGGGGTAATCATATACATTAAATAAATAGGCAATTACTCCACAGAAAATCATAAACCAAACATCAAACATACTATTATTAACACTATAAGCACCAACAATACAAACTAGGGCAACTATAGGTGTCAAAATAGAAAGTGGTATCCGTAAAATATTAACAACAAAAGGTATGATAGCTAAGGCAACTAATAAAACAATGATATTACCTATATACATAGATGCTATCAAACCCCAGGCAAAGTCAGGTGCTTCCTTAAATAGTAGTGGACCAGGTCTTAAGCCCCACATCATTAGGCCACCTAAGAGAACGGCTGTAGTTCCTGAGCCAGGGATACCAAGAGCCAAAAGAGGTGCAAATGCTCCTGCTGCCGCAGCATTATTAGCAGCTTCCGCAGCCGCAACACCTGAAAGAGAACCTTTGCCGAGATTTTTCCTGTCCCTACCAATTTTTTTCTCCATAATATAAGATAAAAAGGATGCTACGGTAGCTCCTGCACCGGGTAATAAGCCGACAAAATTACCTAAAAGGCCTGCACGCACACTAGTCGGCAAGATGCCTTTAACCTCAGAAGAAGTAAGCATGCTTCCTTTAATTGTTAGTTTAGTTTTTGCTAAATCATCATAATTAAGCCTATTTATCATCATATCCATAACCTGGCTAAATCCAAACATGCCTATTACTAAGGGAATAAAAGTTATCCCGCTTAAAAGGTTGATGGACCCGAAAGTATATCTAATAGAACCTACTTGCTGGTCAACACCAATTGTAGCCAGCATTATCCCAAAACAAGTTGTAAGTAATCCTTTTAATGGTGCATCACCTAACAGCCAACCGATTGAAGTTAAAGCAAAAAGGATTAATGCGGCCTGTTCTGCAGGTCCAAAAGCCAAGCCAACCCGCGCCAAAGCCGGTCCCACTAAGGTTAATAAAAAAATACCTATTGTACCCCCAATAAAGGAGGCCAAGTTTGCTGTAAACAAAGCTTTACCGGCTCTACCTTTTTGGGTTGCTGGATAACCATCCATGGCGGTCATAACTGCCGGTGAGTCGCCGGGAATGTTTAAAAGAATAGCACTAAAAGAACCACCATACATATTTGCATAATAGATAGCAGCAAGCATAATAATACCTGTGGTGGGATTCATTTTAAAAGTTAACGGTAACAAAAGAGCAACACCTGTCAAAGAGCCTAAGCCCGGCATAGCACCTACAATTAGACCCATAGCTCCCCCAAAGAGGGCTGCAATTAAATTATCATATGTTAAGGCAATACTAAAACCCTTTAGTAGTAATTCAAAGTTTTCCATTAAATTTTATCCCCCTTTTGCTATAGAATATTCAGTAAACCTTTGGGGAAAGGTACCGTTAACCAAACTTTAAATACAAAGTAAATAAACAGTGTAGAACAAACCCCAATGGCGGTTGCTTTAATAACAGAGAATTTTTCTAGAACTAATAACCACAAAAATACAAATAAGCCCATAGAAAGAATGAATCCCAAAACCGGTATTAATCCCAAGCCTAAAACAGCAGCAGCTATAGGATAAAAAGCCCTTTTTTGTAATGCACCCTCTTTAATAACTACAGGTGTGGTAAGTATCCAGATACTAAAAAATATTAATAATCCACCCGATACCGCGGGCAAGAAACCTGCACCAGGTGAAGTTCCTGACCATAAGCCATATTTTG
>JBMNUR010000238.1:0-4873 GCA_050946395.1 Peptococcales bacterium
GGAAACAACAGTTGCAGTAATCGATACCGGTGTGAGTCCTCATCCTGAACTGAGAGGCCGCATTTTAAATGGTAAGTCTTTTGTAGATTATACCAGTAGAACATATGATGATAATGGACATGGGACCCATGTAGCCGGTACAATTGCCGGTAGAGATGTAGGTATAGCCCCTCGAGCTAATATATTACCGGTTAAAGTACTAGATGGTGACGGGAATGGTTCAATAGAAGATTTAATCGCCGGACTAAATTGGATTAATGAGTATAATAGCCAAAGCCGGGCAAAGGTTTCCGTAGTTAATATGAGTTTGTCAGTTGACAAGAATATAACTGAAGAGGAAAAAGCAGGATTTCATCAAGCTATAAAGACTTTAGTTGATAATAATGTGGCAGTAATCGTAAGTGCCGGCAATACCGGTAAAGAAGAAATTCGTTATCCTGCTGCATTTGATGAAGTAATTTGTGTTGGTGCAGTAGATATTAATCAGAAAAGAGCCCTGTTTTCCACTATGGGAGATCATATAGATGTATGTCAGGTAGGTGTTGGGGTAATAAGTGCTTGGTATAAAGGTGGCTATGCAGTCATGAGCGGCACATCCATGTCTACACCAATAGTGAGTGGTATAGGAGCTTTAATTGCCAGTAAGTATAAAGTTACCTTTAATGAGTTCATAACAGAGGATTATTTGTGGAAATCTCTAAAACTTAATACCAAGGACTTAGGAATTAAAGGCGCGGATAGGGAGTATGGTACTGGTTTTAGTACTTTACAACCTTTGGAGTTAAAAGTTATGATGCAGAATAATAGTCCTTATATTCGGGTTAATGGACAAATATACAGGGCGAGCCAAAAAATTGACATTACCCAAGGCAACTTCTGGCTCCCAGGGAATATTTTCGCTAATGTTACCGGTGCCTATACCACATATTCGGATCAGGATAGTTTGGAGATGAGCTATTAGTTAGTGACTAGTGACACGATCAAAGGATCTTAGATTCTTCGTCGACGCTAAGAATGACTTTTTCATTTTATAGTGGGGGCAACATATGGGTAATTGCGAGCCCGTTAGGGCGTGGCAATCTGAAAGCGGGCGACCATAGGTCGCCCTACAACTTTTCCAACATTTCAACTTTTACAATCTAGCGAAGGGTAACCTTAACCTCTACATCTTTTTACCGTAGCTACTGTAGATACTGTAGCTACGGCCGAAGTCCTAAAACAGGTACCTACGGGCGAAGCCTTAGAAAAGCTTTACATTATAAAAATATTAGGTAAAATAAATAAAGGTAGATTATACAGGGAGGAAAAATTTATGACCGAAAATTTGGCAGAGAAAAACCCTACAAATTTTATCGAAAATATAATTAATGAAGACCTTAAATTGGGTAAAAACAATAATCAAGTACATACTCGGTTTCCACCAGAGCCAAATGGGTACCTACATATTGGACATGCTAAATCTATTTGCTTAAATTTTGGTATTGCCAGAGATTATAATGGTCTATGTAATCTTCGCTTTGATGATACCAACCCCAGTAAAGAAGAAGTTGAATATGTTGAATCCATCCAAGAAGATGTAAAATGGCTAGGCTTTAGTTGGGATGATAGAATGTATTATGCTTCCGATTACTTTGACAAGCTTTATGAGTATGCAATAATATTAATCAAAGATGGCAAAGCCTATGTTGATGATTTAAGTGCGGAGGAAATTAGACAATATCGTGGGACTTTAACTGAACCGGGAAAAAACAGTCCCTATCGTGACCGTTCTATCGAAGAAAACCTGGATCTTTTTGAAAGAATGCGAAATGGTGAATTTCCTGATGGATCCAAAGTTTTACGGGCAAAAATTGATATGGCTTCCCCTAATATGAATATGCGAGATCCTGTCTTGTATAGGATTATGCGCGCAACCCATCATCGCAGTGGTGATAAGTGGTGCATATATCCCATGTATGACTATGCCCATCCCATTTCTGATGCTCTAGAAGGTATTACCCATTCCATATGTACTTTAGAATTTGAGGACCATCGTCCCTTATATGATTGGGCAATTGATGCATTAATTGACCGGGTAAATGATTTTCCTACACGTCCTCAGCAGATAGAGTTTGCAAGGCTTAATTTAACAAATACGGTTATGAGTAAAAGAAAACTAAGACAACTTGTAGAGGATGGCATTGTCAACGGTTGGGATGACCCTAGGATGCCGACTATCTCTGGATTGAGAAGAAGGGGTTACACTCCGGAAGCGATTAGAGATTTTTGTGAGCGAATTGGAGTGGCCAAAAACAATAGTACTGTTGATGTGGCTTTACTAGAACATTGTATCCGAGAAGATTTAAATACTAAAGCGCCCCGAGTAATGGCCGTTCTCAAGCCTTTGAAAATAGTTATCACTAATTATCCGGAAGGACAGGTTGAAGAATTAGATGCGGAAAATAATCCGGAAAATCCGGAGATGGGTATGAGAAAAGTGCCTTTTTCCCGTGAAATCTATATTGAACAGGATGATTTCATGGAGAATCCACCCAAAAAATTCTTTAGATTAGCCCCAGGTAAAGAAGTAAGATTAAAGCATGCCTATATTATTAAATGTGAAGAAGTAATCAAGGATGAAAGTACCGGCGAGATTATTGAATTGCGGTGTACTTATGACCCCCAAACTAAAAGTGGTGCAGATACTAGTGGCAAAAAGGTTAAAGGTACCTTACATTGGGTTTCTGCCCCTCATGCTTTAAAAGTACAGGTCAACCTTTATGATTACTTATTTATTGAAGAGTCAGCAACTGAAGGTCTAGAAGCAGTATTAAATCCCAATTCATTAGAAATATTAACATCTTATGTTGAACCAAGTCTCAAGGATGTAGACATAGGTGACCGGTTTCAATTTTTAAGAAATGGTTATTTTGTAGTAGATCCTGATTCAACGAAGGATAAACTAGTCTTTAATAGAATAGTAGGCTTACGGGATACTTGGGCCAAAATAAATAAAAGATAAAATTAAAAGCAGTTGATTTTTAGAATCAGCTGCTTTATTGAACTTAAATTAAACTATTATCTTCTTTGTAGGTGATGAGGGTGAAAAAAACAAATGCTGCTCGTATATTGGAAAAAGCAAAAATTCCTTATAAAATACATGAGTATCAGGTTGATGAAGATGATTTAAGTGCAGAAAATGTAGCATTAAAAGCGGGGTGGCCATTAGAAAAAGTTTTTAAAACTCTGGTAGCCAAGGGTGATAAAACCGGTGTCATAGTGGCTTGTTTGCCTGGTGGCGGTGAACTTAATTTAAAATCACTTGCTTCTTTGAGCGGAAATAAAAAGGTGGAACTAGTTCCTTTAAAAGAGGTTTTACCTTTAACTGGATACATTCGGGGAGGAGTGTCCCCTATTGGACTAAAGAAAAACTATCCCGTTTATATCCATGGAAGTGCCTTCAATTTCGAAACTATTTTGATAAGTGCCGGTGCCCGGGGTTATCAGATTGAAATTAATCCCCGGGATTTGCAAAAAGTAACTGGAGCAACCATCGGTCAACTAACAATATCAAAATAAACCAAAAAATACTATTGCTTAACAAATTGAAATCTATTAAAATAACTCAAATGTGCTAAAAAAGCGGCTCGGCGGTCGCTTTTTTATTTATCCCATAATTTCCTTAACGAATAGCATTGTTAAAGAGTTTCATTTTATTTCGTTATTAATTTAAAAAAAGGAGAGGGAAAGTTGACAAAGAAAATTTTCTATTTATATCCTGAAGTAGAAGGCAAACAGTATTTTGTTTGCTGGGGCATAGAAAAGGGAAAAGCAGACAAGGACCTAAAAGAGAAGGTAAAATCTTTAGTTTTAGAAGGCCTAAATGATATTAAAGGTGAGAAAAATCTTTGGATTAGCGAGCGTAGTTTTAGTGTCTCTTTAGGTGAAGATGTAAAATATCTTTGGGTAGCAATTCCTAGACAGTTGACAGCTAAAGCCATGAAAATGTTGGGGGATAAACTTTCAAAATTTGGCCCTAAGATTATTATCACATCCTACGAAAACCCCTTTGGTGAAAAACTTCCATTCCGACCTGTTATTTCCTATGATAGAGGTTTTATCTTCGATTCTACTTCTATTGAAGATAAACTAGAATATAACACTACTAAAGAAAGAGCCGCAAATATTTAATTGTGAGTAAAAGCCGCTAACAACTGTTAGCGGCTTTTCTTGTTAAGCAGGATTTCTTTACTGTTAGTGGAATACTATATTAACGAAATAACCTGCGGAGGTGCTAGGATGGAAAGTGTAGAAATTAGATGTTTTTCTTTTTTAAAAAAACTTTGTGATGAGCGTAATCTCCCATTTCCCTTTTATTATGAGCTAGATGGGCAATGTACGGCAGAGGAATTAGCACGAAAAGTAGATTTGCCTTTAGAAAAAATCGAGGCAGTTTTTATTAATGGTTCAGCTTATCCCATTGATGCAGGTGTAATAAACCCAGGTGACCGGGTAGCATTTATTCCTCCCGGAACCCCAGGTCCATACCGAGCCCTTTTGGGAATGGTAAAAATTAAAGGCGACAACTCAAACTAAAGAACCTACAGTAGCCACAGAGGGCTACAGAAAGACTGTGATTGCGAAGCTTTGCGACTAAGCAATAAGATTACCATGCCCCCGTTGGAGCTCACATTGGCGGAAAAAGGTTAATGACAATCAATAAAAGATATAAAAAAGGTGCAAGATAATATTAATTCTTGCATCTTTTTGTCTAACGAAAACCACCTGCTATGCAGGTGGTTCCAAAAAGCTTTAGCTATGAGTAGAAAAATCTACCTCCAATTGATAAAATAGTGCAGGTTTCGCCAGCCGCACTAAATCATAAGGAGGTAGA
>JBMNUR010000239.1:0-4864 GCA_050946395.1 Peptococcales bacterium
ATCAGCCATATAATTACTTAATAGACACCGTCCGGAATAAGAAATACACATGGCACCATGAACAAAGGTTTCGATTTCTACCGGAACCTTTGTTTTTATTTCTTTAATTTCTTCCAATCCCAATTCCCTAGCTAAAACCACTCGCTCTATACCCTGTTCATACCAATATTGGACACTAGCCCAGTTGACACTATTGGCTTGAGTACTCAAATGAATGGGCATAGAGGGAACAGTTTCTCGAGCAATTTTTATAACTCCCGGATCTGCACAAATAAGAGCATCTACACCAATTTTTTTAAGGTCAAGTAAATAATCAGAAAGCCCAACTAAGTCTTCATTATGAGGAAAGATATTTACGGTTACATATACTTTGACCCCATGCTGATGGCAAAATTCAACGCCTTCTTTGATTTCTTCTAGTGCAAAGTTTCCGGCAAATGCTCTTAAACCAAAGTTTTTACCCCCAAGATAAACAGCATCTGCACCATAAAGGACTGCAAATTTTAATTTTTCTAAGTTTCCTGCCGGTGCTAAAATTTCAGGTTTTTTCATTTTCATCACCCTTTTTTCCAAATAAGAGCAACTCCGTCTCCTAAAGGAATTATACTTGTTACGAATTCTTTATTTTCTTTTAATTCTTCTAAGAAGCAACGCATCCGATAAACCATTGTTTTTTTCCTGCGTTCAGGAAAATTTAAATCAATTACCCAACCATTTAAAAGCACATTATCCGCAACTAATAATCCACCTGGCCTTAATAGTTTTTGCGATAGCTCCAAGAATTGAGGATACTGCCCCTTGGCTGCATCTAAAAAGATGAAATCATAAACTTCAGATAATTGATGTATTACTTCTTTAGCATCTCCATTTAATCCAATAATTTTTTCTGCTACTTGTGCTTTTTTGAAATTCTCCAAAGCCATCTGTAAACGTCCGGGTAAAAGCTCAATCGTGGTAATCTGACCGGCTTCATCCAAAGCCCGAGCCATGCAAATTGTAGAATAACCAATAGCAGTACCTATTTCTAAAATCTTTTGGGGCTTAGTAATATTTACTAAAATATTTAGTAGTTGGCCCACCTCGGGTTCAACGATGGAAATATGATTTTTATTAGCAAAATCCTCCAATGACAATAAAAGCTTGTCCCGATTTGGAAGTAAGGACTTTAAAAAAAATTGCAGGTTATTATCTAATACTTCTTTCATTAATACACCAGCCTTTAGTAGCCACAAATTAAGGGTGACTTAGTCACCCTTAATTATTATACCTAATAATGGTATATTTAATAGCCCAACTTTTTCTTATTTGAATTATGTTGACTAAGAGTTTCCGAAAAAACATGTTCTCCACTACCATCTTTTTTAGCCACAAAGTAAAAGTATTTACTTAAAGCAGGTTGATGAACCGCTTCTAAAGAGGCTTTTCCGGGGCTACCAATAGGTCCGGGTGGTAAACCTTTATTTTTATAGGTATTATAGGGAGAATCTATCTCCAAATCTTTATAGAGAACCCTACTTTTTCTTTCGGGAAATATATATTGTAAAGTTGCATCACAATCTAACTTCATATCAATATTTAATCGATTTAAAAAAACTGAAGCTATTAATGGTCGATCTATATCGACTAAAGACTCTAGCTCTACCAGTGAGGCTAATATAACAGTATCTCGAAAATTTAAACCGGATAAATTAGGGGGAAGTTGGTTATATACTTGTTCAAAACGTTTCAACATCATTTCCACAATCTGTTTTTCCGACATGCCTTTCGGTATTATATATGTATCCGGAAATAGATAGCCTTCTAATCGCTTGTCATCTTTAGGTATTTCCTGTAAGAATTCAAATTGCTCAAAGGGTTCTTCCTCTATAACCCGCCAAAATTCTTTTTCATCGGCTAAATTTTTATTGACCAGCACTTCACATATCTGTTTAAGTGTATATCCCTCAGGAATAGTAAATTTATAAGAAATAGTTTGTCCAACCAAAAGCTTGTCCACTATTTCTTTCATTGACATACTAGGGCTTAAAGTATAATCACCGGCTTTTAATTTATTTCCTACATCATTTAAACGAACATATATTTCAAAATATTTCGGGTTAGCAATTATTTTTTCCTGTGCTAATATTATGGCTATTTTAGCTGTAGATGACCCTTGAGGAATATTTATACTATATTCGTTTTTGTCATTGGTATCAACTGGTTCAAAAATGCTATTAACAACAAACCACCCTACTAAAAAGATTATTAAAAACAGAGTAGTTATTAAGATAGCTACTTTTTTAGGTTTGTTATTTATTCTTTGGGCATTAATCCTCATCACTACTCCCCTTTACCTTTATTGAACGAGATAAAAATATTATACTATATTAAAAGAATAATTGGAACGGGAACACGCCTCCACATTTTAAGATTCATTTTAGATAAGAGGAATATCCCCGATTAATGGAACAGGAAACAAATGTTATTAGTAATTAGTAGCTTGAAGAATTATTTTATCAACAGGGGGGTAATAGTCTCTGGATAGCATTTCGTGAACTAAGATATTTTCCTCCATATCTTTAATTATTCTTTCTACTCGGACAAGATAGCCTTCTTCACCATGCTGCTCAACTGTAACTTGGCCTTTTGCTAACTCTTCTTTATTTTTTATAATAATTTTTGGGGTAAATATCTTCTCAACGATACTTACAACTTCTATATTTTGCATTTCTTCCTTAGAACCAAATAGTTTTATTGTTATAGAGCCCTGGCCTACATAGGTTTTAAACAAAATATGCCCTTTAGTATTATTCATAAATCGCAAGTCTTTAAGCCCATAAACAACAGCCGCATCCATACCTTTAGGTACATAACCAACAGGTAAAGAATGGGGATGCCGCTCAACAATTAATAAGTTACTTCTGATTAAAACATTATAAAGGGTTGATGAAACTTGGCAAACTCCTCCTCCTAATCCATCGACAAATTGCTTATTAAGTATGATGGGAGCATCATTATAACCGGCTTCTTTAGTTCTAGGCCCCACAATTTTATTAAAAGAAAACTCTTCTTTGGGAGCTAATAAATAATCATTTAAAGCTTGAGCGGCTAATTTAATATTAGCAGAACGACTTTTTTGTTGGGGGTTGAACCAAGTAGTAAATTGACCAATAAGAGTATGGACGTTTAATTTTTTTAAATCCTCTTCAGTTGTATCGGCTTTAATTTCTTTTGTTACAACTTTTATACTTAAAGGACCCTGCAGCTTTAAATTACCTTTTAACTCAGAAATCATTTTTTCCACCTCAATACCAACACCGGAAATATCCGGTTCGATAATAACTATATTTTGGGAAGTAATTTTAAACTTGGCATTTTGAGGCTTTTGTAAAATTTCTGCGGTCAATCTCTCAATTTCAAAAATAGCTAAATCTTCGCGAATTTCTAATTCCAGAGGAACATAAAAACCATCTTTCTTTATTTTCAACCTTTCCCACCAACGCTTAAAAATAACACCTTGATTTCCTAAAGTTAGTCCTTCGTTTAGCGCCTTTTCTAGGTTGACCCCAATACCCATTTCTTTATAGGTAGTTATCCATATTTCTTTTTGTTCCGGATGTTGAATAATTACTTTTTGGTCGAAAACCTTTTTTAAATAAGGTTTTATTTTTCTTTCTGCTTCTACACGGTTAAGTCCAGAGACATCTATACCATGAATAAAAACATTATCAATAAATATTGGTTCACGGTTAGTTCCATGAATTGGTATTAAAAAGAATAAAAATATAATATAAATGAGTTTGTTTTTCATTACTATTCACCTAAAAATTAGAGTATAGTAAATAATATTCCATATACTTAAAAAAAGCACGAAAAAAACCACCGATCAATCGGTGGTTTGTAATTTACTCTTCTGTTTCAATCATTTCCTGCCATGCATCAGCAACTTTTTCCCATTCCTCATCATCATCAATATCAAAGAGTATATCATCGCCATTTTCATCTTGACCGATTTTTAAGATGATGGCTTCTTCTGATTCTTCATCTTCTTCCATTGGTGATAGGATAGCATATTGTGCACCATCAACCTCTATTGAATCAACAAAAGCGAAGTCATGCTCATTGCCTTCTTCATCAACTAAGGTTACAATCCCTAATTCTTCGTGATCATGATCATGTTCATGATCACAACAATTTCCTTTAGTCATTTTATACACCTCTTTCTAAAAGCTATTGCCATTGTAAATCGAAATGGTAAGCTTTGTCAACTTATTTCTCATTTATCATTATAACCAAAACTTTACTAGATTATTTTACGATTATTCATTCATATGCCCATTCTGATGAAGTACAATTAATACAGATTTCTTTAAATGCTTTTTGTATAACCTGCTTATGCAATTCAGAAAACCAAATTTCCTTCAGTGTTTGGGTTTTAAAGTCTCCAAACACATAGTCAAAATTATAATCGTTACAACATAAAAATGCTTCACCAACACTATTAACGTGAAGCCATCCAAAGATTCTTCCTCCTACCTCAAAACCATTATGACAGCCGTTAACAACATTTTTGTCCTTTTTAAGGTGAGTATCTACAGCAACTCTGTTGGACATTATCCCTGCTTTTTCCAGCATACCTGCTCTATCTATAAGACTAGGAACGGTATAAATATTAACTCCAGGTAGATATCTTTTAGCCAGTTCTTCCTGTTTTTTTAGTTCCCCATGTTGTGGGTCCAGGTCAATGTCCTGGGGAAAGTTTTCACCTTTTTCAAGCCATCCTCCATTTTCAATAAAACTATTTTTGTTAACACCGTTTATTTGTATGGAAAATTGTTTAGAAGCTACCATATCTGGCATTCTCTGGACGGCGTAGTTAATATTA
>JBMNUR010000240.1:0-4823 GCA_050946395.1 Peptococcales bacterium
ACATACATATAGATTGATGCGCTACCACGATTCATACCTGAATTTTCACTTACCTCATCAATTAAGCTACTGGTTTCCTCTATGCCTTTATAGTATTTAAGAAAAGCCTGCCACACACCATCAACCATATCTTGCGTAATTTTAGAAGTAGTGCGGGACTTAGGAATAGATTCTTCTAATAACAAGTCCTGACTTTTAAAAGAATTGTCCTTTTCATTAGAACCGGTTGTAGGCGCACTCATTGACATTGGTAGCCCTTTCTCCATGGCGACTCTACGTAAAAATATATTTACCCCCATTTGAACATCCATCCCAATAGAATGGAACACCTTTTCCACTTCTTTTAGAATTTCTTCATTGACTATAATTTCTATTGTTTTCATGCATATAACCTCCTTTGTAGATTTACTAAGCAATCTACTAATATTAGTATATATTTACTACGCTGTATTTGTCAATAGTAATTTACAAAGCCCCCTAGTAAGATAATACAAGCTTTTCAGGAGTTTAAATTAGGCATTTATTTAAAACAAAATAAAAGCCCTGCGCTTTCTTTGCAAGGCTTATATCTTCTTATGTGTTATTACGGTACTACTACACGGTCAAAGTGTCCTTCTGTGTCTTTTAATGTTCTCTTTAATATCCTTTCGCAATGTTCAAGTGATCGCCCATGAATTTTATGGATATATCTTAAGTCATAGCCCATATCTACGGCTATTTGCTCCCAAGTCTTAAAACAGAGATATCTAAGTTCTAAAAGAGTCTGATGCTCTGTATTCCTTATTCCTTTTATGAAAGATACTATCTCCTTCTTTAAATCTATCAAGTAGTCTATATCTTCATTTATTTCGTTCTCTAAATCCATCATTTTAGATATTATATCCCCCATTGAATGGACATTTCTTGTCTTCTTTGAAGGAGTCCCACTAAGTGTTGTGGTAGCCTTTGCAGCCAGCTCCCTCAATGACATTATCTGTTCAAGCTTACTATTGATCCTTTGATCTATCCTAAATGCTTGGGATAGATATTCTTTAGGAGTCATGACCAGTACCTCCTTTCCTGTGCATTAAATTCTTTTCAGTAGTAAGGCCCATGATCCTCAAAGCATCACCAACTGAAAGTCTATGATTCATAATACATGCATACAGAGCCAGCCAATTTTCATATGTGGGATCATCATTTATATTTATCACATTAAAACTATGTGCGCTTTTATTAGCCATGGATCCTTGCCCCCTTTTTAAAATTTGCTTTAACCGCATCTATTAATGCAGATTGGGTATTATCCTTGTTTTTTAGTGCCTTCATAACATTTTCATCTATTGTGCCCTTGGATATTAAATGGTGGATAACAACGGCATTCTTTTGCCCTTGCCGCCAGAGTCTTGCATTAGTTTGCTGGTATAGCTCCAAGCTCCATGTTAATCCAAACCAGACTAAAGTAGAACCCCCAGCTTGAAGGTTAAGGCCATGTCCGGCAGAAGCAGGATGAATTATTGCTATAGGAATTTCCCCTTTATTCCACCTTCGGATACTATCTGCTGAATCCAGACTTTCTGCAGGAAACCTTTTTATTATTCTACGTAAATCATGTTTATACCAATAAGCTATTAAGACTGGTTTTCCGTTAGCAGCTTCAACTACATCTTCTAGGGCATCTAGCTTTCGGCCATGTATTTCCTTAACTTCGCCTTCATCGCTATAAACTGCACCATTTGCCATCTGCAGCAGCTTTCCCGATAGAGCTGCCGCATTAGCCGCCGTTATTTCCTTGTCCTTAAGCGTTATGATTAAATCCCTTTTCATGGAGTCCAAAATTTGTGCTTCTTCTCCGTTTAATTTAACCTCTATCTCATTCATCACAAGGTCCGGTAGCTTAAGGTAATCTGACCCTTTCATGCTAATGGTTATATCTGATATAAGTCGATAAATGGCCTCCTCTGCACCAGGCTTCGCTTTATAGGAAAATACAATCTGCTGGTTTCGCTTATCCGGTACAAAATATGTTTCTCTAAAGTTTCCTATAAATCTTCCAAGTCTTTTACCCATATCAAGAATTCTAAATTCCGCCCATAGATCCATAAGTCCGTTACTTGCAGGTGTTCCGGTAAGTCCTATAACCCTTTTAATCTTTGGTCTTACCTTCATCAAAGATTTGAACCTTTTAGCCTGATGGTTTTTGAAAGAAGATAGTTCATCGATAACCACAGTATCAAAATCAAACGGAAAGGGGCTATCCTCCACAAGCCATTTAACATTTTCACGGTTAATGATATAGATATCTGCCTTTTTACTAAAAGCTGCTTTTCGCTCTGGTTCGGAGCCTATGGCCACGGAATATATAAGATCCTTTAAATGGCTCCATTTTTCTATTTCCGCAGGCCATGTATCCCTTGCTACACGAAGAGGCGCTATTATTAATATCTTGTGTATCTTAAAGCTATCAAACAAGAGGCTGGAAAGTGCGGTTAGAGTTATGGAAGTTTTACCAAGTCCCATTTCAAGTAGTATCGCAGCTATTGGTTTCTCTTCCAGATATTCAATAGCAAACTGCTGGTAGCTATGTGGTTTGAATTTCACTGAGTATTCCCCCAATCTGATCCTTATTGTCTAGAACATACACTTTAAAACCTAATTTCCTAAGTGTCCTATGCCTTTTAAGCTGCAGCGGTCTTGGATTCTCTCCCTCTGCTTTTACCTCTATAAATGCTATCCTGCTATTAGGTAGTAGGATCAAACGATCTGGCATACCATCAAAACCAATAGGGCTTAGTTTAAGGGCAAGACCACCAAGCTTCTTTACTTCCATAACAAGTCTTTTTTCTATATACTTTTCGTCCATTCTTTCCACCTACCATCAATGGTAATTATAGGGGGGCGTGACGGTCTGTGAGGGTCATATATATAACTTTATATATAGGCTATTTTTAAAGGCTCTAAGAGGGGTTTATACAATGACCATCACCGACCGTCACACTTTAACAAAATGTCTAAATTAAAAACTCGGATTTAAGCCTTAAACCTTTGATAAACGAACCTTTTCTTGTCTTTTGTCTTTCGAAGTCCCCAAGTTCAAGGGCTGTGTAAAAATCAGTAGTACTTCTTGTGTATTCACCGGTCCGCATACAAAAAGCCCGGTATTCACTATAAACCTCGCCGGACTTCTCTGTATAAGATTCGTCCAGTTCACAGCACTCTGTTAAAAAATGTGCTAACCAATCATTGTTTTCTTTATAGTTTCTGATTGCATCCTCCACTTTTTCTGGAAGGACTATCCTGTACTCGTCCTCGATCACTTTTCTTGCTCCTTCAATTATCCAGCTAAGCACCGCCCCACCTGCATTTTTAAAAAGGTAATCGGCATAGTTTTTTATATCATCGCTACCTTCTATCTTGGCTGCAAAAGGAATAACAATCAGCCTTCGCCATGTGCCTTTATCGATAGCCCCAACCTTAGGTAGGTGGTTGGTATAAAGGACTAATGTATGGCTGGGTATATAGCTAAAGGGATCCTTATATTTCTTTTCTGCATAGATTTCATCGGTAGAACAGAGCTGTTTTACATTGGAAGTATTAAGGCGCATACCCTCCTCCATCTCAGCTGCTATTAAAAGTCTTTTGCCTTTTGCTTCAGCAAGCTCCGGTTTTACGTTCCTCCGGCAGCCTACGGTTAACATGTCTGCTGAAATATTTCCGCTATATGAGCCGAGCACCCTTGAGATTACATTCCAGAAAGTAGATTTACCATTCCGTCCTTCCCCATAAGCAATGATTAGAGCCTCTACATAAACCTTGCCTATAGCAGCAAGACCTACAATTTTTTGTACATATTCTATAAGATTAGTGTCTTTTATAAAGAAAGTATTAAGGGCATCTTCCCACTCCCTAAAACCGCTAGAACTCGGGTTTACCGCCGTTTCTTTGGTTATAAAATGCATCGGGTCATGTCGTATCCTAGAGTTTATACCATATCTAATGTTGTACGTTCCAGATGGTGTGTTTAATAGAAATTCGTCTGCATCTAAATCTTTCTCCTTTATTTCAAGCATGGGCCTCGCTTCTTTTAAGGCTGAGGATATATATTTAGAGTCCCTGCGCTTGATGGCATAGTTTCTATAGGCGATAGCCGCCTCATACCTATCAAAGGATTTTGATTGCTGTTTATTGAAAGCATTTATAGCTTTTTTAGGCCCCACTGACGCTAGTATTTCTAGGGCCCCATTTTGCGACATGGTATCCATAATCTTTTTAATCTCAGCTTCTGCTTCTTCTAATTGCCTAGTGGTTAGCTCCTGAGCTATTCCTTGGGCTTTGGGCTTAGATTCCTCCCAAAAGCTACCGTTATAGACTATATAATCTGTTGCGGGTGAGTATCTTAAAAATCTTTCATATTCCCCCTTCAAAACTAAAGCCTGTCCCACATCGGAAAAGTCTTCAGGTCTTAATTTTAATTCACTATTATAGAGTTCTGGTGAAATGTATCCATCTTGTGATGCTACTCGTTTACCAAAGTTAACTGCGCTAGACCATATAAGTTTCAGTTCGCTATTTTCAAGGGGAGGCCTGCATTTTTCTGCCTGCTTAAGGAAAAGTGAATATGCTTGATCGGTATTTCCATACCTTTTTATTATCCGCCCTGCGAAGTGGGACATAGTAGTGTTTCGTTTCCCCTCCAGTATCACCTCAAGCCTATTATCCCAATTTATAAAGTAGGATTCCTCTATAAATTCCAGAATATTTTTGTCACCTTTATAGAGTTCAACCTTTACGCTATCTGTACCAAAGATTAATCTTGCGCTATCGAGGGCATTTCTGTCAAAGTA
>JBMNUR010000241.1:0-4800 GCA_050946395.1 Peptococcales bacterium
ACCATAATTGCCAATACCCCGTGCGCGGAACATACAGTCCTTTTGCAGGGAGCGGGCATAAAACAATGTGTCCCTCAAGGCGGGCCAAACCTTTTTTCCTAACCACATGTCAAAACATAGCATATCAATTTTTCCGTAATGGGTGAGTAGTTCTTCAATCTGGCGACGGTGGCGAGTCATCATTCTTTCGTATGCCTGCTCATCGTTAATAGATCCATGGAACTTAAAGGGAAAACCCAAACTTTCCTCGTATTCTTCTAAACTCATCAACTCCTGTTGATCGGTTGTAGTCATAGGATGTGAGCAGAAGGGAGCAAAATCCGCATCATACCAATCAGGATGGGAGTAGTAAAGATCAATAGCAAGTCCGTGACGGTGAGCAGCGTCGCAAAGTTCTTTGACTATATCTCGCTTAAAGGGCGACTCCATTACGCTAAAGGCAGTATTGCATTCCTCCAGGCATGGACCACCTGGTGCATTCCAATTGATACGACGATGTACACGCGTATCTGTATCAAACAAGGAGAAACCTTCGTGATGCTTAGCTGTAAAAGCAACCCCCTTAGCGCCT
The DNA here is from genome assembly GCA_050946395.1 of Peptococcales bacterium. GTDB lineage: Bacteria > Bacillota > Peptococcia > Peptococcales > BICA1-8 > JBMNUR01. The sequence goes on from JBMNUR010000241.1 coordinate 572, forward strand.
GACTGCTTAAAGAAAGCAATCCATTTTTCAGCATCAAAATTGACAGGGCAAAAACGGTTGATTAACTGCATATATTCTGCTTTTTTTTGATAATTCATATGCAAGAAAGGCCAGGATTCACCGCTCTGATTGAGGATGGAATACAAGCCAAAGTGTATGCGAACTGAAAATTTGAGATCATTAAAAGCTTCTATTGCACGTGCGGAGGCTTTCTGATAAGTAGTTAATGGTTGATTTTCTACATAATCTTCCACGCATTTATAATGGGCATCCGTGATTGGTAATTTGGTATTCATTGCGCATATACCCCTTCCACAAATGAAAGTATTCTATGAGATATTCTATGAGATATTGCTTTTTAACTATAACAATTGTATGCAAAATAGTCAACATGTATGGCATGAATAAGATACCATTTTGCAGGCTTGTTGTTGTTTGAAGTTGCAAATTAGATTATCCGGTCTGTTTTCGCCCATAACGATATTGACAACGCTTGAGGCAACAGTTATAATTTAAAAAACAGATCCGTCGCAGAGGTCAAACGTATTAAATTGGTTGCTAAGTTGTTCCTGAAAGGGAGTATAGGATATGAAAGATATCGCAGCTCCATATGAAGAATTAAAACGGCGCTACATGACAGGCTGGAAAACATGGAATGTTAACAGCATATTATCCTATGTATACATGCCATATGGACTCACGCTTAGCCTATGCTTAAAAGAGTATAAAAATGGTGGTTATTTGCGTGAAGTGCTTATCGGACGGCAAGGACCGGATGCTGAACGGGTTTTTCCAGGCGCTCATAGTGGTGATTATACACAGGCGCGTGTGCAATGGCGAGGATTGGATTTTACAGTTGAGACAGCAAGTAAAGAAGAACGTTTAGTAATATTGATTCAGCCGCTTGCCTGTCAGCCATACCCTGCGATGATTGTGCTTGAAACAGGTTTTCTATGGAATCTATCAGGACAAGTTCAGGGAGATACACGCGTTTTGACAGCTTGTTGTGGAGGAAAAATTTTAGCGATTCGAAGTGTTGGTACGCTACCGAAAGAGGATCCTAATCTTCCCGCTATGAATAAATGGTTGCCGCTGGCGTTTAAAGAGCCTGTAATCTTTTATACGGGCGATGAAATGTCTCCTGATGAGTTGTTTGCATTTGTGAAAGATAAAAGGGAAGCATATTGTGCCCGCTGGGAAACAGAAGATAAAACAGTTGGTAGTCTATACGAAGCAATTATGTGCGGAGTAAACTGGAACACCATATATGATGCCAAAAATAAACGTATAATTTCGCCGGTAAGTCGGATTTGGAGCGTAGGCGCAGGTGGATATGTTTTATTTTGCTGGGATAGTTATTTTGTCAGTTTGCTTGCCTCTCTTTTTGATCACGATTTAGCATACGCTAATTTAATTGAAATCACCGCCGAAAAAACACTTGCCGGGTTTATTCCTAATCTGACTTATGGCACAGGTCAACAGAGCCTGGACCGCTCACAACCGCCCGTTGGTAGCGCAATGGCATTGGCGGTCTATCGAATTACAAATGACCTTTGGCCTCTAAACCATCTGTATTCGGATTTGCTGGAATGGAATACGTGGTTTTATAATCATCGTATGCACCCCAGCGGTGCATTAGGATGGGGATCGAATCCATTTGAGAGTGTTTATGGAAACAAATGGGAGGTTGATGGCGTAAACAATCGTTTTGGGGCTGCGCTGGAATCAGGCCTTGATAATTCACCTATGTATGACAATATCCCTTTCGATAAGGAAAAGCACATGCTTTGTTTGGAGGATGTTGGCCTTACAGGTCTGTTTATACTGGATTGCCGCGCATTGGAACAAATTTCTGATTTGATTGGTGATAAGAAAAATGCCCAAGTGCTACGTAAACGACGGGAAAAAGCGGAAAAAGGCTTGGAGGAACTCTGGAATGAGGAACAGGGATTTTATTTTAACCGCCGTACTGATACGGGTGAATTCTCACAGGTTTTATCACCAACGAACTTTTATGCTCTGTTTTCAAGACAGATTCCAAGAGAACGGCTAAAGCGGATAGAGGCATATTACTTTGATCCGGAAGTGTTTTATGGCGATTGGATGATTCCGTCAGTCATGCGTTGCCATCCGGCGTTTCAAGAACAGGATTATTGGCGTGGGCGAATATGGGCGCCTCTCAATTTCTTAGTGTATCTCGCACTGCAAGGGCACAATATGCTTTCCATGCAGCATGACCTGGCATCAAAATCTAAATCACTGTTTCTAAAGGAATGGCTAGAGTATCGGCACATTCATGAAAACTATTCCGCCATTACAGGCGAAGGGTGCGACAAGAAAAACAGCGACCGCTTTTATCACTGGGGAGCCCTGTTGGCTATAATTTGGTTGATGGAATGCGGAGAGGTTCCGCCCATTATGAATTAGGCGACTTTGGAGGATAAATGACTTTTGCTTGAAAAGATAACGACAAAAGGAATGGTTTTTAACATTCAACGTTTTTCGCTGCATGATGGCCCAGGAATTCGTACCAATGTGTTTTTGAAAGGTTGTCCCCTGCATTGCGTATGGTGCCATAATCCAGAGGGACTGAGCAAGAAGAAACAATTAGCTTATTGGGAGGATCGTTGTGTAAGCTGTAGAATGTGTGAAAAAGTTTGTCCTGGAAAGGTACATAGCTTTTCAGCCGAGGGGCGACATGACGTGGAACGCCATCGTTGTATAAGCTGCAAAGAGTGTAAGATTTCTTGTCCCTATAATGCGTTGGAGTGGATAGGGCAGGAGTTAACGGCAAGCGAGGTAATTGAAACAGTCCTTAGGGATAAACCGTTTTACGGCGACCAGGGAGGGCTCACTTTAACCGGCGGCGAACCTATGGCACAGCCTGACTTTACTTTAGCACTTGCAATGTTGGCAAAAAAAGAGGGTCTTAATGTGTGTATGGAAACCTCAGGCTTTTGCGATTGGAAGGAGTTGGCGAGGGTTGCGCCTCATATCGATTTATTTCTCTTTGACTGCAAAGAAAGCCGGCCTCAGCAACATGAAATGTTTACAGGTGTCAAGCCTGACATAATATGGAGTAACTTGAAGAAACTAGACAAGACAGGAAAAAGAATCATTTTGCGCTGTCCCCTAATCCCGGGACTTAACACTTGCCTGGAGCATTATGAAGGAATTGGGAAATTAGCTGGGAATTTAAAAAATTTGCTACAGATCGACCTGGAGCCTTATCATGCCCTGGGGATCGAAAAACGTGTCAGGCTTGGTATGACAGAAAGTTTTTCATCCAAAGAAAAGATTCTGCCTGAGCAGCTCCAGCAAGCTGTGAGTATCCTTAAAACCATGGTTTCGGTTTCTGTGACAATCAACTAAGGACGAGTTTACAATGTCAATCCAACGCAAAACCCTGAGAAAAAAGAAAGTGCAAAAGACTCTGATACGTATCGGAGAACACTGGCAGCTGTATTTAATGATGTTGCCAGCGCTGATTTATCTTATCATTTTCTTATACAAGCCCATGTATGGTGTAATCGTCGCCTTTAAGAATTATAAATTCAACTTGGGTATTTGGGGCAGTCCTTGGCTCAATCCACTTTTTAAAAATTTTACGCGTTTTTTTAATTCCTATTGGTTTCCTATCGTGCTAAAAAATACCGTAGTGATCAGCTTCCTGTCCCTTGTTTTTAGCTTTCCCGCTCCTATTTTACTGGCCCTGATGGTCAATGAAATAGAAAAAGGGTTCCTGAAAAAAGGTTTTCAAACAATTTCCTATGCGCCTCACTTTATTTCTACTGTGGTTGTATGCGGTATGATCACGATGTTTCTTTCGCCTGAAAGTGGCGTGTTAAATCAAATCTTGAAAAAATTAAACTTGGCGCAGGTACAGCTTTTACAAAACCCCAAAGCTTTTAAATGGTGCTATGTCGTTTCTGGTATATGGCAGGATGTTGGCTGGAGTGCCATCATCTACTTCGCTGCTTTAGCTGGAGTGGACAAGGAGCTTCTGGAAGCAGCGCAGATTGATGGTGCGTCCCGTTTTCAGCGTATTATTCATATTAATTTACCTGTTCTTAAGCCTACGATCGTTGTGCTGCTGGTATTGTCCTGTGGTTCGCTCCTGAGTGTTGGATATGAAAAAGTTTATCTGTTACAAAACGATATGAACATAACAGGGTCCGAAGTGATTTCGACCTATGTCTATAAAATGGGTTTACAGAAATCAGATTTCT
>JBMNUR010000242.1:0-4785 GCA_050946395.1 Peptococcales bacterium
TTAATAAATTTAAGAACATTAATATTGCAAATAATCAATATCTGCCCAAAATGAAATGTCCTTTAGCAGTAATTATCTTGAAGGATAAGATTTTAGACTTATCAAGTAGAAAAAAGGCAATTATGATGCCTTGAGATTTACTCAAAGTATGACTTCAGTTTTAAAGAGAAAATATCCTTACTTATTTAGCCACAGAGGGTTTAGCTGAAGAAGAATTAATAAAATAAGCAAAGTGAGAAATACTTATCTAAAGGAAAGAAGATTATCTTAACTGTTTTTTCATTAGATTTTTGCTATGCATACATTGACTATGGACATCTATCGACAATTCTTGGGAGGTGAAGATTTTGCAAAAGGTTATTTTTAATGAAGAAAAATGTAAAGGCTGTGAATTATGCACCACTGTTTGCCCCAAAAAAATTGTAGTAATGAATAAAAGTAAAATAAATAGCAAAGGATTTCACCCGGCAACCGTTACAAATCAAGATGAATGTATTTCTTGTGGATTTTGTGCCATGATGTGTCCTGATGTGGTTATTGAGGTTCGAAGACCACTCAAGGAGGAGAAAAAAGATGAATAAATTATTGATGAAAGGCAACGAAGCTTTAGGTGAAGCAGCAATTAGAGCAGGTTGTCGATATTTTTTTGGTTATCCAATTACTCCCCAAACCGAGTTACCCCAGTACCTTTCTAAAAGGATGCCTGAGATAGGCGGCGTATTTTTACAGGCAGAAAGTGAAGTCGCCGCTATCAATATGGTCTATGGTGCTTCTGGAGCGGGAGCTAGGGTTATGACATCATCTTCTAGTCCGGGAATTAGTTTAAAAGCAGAAGGTATATCCTATATTGTAGGTGCAGAATTACCCTGTGTGATAGTAAATGTGATGCGAGGTGGCCCAGGCCTAGGTGGTATACAGCCTTCCCAAGGAGATTATTTCCAGGCCACTAAAGGTGGTGGACATGGTGATTACAAACTTTTAGTTTTAGCCCCTGCTTCTGTTCAAGAAACAGTAGATTTAACTATCCTGGCTTTTAATTTGGCTGATAAGTATCGTAATCCAGTGATGATCCTAAGTGATGGTATCATTGGTCAAATGATGGAGCCTGTAGAATTTAAACAGACGGATGATAACGAACTACCTGTAAAGGATTGGGCAACTACTGGTAAAAAAGGTCGTAAGAAAAATATAATTAACTCCTTATTTTTACAACCAGAAAAGCTGGAACAGCATGTAAATCGCTTAGCTGATAAATTTAGGGAGATGAAAGCAAAGGAACAAAGGGCGGAAATATATTTAACGGAAGATGCGGAAATTCTTTTAGCGGCATATGGTACATCAGCTAGAGTATGTAAAAAAGCTATAGATATGGCCCGGGAGGAAGGAATAAAGGTAGGTTTATTTAGACCAATATCTTTATGGCCTTTCCCGGTAGTTCTACTTCAAAAACAGCTTTCCGGTATTAAAGGTATATTAACAGTGGAGATGAGTCTGGGTCAAATGGTAGAAGATGTTCGTCTAGCAGTTAATGGTAAGGTACCCGTAGATTTTTATGGTCGTACAGGTGGTATGGTTCCGACACCCCGTGCTATATTTGAAAAAATTATTGCATTTAGGGAGGTTTATAGGTTATGACTGTGGTTTTTCAAAAACCAGTGAGTCTTGAGGATGTAACATTCCATTATTGTCCTGGGTGTACCCATGGAATCATTCATCGTTTAATAGCTGAAGTGATTGATGAATTGGAAATACAAGAAAAAACTATTGGTGTAGCACCAGTAGGGTGTGCTGTCCTGGCTTATGATTATTTCGATGTTGATATGCATGAAGCAGCCCATGGACGGGCTCCTGCTGTAGCAACGGGTATAAAAAGGGTCCATCCTCAAAATGTTGTTTTTGCTTATCAAGGTGATGGAGATCTTGCCTCCATAGGTATGGCAGAAATAGTCCATGCAACAGCTCGAGGTGAAAAAATTACAATAATTTTTGTTAACAATGCTATTTATGGTATGACCGGAGGTCAAATGGCCCCAACTACTTTAGTTGGTCAGGTAACTAATACTTCTCCATTGGGACGTAATGTTGACCATAACGGATATCCTATTAGAATTTCAGAAATGTTGGGTACTTTGGTAGGACCAGGTAACTTTATTCAGCGAGTTTCTGTACATGATCCAAAACATATTCGTCAGGCTAAAAAGGCCATTAAAGAAGCTTTCAATAATCAGATAGCTGACAAAGGTTTTTCTTTAGTGGAGGTTCTTTCCACTTGTCCCACTAACTGGGGTAAAACACCTGTAGAGGCTTTAAAGTGGTTAGAAGAAAATATGTTGTCATATTATCCTTTAGGTGATTATTCGCCTAAGGAGGGGATTTAATTGTTAGAAGAAATCATTATTGCTGGGTTTGGTGGTCAAGGTGTAATGTCTATGGGTCAGTTATTGGCATATGCAGGCATGCTGGAAAATAAGCAAGTCGCTTGGATTCCTTCGTATGGGCCTGAAATGCGGGGTGGTACTGCTAATTGTGCGGTAACAATCAGTAATATGGAAATTAGTTCACCCTTAGTAACTGAGCCATCAGTTTGTATTGTAATGAATAAACCCTCTTTAGAGAAATTTGAACCTACCATTAAAACGGGAGGATTATTATTCATTAATTCTTCTTTAATAGATACTAAGCCTCAAAGGCAAGATATTCGCTTTTATGAAATTCCTGCTAATAAGATTGCCAATGAAATTGGTAACAGTAAAGTAGCCAATATGGTTATGTTAGGTGCTGTATTGCAAATTATTAAAGCAGTAGATCCTGAATCAATTTTAGAATCTTTAAGGAAAGTATTACCATCCAGTCGACACAATTTAATACCTCTCAATGCTCAGGCTTTAGAAAAAGGAGCAGCTATAGTGAGATGATTAATGACACACCTATCACTAACGAAGGGTTTAAGTCAAATAAAGGTCGGAAATCCGGCCTTTATAAATATTTTAAGTGTTTTAAAATTAGTAACTATTTAAAATTTTTTTAACAGTTTTGACAAAAAAGTATTGTTTAATGAAAAAAATGTTAGTATAATAGAAACAGTTATATAATACACAAGATTAGACTTTGTGTATTAAATAACAGGAATAAATATAATACTATTACTTAAGGAGGGAGTTAAATGCAAGGAGAAGTTCAAAGAGAAAGTTGGGGTTCAAGATTTGGGTTTATTATGGCAGCAGCTGGTTCTGCTATAGGACTCGGTAATATTTGGCGATTTCCTTATTTAGCTGGTGAAAACGGGGGAGCTGCATTTATTTTTGTTTATTTATTAGCTGTATTTTTCTGTGGTTTGGTAGTAATGTTAGCCGAATTTTCCATTGGTCGGGCTGCAGGCCAAGATGCTATCGGTTCGTTTAAAAAATTAGCTCCGGGAACTCCTTGGTGGGTGACAGGCGCCTTAGGTGTTTTGGCTGCATTTGTAATTTTATCATTCTATGGTGTTGTAGGTGGCTGGACAATTGCCTATATTGTAAAATCATTTACAACTTCTCTTAGTGCTCTTAATGCAGATTCTTTTGTAGGTTTTATTTCCAATCCTATTGAGCCTATTTTTTGGCAATTATTATTTATGGGTATTACAATCTTTATTGTTATTATGGGTATTCAAGGCGGTATTGAAAAATGGAGTAAAATATTAATGCCTGCTATTTTCGGTATTCTTATTCTTTTGATAATTCGCGGAATAACTTTAGAAGGTGCTAGTGAAGGTATTAATTTCCTTGTAAGTCCCGACTGGTCAAAAATTACATCTAAGAGTATTTTAGCAGCTTTGGGGCAAGCATTTTTCTCCTTAAGTTTAGGGATGGGAACTATGATTACTTATGGTAGTTACCTAAGTAAAAAGGAAAACTTGACTTCTTCCGCAGCTACAGTTGTTACTCTGGATACTGCTGTCGCGTTATTAGCTGGTTTTGCAATTTTCCCTGCACTTTTTGCTTTAGGTGGGGAGCCTGCAAGTGGTGCTGGTCTAGTATTCATAACATTACCCGGATTATTTGATAAACTACCTTTAGGTGCATTATTCTCAGCTATTTTCTTCGTTCTCTTATTCTTTGCTGCTTTAACATCGGCTATTTCTATTTTAGAGTGTGTTGTAGCTTATACTAAAGACCAATTAGGTTGGGAACGAAAAAAAGGTGCATTAGTAATTGGTGGGTTAATTACTTTATTAGGTGTAGCTTGTTCCCTATCAAATGGTGTTATGAGTGGTTTTACACTACCATATCCAGGACAACCGAATCCTTTAAACCTTATGGATTGGCTAGGTGTATTTACTGATACTTTATTACCTTTAGGCGGTTTATTTATCTGTCTCTTTATTGGATTTAAATGGAAAGTTACTAATGCAGTTAATGAATTAACAAATAACGGCCAATTAGGTGCTGGTTGGGTACCTGTCTGGAAAGTACTTGTAACGTATATTTGTCCAATAATAATTTTATTTGTACTTTTAAATGGCTTAGGCATACTAGGCTAAATTTAACGGCTCTATGTCAATAGTTGGGGTGGGTATTTCTCGGAATACCTACCCTTTACTTATGTTATGCAATATTAATCCATTTGCCTAACAATTCCTTAGCTTCCACATAGTAACATTTTTAAAATAAGTCTTAGCAATATCAACATAAGGACGCTACATATCAGTAAGCAAATATTTAACATTAGAGCGATCCTTAAAATTATGAAAATACTCAGTAAGAATGTGAGTTTTTCTATCTTTGAGAATATCTAATACCTTTC
>JBMNUR010000243.1:0-4779 GCA_050946395.1 Peptococcales bacterium
GGCCCATGGCAGAGGCAGCCCCCATGAAGCTGAACCTTTCCTTTGACCCTATCACTGCAATATTTCCCTGGCCGAATATGGATTTTGCCAGTCTTATGCCGGCCATAAACTGGTCGCTGCAGCTTCCCACCAGCAAGGCCCCCATAAGGTCAATAAAGCAGGCCCTGGCTCGGGTTTGCACCTCCTCCGGCAAATCTTCCCACTTGGTGTTCAATATAAAGTTTTCAAGTTTATAATCAGTAATAAAATGCATATCATTCCTTCCTTCCAAATTAATACCTTATTATACAGAAACAAAAACGTCCAAATAAAGTGTCAAGAAAGTCTGAAGCTTCTTTGCCTTCGGAGAAATCAAACCTTTCGTTCCCATAATACTTTACTGATTTAGCAGGTGTATTTGGTGAATCCTTATAGATAATTAAATCTCCCTCATGTAATGAAGATAAAGTTATTCGACGAGTGCGTATTTCCGGTGTTTTAACAATTTCAGGCGTTATTACACCATAACCGCCAAAGAGACCGGGAACAAGAATAGGTTCAAGATTACTGCCTGCTCTTAAATGATAAACTTCTCCTTCACTTTTAGCTTGTTTTTCAAACAAACCATCTATTATTTCTTCAGGTGTCAATGATGATAAATCAGAAGAATAATCCTTATTGTAAAAGACTACCTTAGGCACGTAAATTTCCATGTCATTTACTAAAATATTAGGTGTACATATGTATTTGTTGTCTACCATATTCTCATTGACAATTTCTTTATAAGACTTGTTTATGCCTTCACCCGGATTTAGTTGGAAGGAATCCTTTTTATCATTATAAATTATGGAAATATTGCGAACCGATGTATCCAGGTTTTTAACTTCAACTTCATATGTTACTTCTTCTCCTGTTTTGGCGCTCCTTCCCTCAGGATGTGAACATGTTACTGCCGCATATATATTTTTCAACCCCTTAATCCGTTTTTGAGTTTCCGGAGTTATTGATTTAACCTTGGAAAGGGGACGCAATATACAAAATCTCAGGTTTTTTTCATTGAAGAGATAATTGCGGGAAGGTATACCATTGATTTCAGGTGAAAATAAAACGGAAGAATTAACCCAATATATAGCTCCGTTATCATATATATTATCATGCCGAAGCTGGTAGTTGTAACTGCCCTTCCTGCCGTTTGAGGTGCAGTGACAGAATGTATCATTGCCTGCATAAAGCATTGTATGTCCATTACCGTTATTGTATACCGAAACCGTTACATCCCCTGCCTGTAGTGTTTCTTTGAATTTTTTCATTACTGATATTTTTTCATCCTCTGTCTCATTTCCTCTTATTTCATAGTAAAAAACCCTGATATCTGATAAATCTATCATATCATTTGTAACATCGGCTTCAAAAATATAGCCAAATGCCTGATAAAAGGTTGAGAAAACAAATGATGAGCAATCCAAAAATAAGGTATGCTGTTTCGTTGCCTTTTCCGGCGGTGAAAATAACTCACGACGCGGAGTAATACGACAAATACGATCCATGCTCAATTCATCATATTGAACAGCACCGCCTCTATCAAAAAATGCCTTTGCAAGTGTCACCAGTGCTTCTATTTTCATATCATTAATCTGATTCATTCGCTACACCTCTTTTATTTAAATCCTCTTGTATTAAAAACTAATATTCTATGCCGGGATATTTTAACCATGTTGTCCATTCTACATCAGATAAATCAGACTGTATTATTCCTCCCACCAATTCATGTTTTCCGGTTTTAGGATTGCGTATGGTACATTCAATTACTTGATTATTACCAATATAAACCCCAACATGTCCTTTTTTCCATAATACTAGGCCGGGAATTTCAGGAAGAGTTTTTATATCACCTTTCTCCAGGTCCTGTTCTATAAGGGTTCTTGTGCAAAAATCGCTTTCAGCTGTGTAATATTCAGTATTTAGTTGACTATAATCATGCCATACATATGACTTAATTAAGCCAATACAATCCCAGCCGCGAATATTCCTGCCGCAAAGTGCCCTCCTTATTGCAATTCTTTCTTCAGTATACCAATCTCTGTTTTTCTCAATCAAATAATCCAGTAATTCATCCGTTAAATACTGCCCATTAGCATCCCATAAATATATATGCGGAGAATATCTGCAAGTTTGTACATATTTAACTAAACCATCAGCAGTAAGTTTATTGTCAATCATATTTACCCCCAAAATTATTATTGTTTACTATTGCAGTAATTTTTTTATACAATTGCTTGTTATTAAAGCACATAAAAATTAGTCGATTTGGTTGTAGTGGCAGGAGGCGCATAATCAAGATTCCTGTCTGCAATGCCAAGAATATCTTCGGGACGAATCCAAGGCCTGTTTTGTATTCCGCTTGTTTCCTCATGGGTCAGATAACCCTTGTAAGCTGTCAGGCTTCGCCTTATAAAGCCATCCTTAACACAGGCTTCCGCAACTCCATCGTTTAAAATGCTTAAGATTGCAGGAAGCATCTCTGCGGCATAAGCAACGGAAGTTGAATGTGCCACGGCTCCGGGTATGTTGCTTACACAATAATGAACTACACCGTTAACAACATAACGCGGATTGTCATGATGTGTTTCATGTGATGATTCTATGGCACCGGGATCATCATTGCTTATATCTACCAATACGGAGCCCGGCTCCATTAGTTTCAGCATTTCCTTGTCTATTAGAAAATCCTTGCGATGCTTTGGCCATTTTACCGCATTTATTACCATATCCGTCTGGGGCAGAACAGAGGCAATAGTTTCTTTGGTACAAAACATGGTGTTGATTTTACTGTTATATTTATCACTCAACATCCTTAAAACACCAACATTAATATCCATTACCGTCACATTGGCCCCAAGAGCATATAGTACCGATAAGGCGTTTTGTCCTACAAGACCTCCGCCTAATATCAAAACATTCATTCCGGGAGCGCCGGCAAAGCCTCCGACATATTTCCCCTTGCCTCCGTTAATTGTGAGCATGGACTCAAGACCAAAAAGTGCACCTTGTTTTCCTGCGGCTTCACAGTTGGGTGAACCGTAACGGTGGCAGTCTTCTGCCGTAAATGCAATACATTTACTCTTTAAGATTGCATCCACCTCTTCAGGGTGTCCGGCAGGATGTATGCATCCTAAAATAATTTGATTTTCACGAATCAAGCCATATTCACTTTCTTCAAATTCCTTAACCTTGGCAACCATATCACAGCGAGCATACATTTCTTCGGCGCTTTCCACTATTTCAGCTCCTGCTTTTTCATAGGCTTCATTTGAAAATCCTGCCGCCTTGCCGCAATCCTTCTGGGCTAAAACAGTATGTCCCGCAGCTGCTATGGTAGCCACCTCGGTAGGTGTGCATATAACTCTGTATTCACCTTCTTTTATATCTCTAAGTAATCCAAATATCATAATCATTTCCTCCAAGGTACTTTATATAACTCTTTTATATTTTAACTTCAATAATATTATGCTTAATTTCAAATTCCGTGCCGTAGTTTTTGCTGGCTGCAACTAATTCATCATATAGCAATGAAGGTTCTGCAGGTTGAGGACAGCCGATAAAATTATAGGGTCCATCCGAAAAACCTAATTTTATGGGCAGTAAGGTGATCTTTGACAATTTTCCTTTATCTATTTCCCAATATGGTATTACAGACCTGAAATATATGCTGTTTTTACCCAGTGAACCTTTTGGAGTTTTAGAATAAATAAACATTGCTTCTGCTCCAAAATGGTCAGGATTATAACCCCGGGATTCAACTGTATCTGCAGGTATACGACTGGCAAACCGAGATTGAAATATAAAATTACCCAAACTATAAAAAATGGGACGGTTTTTATATATCTCAATACCTCTTAACAAATGCGTACCCGTGCCTATAACTGCAGAAGCGCCTGCATCAATACATCTGTGTGCATACTCTTCAAGAAAATAGTCCGGTTCATTTTCATTTCTTCCTTTCATCTGATGAGAGTGTATCGATACAATTGCATAATCGGAATTTGTAAGAGCTGCTTTTATATGTCTTTCCATACGGACCATATCACGCTCATCAGGATATGTTATCCGCCTGTTGTAATTTCCTAACTTAAGCTTTACTCCGTCAAAATCTAAGATGTCACCCGGAGGAGGTTGAACAAAACCCTGTGCTATACCAAGAGCATCGTCTGCATCCATATCCGTCTTAGCCACAACATCCCTTAATACATTCATCTGCTCTTCCGTCACAATATATTCAACATTATAACGAAGTATATTCAACCCCGGCCTTGCCGGAAATGCATCGTGGGGGTCACCGGCACGTGCACCATGCTGACTCTTATATAGAGCAGCCTGAGCCAATAAAGCAACCCGGCCTCCTTGAGTGTTCAGAAAGGCAGGCATTGAAGCTTCATACAAGCTGTTTCCTGCACCGGCAAATACCATGTTACGGTCTTTCAGGTTTTTAATTGTACTGTACAAACCATTATATGAAAAATCCATTGTATGATTATTAGCCCATGAATATAAATTAAACCCTAACACTTGCAATTCATCCAATACATAACTTGGAGACCATACATAAGCCCCTCCGCAAAAAGTGTTTGCAAAACAATCCTTATCTATTATCACTGTTTCAAGGTTTGTAAATCTTACATCTGCATTTGAAATATATTCTTTAATTGAATCAAATCCTTTACCTTTTGGCAGGCGGTCGATAATTAAAGAATCTCCTGTTGCAACAAATGATATCATAATTTGCCTCCATGTATGATGATT
>JBMNUR010000244.1:0-4775 GCA_050946395.1 Peptococcales bacterium
GCTTCAGGAATTAGCAAAACTCACCTTCGGTTCAAACAGTTGCTAATTCTGGTCTTCAGCCGTCTGCGTTCTTTTTATCTAAACTCGCCAAATGCTTCACTAATGATAAAATTATATGGATTTTGTTTTGAATAATTTTGTCAACAGGCTGAAGCATCCCTTTCGGGATGCTTTAATTTCTGAATATAGATTCTTACTCATTGTTTTCATTTTTTTTAGATTTTATTGAATCCATTGCTACTCCAATAGCTACTCCCAAAGCTATTCCAAGACCAATGTTTTTAAATGCTGCTCCAAACACAACGCCTAATGCGATACCCAAAGCAATATAAGGTGTTCCATCAGTTTTCTTTTCATTATCATTTAAATCAGCTTCGTGATTATTATTCCTATCCTCCATATTAACTCCTCCTCAAAACTCAATAATTCATTCTTACTTCATATTCTGCTACTATTTATCTATTATACGCAGTATTTATAATGTGCTCAGTAACAACAAATCCCACAAACAAGAAATTCGCCCATTTTCAGTTCCTTGGCACTTTGCTAAGAATGCAAAGCTATATAAATTCCTAGTATTAAAAAAATAGGCTTAAACTAATAAGCCTATCATAACTCCTCACAGCCTTCTAAAAGATATTCCATATCAAGATAGTCTTCTAAATCTAAATCTTCATCTTCATCCTCGATGTTATTACTTAACCTTAAATCTTCCATGATGTCTCCCCTTTTAATTTAGATTTAATCTTTATCTATTTATATAAATAGTCAAAATAGTGACTTCTTTTATAGGACTTCTACACTAATATATAATTTTCCTCCTTCTAAAGCTCCCTCACAACCTCTTAATGAGCCATATAATAAGAGTTATTATTAATTATAATTTAATTAATGAGGACATGCACTGGTAAAAGGTTCAATTATTACTCTTTTTTAATGTGTCTTTACTTTTTCACTGGCCATAACCCAGAACCAAAAAAAAAGGCCACATGAATTTCATTAGGCCTTGATATCAAACGGCTTCAATTTTTACTTGTAGTAAGGAAGGAAAGAGATATCTATCCAAAAATACAAAATGGAAACAAAATCATTTCGTAAGAACTTTAAATAATTACCTTACGGTGCATCTTTTTTACCATTGGTTTCTATTCGACGCACATTGTTTTAATGTTAATAGATATAACTAGCACCTATTAACTATTGCACAATTTCCTACTTTTACGACGTATTATGTGAATATAAAAGCCTACCGGGCCCTGAGTTGCCAGAAGGCCACGGCGCTGGCTGCAGCAACGTTCAGAGAGTCCACATTATGGGACATGGGGATGCACGCAGTGTAATCGCAGTCGGCAATCGTGCAGGGCGCCAGTCCATTACCTTCTGACCCCAGTACGATAGCAAGCTTTTCTTCCGCCATGAGCTTCGGATCGTCTATGCTGACAGCATTATCATTTAAAGCCATGGCAACGGTCTTAAAGCCCATCTTGCGCAGGCTCTTCATGCCCTGCTGCGGCCACTCCGAGGGCTCGCCGCCAAAACGGGCCCATGGCACTTGGAAGATGGTACCCATGCTCACCCTCACCGCACGCCGGCATAGTGGGTCACAGCATGAGGGGGTAAGCAACACGGTATCGATGCCTAGAGCCGCAGCCGAGCGAAAAATGGCACCGACGTTGGTAGAGTCCGCAATACCTTCAAGCACAGCCACTCGACTTGCACCGGCACAGGCCTCCTCAACGCTAGGTAGATGAGGACGCCGCATGGCACACAGCACACCGCGGGTCAGCTGAAAGCCGGTCAGCCCCGCTAGCAAGTTGCTATCGGCAGTATAGACGGGGATATCTCCGCAGCGGGTGATTATACCGCGCGCCTGCCCTGCAATGTATTTACGCTCCATCAAAAGTGAAATAGGCTCGCATCCAGCGTCGAGGGCAAGTCCAATTACCTTGGTGCTTTCCGCAATAAAGATGCCCATCTCCGGCTCCAACCGGTTGCGCAGCTGCTTTTCCGTCAGGCGAGCAAAGACATCCAAATTGGGCGATGAAAAGTCGCTTATCTCAATGATATTTGACATCTTATCTCCTTCTGTTCTAGGTTAGTGGAAACATCTCAAACCTTGTTTTTTGCAACATAAGATATTTTTTACCTCATAAGAATTACACAACCAGCACTATACTAAGTTGCAACAAGAAATATCGTCCTTAAATCAGTAATTTAATTTTCTTAACAATCCAGTATTAATTTTCTTCAAATAATAACAATATACATTAAGGTTCCTTTTTATCCTGCAATTTCCTTCCCTAAAATTCTCCTTAAATTCGATAAAAGAAATTAAATAGGCTTTTTATATATGAAACAACACATAAACTTTCAAAACTGCAAGCTGTCCGGAGCGGAGGTTTAGGGTTAAGAATCATTAATAATTTTACCTAAATATCATCGTAAAGTAACTGGTGGTTTCAATTAAATCATTGCCTATTAATATACCCGAATTGGTATGTTGGAGCACTTCGAAATCCTCTATCCCTAGCTTTTCCATAGTAAGAAGCATAGTCACCATAGAGCCGGGGGAATCTAGATGAGCATCGCCTAGGGACAATAGACGGGGGATATTTTTAGTTCTGATAATTTCCAGGGTTTCCTGATCCTTTAGCTGGGCTTCTTTGTTAGTAAGATAATGGGAAAAATCTATGGAGGCCATAATAACTGCATCTTTCTCTTGAGCCAAATGTGCCAATTCAGTGCTTAAAAAATTAGCCTCAGCTTTACTCAAATCATGGTGAAAGATAATAGGTACAACTTTTGCCTCCGGCAAATAATACTTAATAAAAGGCATAAGATTACCCATAGAATGTTCACTGGTAAAAATATCATCACTAATCTTAACCAGAGCATTTTTTGCTAATGTATCAATGGTTTCACGGTCTGTCTCCACAATGCCAAAAGGAGTCTGCCAGCCCCAGGTACTAGTACTAATACGCTCACCTTGATTAAAATGATTGGGGCCGATAAGGATAATCAAAGGCGGTTTTTGGGATTCCAGTAGGTTAAATACTTGGTCGATCAGCTTATAAGCTATTAAATGATGAGGGAGAACAGCACCATAAATCTTAGAAGAAGGAGCCTCCCCTACTTTGTGAGGCTCCTTGGAAAAATAGCGACTATCAAAGAAATTATCTGGGTGCAGAGATTGGTAACTTTGATATTGTTTACTTTCATCTGTTTGGGCTATAGTTAAAACCCCAAATATAAGTATGAGAAAACCTAAAATACCTAGCTTTTTCATTTAATATTTACTTCACCCTTTTCGGTAACACTGTAAATCACGCCACTCTTTCCATGCTCTAAGATCCCTTGCTCCGCCCGAAATCTACCGGGATTAATTACCCGAGCATAATAGGTAAAATGCCCGCTATCTCTACCATAAATATAGAATACTGCCTTTTGTCCGTTGACTTCTACCGGATAACCCAAATATTTATCATTAACTCCCCTATAGAATGGTCTATGAACAATTTTTAACCCGGCTGGTAAAAAGTCAATAAATTTATATGGTCCGTCGGGAGCTTTAGCCCCAAACTGATAAGCAATTTTTACCCGTACCAGATCATTCATTTTTAATTCATTAGTAGCTTTACCGGTTACCTCATACTGCCGGGTGACTTTTACCCCATCAGTGCTAAGGCCGGCGGGGGGAGTAAAAGGTAACTCATAGTAGGCACTTACCCCTACTTGCCCGGAAATATCGCTAAACTCTATTTCTTTAATTTTTTCCAGTGTCAAGATCAAAGAAAAGGTTTTTTCCGGTGTTAAAGTAACCTTTTCTTTTTTATTATCTAATTTATAGCTAAAGCTAACAGGCTTTTTAGAAAGCTTAGGTAACGCTTTTTCTAAGAACAATAACTTTTCCGGATAAAGTAGGATGTCTTGACTGTTATTTTCTAAAACATAGGCCAAAAGCTTATCAGCTTCCTCAGCAAAATTAAGTCCTTCAGCTAAAAGAGCCATTATTGCTGTGGCTTCTAAAATATCATCCTGGTCCACACCGGTATTTAATCTTAAGGAAGACCCTAAGTTTTCCGTTTTCGCAAGAAGAGGTTTTAGCCTTGCTTTTGCATTATTTTCATCCCCTAGTTCCATCAATGCAAAACTTAAATACAACTGTTCTTTAACTGTTAAGTCCTGATAATTGTTAACAATACTTAACTCGTGTAAGACCGGTTCATTTAAAACCCCAAGCCCTGCCAAAGCGATAATGGCCCGCTCTCTACTTTCCTTAGGATCATTTACGATACTAGAAAAATAATTGACTAAACCCATCCGGTCAAAAACCTCTGGCAATAGGGCTACCAGCTTCACACTGAGTTCCAAATCACTATCTCCATAAGGGAGAATAGCAATACCTCCTTGGGGTACTTGAAACTTTAGAAAATCAACAGTATCTTCAGAATTTGCCCCGCTTAATTCCGGAAAATATTCAGCCATTAATTTATCCCCAAATACTTGGGCTATCTTTTGATCAATCCTTTCACCGCCAGCCATTTTCAGCCTCCATAAGAGGTCGAGATATAGGCTCTTTTGATAATCGGCAAAAACTAAAGTAACCGGTGAATCCGATTGAGCCTTAAGAGCTAAATTTTTCTCCAAAGAAAAGAATTCCGTATGTCCTTTAGTTTGTAGACTATCTACTACTTGAAATCCTAGAGTTAAAGTATCTGTTAAATTTTCTGAAGTCTTGCCCGTTAAGGTAAACTCATAATTACCTTTTTTTAAGG
>JBMNUR010000245.1:0-4773 GCA_050946395.1 Peptococcales bacterium
CAAGTGCAAGGGTTTTGCGTGCTTTCTGCAATTATCCTTGCACACATGATACCAGAAAATGGCCGGAAGATGTGGATTTGTCTTGTGTTTGGAGTTGTTCAGCAGACACTAATTGATTAATCTCTTATCTCTTATTAACTTATATTCAATTAATCATGGATTGGTTATTATACTGAACGCATTGCATATCATAGAAGAGTCTCTTGGCAGAATTATGCCTGCGTAGTTACTTTATTCATATAATTAAATGATTGATTGCGGTTATAATGTTTTAACGAATAGTTGTAAGGATCTGCCTTATCTCACCTAAATTAGTGTCTTATATCCCCTTAATAACCGTCCTTTACGCTACCAAGCAGCAAAGCAGCATAACCGTCCTCTATTTTTCGTCACAATCCAGCCCCTCCTGATCCAGCCCCCCCATACAAGCTCTAAAAAAGACTTTAGCCTCTTGAACAGGTTCCGGGTCAGGATGGACATATGGATGTCCACCTCGCTGGTATGCTTCAGCCGCATCATCACCAGGTCAAGACCGTACCGGCGCTTGCAAACACAGATACAGCCTTCAATCTCGTTGCGTTCGCCCGATTCCTGCAGTTACAGTTCCAGGGCTTACAGATATACTTGCCTGTCCCTGGGCGGGCGGCCCAGTTTGGGGCCGTTCAGCCAGATGCCCCGCTCCTTGCACCAGGCAAAGTTCTCCCGGGTCCTGTATATCCTGTCTGCCAACCCCCCGCTCTGGGTACTTTCCTGTCCGCTTCTTGTACCGCTCCATGGGTTCTATCAGCGTTTTGCCTTCGTTGAACGCGTCCCAGGATATCTCTTCAATCCGTGCGTAACCTTCGCTCAGGCTCAGCGCCCACTTTGGCCCCAAACTCCACCAGGCGCTGCTGCCTTCCCCCGCGAATCGGCCGCGCCCACGGCTGGCGCAGGCTCACGATCCAGTCATCCACACGGTGAGTATTGTTTTCATACATCCCCCGCTGTTGTTTGTACAGTTCGCGGATGACTGCCAGACATTCCAGCTGCTTGGGACTGAGCGCATCAGGTGCCAGCATCTCAGTCGTAATTCGCTCCCGAAACCAGGTCATCGCGCTGGGGTCAAAAGGCCGGACGTTTGTGTATTCCGCGAAGCCCAGGAAGTACTGCGGATAGGGGTTTTCCCGTATCTCTTCCACCACGTCCTCATCCGAGAAGCCATAGCACTTCTTGATGATGAGGAAGCCGATGGCCATCCGCGCTGACTTGGCCGGCTTACCCTCCCGAGGGTTCGGGAACAGGGCTGCGTACCGCTCCTCAAATACAGCCCAAGGAATCAGCCGGGACATGCGAACCCATCTGTTCGCCGGAGAAGGTCGCCTGGTGTGCTTTTCTCTCGTACATGACGTTTTCACTCCTGGATAAGTGCAAGGGTTTTGGGGATTTTCAAAGGTTTTCCATGCACCATTTTAACATGAATGAGACCGAAAATGCCTGTGAAATATGGGGGTTAGAGTTGTTCAGTAGGCCCAAATTACCACGTATCACGGTGGTGGCCTGCTGGGCGCACACGCGGCGGAAGTATGAAGAAGCCTTGCAAGGTACATCGAAAAAGAACGAAGCCGAGATGTCTTCCCAGGGTGCGGAAGCCAGTGCCATCATTTATAGTTTGGTTGAAACCGCGAAAGAAAACGGCTTGGATCCCTATCATTACCTGGCCTGTCTGATGCGCGAGGCGCCCAAGCTGGATTGGATATGGGCAAGATGAACAGGCAGCAAAATTATTGCCCGTCAATGCGCTGGAATAGTGTAGGGTAAAATTGTGCGTTTGACGCTTACGTTTTCAAATTGATTGTATATAACGTAGTATCTTTTATTCTCAATATTTTCTCCAAACCATTATGTCTACAATTCCTGTGTAACTCTGAATGATTTTCACCACTTTGATACTAACATTCTCATCAAGATAGTCTGGTACAGGAACTCCTAAATCACCATTCTTTTTCATTGTTACCGCCATATCAACAGCCTGCAATACTTGTTCTGTGGTGATACCAGCAAGTACGAAATTCCCCTTGTCTAGAGCTTCAGGGCGTTCCGTTGATGTCCGGATACAAACAGCTGCTATTGGCTCGCCAATACTTAGAAAGTAGGATGCTTCCTCCGGCAAAGTACCTGAGTCTGATACCACTGCAAAAGCATTCATCTGTAAATGGTTATAGTCGTGAAAACCAAGAGGCTCATTTTGAATCACATTGGGATGAAACTGAAAGCCACGCTGCTCAATGAATTTTTTGCTACGCGGATGGCAAGAATAGAGAATAGGCATATCATATTTTTCTGCCATGGCGTTTATAGCATTCATCAAAGAGATGAAATTCTTCTCAATATCAATGTTTTCTTCCCGATGCGCAGATAAAAGAATAAATTGATTCGCTTTTAACCCTATTTTATCCAACACCTTGCTTTTTCGGATACTACCTAGGTTGGCACTGAGCACCTCTGCCATAGGTGACCCCGTCACATAGGTACGCTCCTTGGCAACACCAGACCAGTTCAGATAACGTCTCGCGTGCTCAGAATAGCATAGATTGACATCACTAATGATGTCTACAATACGACGATTGGTTTCCTCCGGCAAACACTCATCAAAGCAACGGTTTCCTGCCTCCATATGGAAGATGGGAATATGGAGACGTTTTGCACCAATTACAGAAAGACAAGAGTTAGTGTCCCCTAGAACAAGGACGGCATCTGGCTTAACTTTAACCATTAGATTATATGATAATGCAATAATATTTCCAATAGTGTCTCCTAAGTCAGCGCCAACTGCATTGAGATAAAAATCCGGCAAGCGCAATCTAAAATCATCAAAAAAAACTTGATTCAAGGAATAGTCATAATTCTGGCCTGTATGAACCAGAACTAGGTCAAAATACTCGTCACATTTTTTTATTACCTCGGATAAACGGATAATCTCTGGACGCGTACCGACGATAATCATCAGTTTTAATCGCTCTGTCCTATTCATTGCTCACCTCTCCTATAATCTATATTGGGGATAAAGGTGTTTATGAGTCTGCATCCATTGCGCCAATTCAATAATCATGGTTTCATAATCCGGAATCTTGTAGTCAAAATCAAATCTTGTTCTCACAAGAGACTTGTTCACAGATGGATTATCAATGGGGCGGATCTCAATAGGTTCCGCACGAAGATACTTGTTCATTAAGCAGAGGAGATCATATTTCGTGATAGATTGTTCCGGTACCATATTGTAAAGTCCCACCGCCCGCATTTCAGCTGCTGCCTCCACAGTTTTGGCTAGCTGCAGTGTAGTCTGACCAGTCCATATGGCATTTAAATAGCCACCTACACTGTTTTCTTGTTGCATAAACCAATTCATTAGGCCGATACCTTTAGGGTTGATATCGGGGCCGATGATGGAACTTCTTAAAGTAAAACAATTTGGAGCATCGAGCTCTCCTAACGCTTTGGACCTGTCATAGAAAGTTCGTCCATCTCGGAAATCCTCTTCTGTATAGCCACCCCTATCACCACTAAAGACACAATCAGTGCTCAAATGAACCAAATGGATGCCTTCCTCTATCACAAGTCCGCAAAGGAAATGCGGGAGATATGAGTTGATCAGAACCGCTGTGCTTTTGTCTTCTTCCGCAAACTGATTGAGGATGCCTACACAATTTACAACACAGTCATATCTTTCCTTTTTGATGGTCTGGGAAAGCAGAGGAAAGTCAGTAGCATCTCCGATAACAGTATCAACAAGAAGAGAATTTCTTCTTGCAAAACCTCTGACCTCATGCCCTACTTCTTGTAAATACACCGAGAGTATGTGGCCTGCCATCCCTCCACTTCCTAAAACTAAAAATTTCACTTATTGTCCTCCGCCATTATTCTCAGTTGCTGCTGAATAAAGTCAAGGCTCAATAATTTTTTCTTCACCTCGTCCACAGTGAGTCTCTTGGCATTGTTGCTGTTAAATTCGTCAATCAGATTTCTATCAATTTCACCTTTTACGAAATACTTGTCATAGTTCAATCCTCTTTTGTCACTAGGCACCCTGTAAAATCCACCCAGATCTATAGCATTGCTTGATTCCTCATTTGTTAGCAAGGTTTCATACATCTTTTCACCATGCCGGATACCGATGATACGTATATCTGCATCTGGTGCAAACAACTCCTTAACAGCCTGAGCTAAAACACCAATGGTACACGCAGGTGCTTTTTGTACGAAAATATCTCCACTAACTCCCTCATTGAAAGCAAACAGCACAAGATCAACCGCCTCTTCAAGAGTCATAATAAAGCGTGTCATATCAGAAGACGTGATTGTGATTGGCTTGCCCACTTTGATTTGTTCAATCCAAAGTGGTACTACTGAACCCCTGCTACAAAGCACATTTCCATACCGAGTACAGCAAATTTTTGTTTTTTCAGGGCTAATTGTCCTGCTCTTTGCAACTACTACCTTTTCCATCATCGCTTTGCTGGTACCCATTGCATTAACAGGGTAAGCAGCTTTATCTGTCGAAAGACAGATAACAGACTTAACACCCGCATCAATAGCAGTGGTCAACACATTATCTGTTCCAATAACATTGGTCTTTACTGCCTCTAGAGGGAAAAATTCACAGCTTGGAACCTGTTTAAGGGCAGCTGCATGAAAGATATAGTCAACACCATACATTGCGTTCCTCAGAGAGGATATATCACGTACATCACCAATATAATAATGGATTTTATCACTCAAAGCAGGAAAATGCTGATC
>JBMNUR010000246.1:0-4772 GCA_050946395.1 Peptococcales bacterium
AGATTATAATAAAAAAAGAGGTATTTTTTATAATAAGATACAGGAAAGAAGATTTACACAGACAATTAAAAATGTAGGAATTGAAAAATTCTTTACTGACAGAATTAAGTTAGCAGAAGAGGCCATAAATAGAGTTATAGAAGAAAATGGCAAAGAAGAGAGCAAAATATATACAGATTATGGATTAAGCAGAATTATTGAAAGTTATAAAAATGTAATAGAAGTAAGCAAAAATGTTTTAGAAAAAACCAAGCATACAAAAAAAGATGATTTAAAAGATTTAAGTTTTTCTGAAATATTGAAAATATTAGATAATAAGGACATAGAATTAAGTAATTATTATGATTATCTACCAAATAGCCCCGCAACAAATGCCCTTAAAATGTTTATTTCAAGTATGGGTAAACAGGATATAAGAACTTCAAAAGATACTAAAGTAAGCAAAAAGAAAAATCTAACAGGGGCAGTTGAATATAATTTTAAAAGTAGAAATTCAAGTATTCAATTAACCATTAGTAATTATGACAACCTGGTAACTAAACAAGACCGAAGCACAAGAAAAATATTTAATTTCTTAATGCAGCAATACAACCTTCAACACTCAAAAGAAATTAAATTTAATCTAAATGATCTGGTGGACAGGGGTATTTATAAAAGCACAGATACAGCCCGAAGGGGATTAAAAAATTGTATGAATAAATTAACAAGTATAAAAGTTGCGGGGGTTATAAAAAAAGGCAACAGGGAAATAGCAAGCACAATACAAGTATTATTTACAGGAATGACTATTAAAAATGGTAATTGTATAGTTGATATTAATGAAAAAATGGACATTGAATTTTTAGCCCAATACATAACATTGCTTCCAAAGTGGACATATAAACTTAACTCAACAGCCTATGAAATTATTGATTATATATTTTATAGAGCCAGGCAAAGTACAAGCGATATAAAAAAACAAGGTTATTTTAATGTTAGCCTTGACTCTATAAGCAAACATATAAGCCAACCAGACCCAAAAGATACAGTTAAGCACTCTCAATATATAATAGACCCTTTACTTGAAGCTATAACAGAAATTGAGGACACCCAAAGGGGCAAGAATGGGATTAAGATAACCCCTTATTATAATGATGATTATTTAAACGTTCATGAGTTTTTAAAAGGATATTTAAAAATTGATTTAAGTGAAGACTTGAAAGAATATTTCATAGATAGAGCAAAAGAAAAAGAGAAGGCAATATCAAATAATATTAAAAAAATTGAAGCTAAAATATAATAAAAACCGACTTTATAGGGTAGTAGAACGACTTTATAGGGTAGTAGAACGACTTTATAGGGTAGTAAAATATTTTTTTAAAAACGATATGGACAAGCCATTTCAAAGGGTGCAAGCTATAAAAAAAGTTGTCAAAAATTCGCAATAGATTATTAATAGATAATTAACGAGGGCGGGGCTTGTTAAAGCAGCCCCACCCCAAATGATATAATAATAAAAAACAAAAAAATCAGTTAAAAATAAAACCCTTATGTAGAAGTAAGGCGAAAAAGTGGTAACACTGAAAAACCAAAAAAGAAAGGGCTACAATATGAAAATATCAGAATTAGAAGCAAGAGTAAATTTATTATCTTTAATTGAAAGCAAATACCCAGTAAAAAAAGTAGGGGCTAATTACAGGGTTAACCCATGCCCCGTATGCGGAAGTAATGATGATTTTAACATTAAAGCAGATAAAAACTTCTATAACTCATTTAGCGGGTGTTGTAAGGGTGGAAGTGTTTATAAATATTTAATTGAGGTGGAAGGAATGACAGAAGACCAGGCCTATAATGAATTATTAGTATTAGCAAACGAAAGCCCAGAAAATAAATTTAATACAAAAAAAGATAATGCCCCCAAAGCCGAGCCGACCAAGCAAGCAGAGGAAGCAATTATCTATAAAGATTATACAAATATTATAATTGAATTATATAACAATCAAACAGAAAAGCAAAAGGAATATTTTACTAATAGAGGAATAAGCCCAGAAGTAATAGAAAAATATAAACTATGTGTTGGAGATACAAGCAAGCTATACAGTAAATATTATGATACAAGGGCTATAATTCCAATATGGGAAAACGGAAAAGTTATTTATTGGAACGCAAGGGCATTGGAAGCAGATCCAAAAATTAAATATCTTAAAGCACCAGGGGCAGCAACATATTTTAATAATGAATATTTAAAGACCGCAGCAAAAGGCGAAGTTATAGTAATAACAGAGGGTGAATTTGACGCTTTAAGCCTTGAAAGTATAGGTATAAAATCAATAGCAATAGGCGGGGTAGCAAATTATGAAAACTTTATAAGTAAAAATAACAGGCAAGACCTTATATTTTTAACCGCCTTTGATAATGATGAAACAGGGCAAAAGATACAAGGTAAAAATAAAATTGATATTCCAAAAAAATATAAAGATATTAACGAGTGGTTACAAAAAGACAAAGATAATTTTAAAGTAAATATTAACTCACAAATCGAGGATATAAAGACCCCAGACAGTTTATATAACTATATGCAAAGTAAGTTTATATTAGATATAAATGCTTATAAGGAATTTAAGGACAGAAAAACAGGCTTTACTAATTTAGATAAAATAACAAGTCTTTACCCTGGGCTTTATGTTATAGGTGGATTAAGTAGTTTAGGAAAAACAACCTTTATACACCAAATGGCAGACCAAATGGCAGAAATGGGAGAACATATCTTATTTTTTAGTTTAGAAATGGCAACCCTTGAAATGGTGTCAAAAAGTTTAGCAAGATTAACAGTAATTGACGAAACAGGGGGACACAATATTAATAATAGTTTATCAGCCCTGCAAATTAGATTAAATGACATACCAGATTATAAAATGGGATTAGTGCAAAAAGCCATAACAGATTATGAGCCTATAAGTAAAAGATTTAATATCATTGAAGGTAATTTCAATACAGATGTTACCACCATAAGAAATTACATAGATAATTATATTTTATTAAACAAGGTGAAGCCAGTAGTAATTATAGATTATCTTCAAATCATACCTGGAAGACCAGAAGACCGAAACGATAAAGAAAGAATAGACGGGGTAGTTACAGAACTCAAAAGAATTTCAAGAGATTATAATTTAAGTGTAATAGTGGTTAGCAGTTTAAACAGATCCAATTATTTAACACCCATAGACTTTGAAAGCTTCAAGGAAAGTGGGGGTATAGAATATACCGCAGATGTTATCTGGGGAATACAATTACAAGTTATACATGATGATATATTTAATTTAACTGCAAAGATTAAAGAAAAAAGGGAAATAATAAACGAAGCTAAAAAAGCAAACCCCAGAAAGATAGAACTTGTATGTTTAAAAAATAGAACAGGTATAAGTAATTATAGTTGTTTATTTGATTATTACCCTAAACATGATTTATTTATAGCCCAAGAAGACTATGGGGGGTGCATATAATGAGCCTGGAAGCCTTAAAAATGTTTTTTAGTGAAGATAATACCAAAAGTAAGGAAAGTATAAAGCAAGACACAAACAAGCCTATAAAAACCATTTTAACAGCCCATATAGAAATAGATAAGCGAAACAGGGAAGCATATAAAGTAATTGCAGAAAATATAAAAAAATCTGAACATTTAAAAATAGAAATTAACAAAGGAATACAAGCAGGGCAGCCTATATATAAATTATTATTAAAATCAATAGAATGTATAAGCCTTATGACAGGGGATAAAATATTTTATACTATGAGCAAAGACAATTTACAAACTATATACGAAATATTAGGAGAGCCAGAAGCAAAAGAGATTGAAAGCCAGGAAGTAAGAAGCAGATTAAATAAACTTAATACAGCCTATGAACTTGAAGCAGACACCAGGGCAAAACAAAGGATTAAAAACGCAATAAAAGCACACCAAGAAAAATTAAATAAATTACAATAAAATAATATCAGTAAACATAGTAAACAAGATAATAAGGGTAGGGCTTAAAGCCTTATCCTTTCATTGTTTTTGAACTTTAAACACACTTTTTATAAAAGACCAAACATATTTTATAAAAGCCTGGACATAAAAAAAGACATAAAAATTTCAGTTTTAACATAAACCTGGACACTTGTTTTATATACAGTTGAGGGTAAATAAAATTACTTTAGAAAATAAAAAAACAGGAGGAAAAGAAAATGTCAATGACAAACATAGCAGTAATAGTAAATGCAAACAAAGAACTGCAAGACAAGGTAATAAAGAGGTTTGAAGAAACAGATGTAATGGAAGGTAATAATGTATGGGTAATGGCGAAAAGGTTAGAATTACACAATCTATTATTAGAGGTATCAAAAGAGCAAGAAGGCACAATAAAAGTAAGTCATAGTTTTTCAGTAGAGCGATATATTAAAACTTATATTACTGAATATTCCAAAGGTAATTATGAAGTAGTAGAAATAAAAATAAACCATAATTCCTGATTGAAAAGTAAAATCAAAAGAATAAGCATTATGTAAATTTTAAGGCACTTTATTCACTAAAGGGGTAGGGTGTTTTTTTATTGTAAGATTATAAATATAACATTAAGTGGCGGTAAAAAGTGGGGGTTTTTAAGGCTTGAAAATCTGACACCATAAATTATATTGAAATTTCAACATTGAAGTAAGAGAAATATATAAAATTAATATGAAATATTCTAAAAGTGGGGGTAAGTTTAAAATTAAATTGATTTCTTTAGAAATAAAAATAAAGGTTAATATTATGT
>JBMNUR010000247.1:0-4766 GCA_050946395.1 Peptococcales bacterium
AACGAGAATATTGTCTATATGCTAGTTCCTGTTATTGCAGGCCTTGGATATGGGGATATAGCTTTGACTACCCACCCTCGAGGAAAAACCAGCTATTCGGCTTTTCTTTTAGCGATGTTTAGCATAATATTATTAGGCCTTTCAGTTTTAGCCGCTAATTACCCTAGCTTAGCCATTCTGGCAGCTTTATTTTCACCTTTGGGTCATGAGCTGGTAATTTTTCTAGGTCGTCGTCGTGAATTTTCAGGTAAGCCAAAATTTGTTAGTCCAGAAGAAGGGATAATGGTCCTTGATTTATTAGATTCTTCTCCCCTAAAGTCAGCAGGTGTGCGAATAGGGGATATCATTTTAACCCTTAATGGTCTAAATTTAAAGAATAGTGCGGATCTGGAATATGCATTACAGTTTGTAGGGTATTCATTTGAAATAGAGTTTCTTTCCGGCGAAAAGAAAATATTTAAACGCAAAATTGTAAAAGGGCGGGCAGCGGGCCAACCTTTAGGTTTAATCATTGTCCCTGATAACTATAGTCATTCTTATTTGGAATTAGCAAGTGGAGAAGGATTCTTTAAGCGATTTTTCAAGGGCTTAAAGAAGTGAAAGAGTATTTAGAATAAAACCACGGGCCTTCGGACACAGGTCCAAAAAAAGGCACCGCTTTCCTAAAAGTCGCTTTTGGCGATTTTTTCTTGCACTTTTCACCCCTGATGGTAATAGGATATAAAGCAATGAAGAAGAAGGGGTGAAAAGATTTGACTATACATGTAGGACATAAAACTGAGTACTTTCTTTCTAGTCACTCAGGGAGGGGGACTAAAACCTACTTAAAAGATGCTTTGCGTTTTGTAAAAAAGCAAATTATCCTACAAGGTGGAACTGAACAAATTAGGTCAGGAATCATTCGAAACGTAGGAATAGAATTAATGGCCAGGGGTTATGATGTTGAAATTGCTCACGGAATCTTAAACCCCGATAATTTAGAAGGAATTATTATACCTCAATTAGATTTGGCTTTAATTAGTACAGAAGACAGTTGGGAAATCAGACTGGACCAAAAAATATTTGATCTAAATGAGTATCGAGATATGGAAAAGTTTCGAATTTATAAAAGTAAAATTTTTGATATTTTTGAGCAGATTAATATGAATATAGAATTACTTCAGGAGGAACTCTATGAGTTACGGTTGGTTTTCGCGAAAGATTGTAGCCGGGGCTCGGTGTTAGAAGAAAGACAAGTGTTATACATTACAGAAAAATTATTGGAAACCCTATTTTCACTAGATGAAGGAAAGATGAATCATAGGTTTGGGCAAATTTTAACTGGGCGGGGAATAGTAAACTTTTTACCCAAACTTCTAGAAAATTGTCCAACAAAATACTATGTCAATGATGTCCAGTATTTAAATGCCGGGAGAATGTTAAATTTAGTTGCCAGGGAAGCAGTGTTAAAAGGATTGGTTGTAGATGTTTATCATAATTTTCTTGATCCGGAATTAGTGGAACTAATTATTATCAGAGAAATGAACTTAGCCATCGGTATTAAACCGTTTACAAAAGGCTTTAAAAGACTAATTACTTATGAGGGAAATAGGAATTATAGTAATCAGGAACATTATATGGAAAAGTTAGATTTTACAAATGCCTGCAAATGGCTTGAGGAAATTGAGATTCTTTATGATCAATGTTTTTCATATTATAATGAATTTTTAAATTTCGAAGAAATTTTTGCTTTGGAAAAGCAAATCTTAGCGGAAATTATCCTCAATACTTAAAAATGTATAGTGACCACCCACTAGGCTTAGAATAGTAACAGGGTGATAAAATGGAGATATTAGTGGTTGGTACAGGGAATGAAATTTATAATGATGATGGAATTGGTATTTATGTCCTAAAAAAGCTTCAGGAGTTTACTTTTTCCAGGAAAGTAACTTTAATATCCATTGGGACAGATGCCTTTTCTTTATTAAATTATGATTTAGGTAAATACCAACAAATCATAATTGTCGATGGTATTTGCAGTGGTGGTCAAGAGGGGGATTTATATTTTATCCCGGCAACCAGGCTAAACTCAGGACAACGTCCCTATAGTATACATGATATAACTTGGTATGAAGTGCTAGAAATGGGTGGGTTATTAGAAAAAGCTTACCTTTTTGGTGTAGAAATAAATACTTTAAAAATGGGAGAAGA
This sequence comes from Peptococcales bacterium, assembly GCA_050946395.1. Lineage (GTDB taxonomy): Bacteria > Bacillota > Peptococcia > Peptococcales > BICA1-8 > JBMNUR01. The sequence continues at coordinate 2,191 of JBMNUR010000247.1, forward strand.
ATTTAGCCCTATTTTAAGGGAAAAAATAGACTTTTATGCAGCAAAACTTTATGAAAAAATAGTGGAAGAGTGAAAGAGTGGAACAATAATATTAAACCACGGGTCCTTCGGGCACACGGATAAGATCAAGTGAAGCAGTCGATCAGTTTATATGTGGGCGACCTTTGACCCAAGATTCAAGTCACTATTACCGCCGTGCGTAGCCGGTAAACATACTTTGCAACTTAGCAGGGTCTTCGGTAATTGCGAGATAAATATGAATAGGGATAGTTGAGATAAAGAGCCAGGTTACAAGATAATGAGCTTGGCGGATCTTATTTAAACCACTGGTAAGTTTAATAAAATAGCCAAAAGTGTCAGGAAGAAACAACATAAATCCAGTGAAAATTTGCAGGAGAATTAACATAAGCCAAAATGTATAAATTGCTTTTTGCCCGGGGTTATATTTACCATAATACCCGGGATTTTTATTAAGAAAAAAAATATAGCGGAAAAAGCTAGGGATAAATCTAATATCTCGAAAAGAAAAAATCACTTCCCGGTAGTGTTTGGAAATTAAGCTATAATAGATGTATATCATTGTATTAGAAATAAGAAGAAAGTTGAAAACACCCTTAAGATTTTTCACTGTATTAAAAGGAATATCTAAAAATAGTGGGTAATGCAAGTACATCCCACAAATAATCAAAGTAGTAATAATAAAAAACTGCGCCCAGTGAAGAAGCCTTACCGGAAGAGAATGCAGCTGGATAATAGTGGAAGAGCGAAAAAGTGAAACAGTGGACGAGTCAATATTAGTATTGTCTTTCTGCACAGTATACACCTACCTTAAATCAGATATTTTCCCAAACTCCTATCACCTTTAGCCACATGGACAGCACAGGAAAAGCAAGGATCGAAAGAGCGAATGACTCGCCCTACTTCAATGAGGCTGTTTAAATCGGCTACTGGTGTTCCGATTAATGCTTCTTCCACTGGGCCCCGTTGATTGTTTTTATCCCGAGGGGCGAAATTCCACGAACTAGGAGTTACTACTTGATAATGAGATGTCCTTCCATTTTTGATTTTTACCCAGTGACCTAAGGGTCCCCGCATAGAATCTATTAGCCCTGTACCCTGAGTATCTGGGATAGGCTGATATCTATTTAATGAAGGTTGATGTAAATTTAGTTCTTCCAGCCAGATATACATTTCTTTAATTATTTCCTTGATTTCCAAGGCTCGGGCGACATTTCGGTCATTAACAGAGATTCCACTGTTATAAATATTATTAATCCAGAGCCTGGCAAGAGGGCCGCCTTCAAAAGGTTTATCTTGATAGCGAGGAGTTTTAATCCAAGAATATGCTCCAGGTTTTTCTTGGTCAGGAATAGTATTTTCTGTATAAGGGTGTCCGGAAGAGGTTGGTTCTTTGTACCAAGAGTAAGTGACCTCTTCAGTAATTAACGTGGGGTCGATGGGTTTAATTTCGTGAGAAAAATTTTCGACTAGGCCTGACTTAAAAAGAGGCGGGCGGTCTTTTTCCAATGGAAAAAGACCAAAAGAAAGCAAATTACCATAGCCTTTGCCTATTTGGTAGTATTCAGGGTAGTATTTACATATTGTCATGACATCAGAGATATATTTTTCCTCAACAAATTTTTCAATATCTTTTAATATGGAAAGGGACATATTGATTTTTGGGGCAGTGGGTTTTTCGGTGACACCACCTGGTAGAATTGTTTGCTGATGGGGGGCTTTAGCTCCCCAAATAGCTAACATTTGATGGGCTTTGGCACTTAATTTTATTCCCTCCCAATAGTTTTCGTACATTTGCTTTTCCTCTGTTTTAGGTATTTTATAATCACCTGGAAGAAGGGGCCGAAATGGGGAGGTATCTGGTCCACGGGCATAATCGGGGAGGGCCAGTACATAAAATTGGCGCAGATGGTTTTGAATTAAGTCTGCAGCTTTTATAAAGTTACGAATGCGTAAACCATTGGGCGTAGGGTTTACTTTATAGGCATCTTCCAGGGCTAATGTGCTGGCTACGGCATGAGTTGTAGAGCAAATTCCACATATTCTTTGCGAATACAAAGCCGTATCCCGGGGGTCACGATTTTCAAGCATTAGTTCAAATCCCCGAAAGAGAGTACTGCTAACCCAGGCATCAGTAACTTCGCCGTTATTAACTTCTAATTCAACACTTATTGGTTCATGGATGCGTGTCATTGGTGAAAGTTTTTTTCTAACCAATTATACTTCAGTCCTTTTTTTAATCCAATATTTTAGTTTTTTTAACAAAGAATCTTTTTTTCTCAATTTAAGAGCAGATAAATCTTCACGGAGACTTTTTTGATTTTCTATAAGTTCATCTAGCTTATGAATTAGTTCTCGGCTAGTTTCATTATCGATATTTTCTCTATTTAATGAGTTAACGATAATATCTTCAGCAGGTACTTTTTCGCCGGGGCCAGGTCCTTGTAATTGGGTGCCTTTAATTTGATGTTTTCCAAGTCTTCCTGTAACAACTGAGCCGATAGCATGGGTAGTAATACTAATTCCGGTTATCCCCCCCCAAGGCTAGGCCAACCTTT
>JBMNUR010000248.1:0-4761 GCA_050946395.1 Peptococcales bacterium
AACAGCGGCACTAGATCTTGACTTAATCCTTTTTCTCCCCATTCTACCGCTAAATACTCACTGATCTGAAACAAGTCGGGGGTTTCCTTTGCAGCGATAAGCGTATTCAATTTTGTGTAGTATTCATCAAAAGGAACAACAATCAAATTTACTTTGGCACCAATTTTTGCTTCAATTTCAGCCCACTCCGCTTCCGTAAATGGGTCATTGTCCCATCGCAAGTAGGTCAATTCTGGTACTTCCTGTGCTAATGCAGGGACAACACACAGCACTGTTGTCATAGCCAAGACAAGCAGCCAACACCATAGTCGTTTCATTGTTTTATCCTCCTTTTCTATTGAAATCAGCTTATACACCTAGCTGATCTTTTATGATATTTTAGCTTTTGAAGCACTCATAATGCTTGTATTTTATTAATGTGTTTTTGTATTTTATTTATGTTTAAACAGGCAAAGGCTGCGCAATCCCAAACACACTTTTGTCTTTCCGCTCCATCAAGCAGGGTCAATTCAAACCATGTTAGGATTCAATTGTCAGCGGGAAGCGCACAATGGAGCGGTCCCGGGTGGAGCGGTAAATCGCAGTAAACAGTTCGACTGTACGGAGCCCATCTTCCAGTGAAATCAATGGATTCCGTCCTTGTTCAATGGCTTCAAGAAAGTCCCGCAGCTGCTCGCGGTGAAAATAATCCGTATTGTCAATGGAATTGAAGAAGTCGCTGTCCTTCTGTTTGAAAGAAGGAAGCAAATCCTCTTCTCCTGGAATCGTCCACAGATCGTTGACCGGCGGTTCTGCAATGTCGGACACTCCGGCGATGAACATCGCCCCGCCATCTGTCTGAACTCCGACACTGGCGCCATTTGACCCATGAACCCTTACATTACCAAAGAGGGCAGGGTTTTGTGAATTGCTTACGACGATGTTGCCCAGCGCGCCGCTTTTGAATCGGATCACAGCGATTGCGGTGTCATCCACTTCAAGCTCCGGATGGTTGAGGGTATCCCAGATACCAAACAACTGGTCGATCTCACCCATATACCACAACAACAAGTCCAGCTGATGGGGCGCCTGGTTGACCAGTACACCGCCGCCTTCCCCAGCCCACGTGCCGCGCCAGGGGTCAGAACGGTAATATTCCATGCTTCGCCATCCCAGCATGTTCACCGTTCCCAGTATAGGCTGTCCCAGTTTGCCGTCATCAATCGCCTGCTTCACCCGCATTGCAGGGCGATAAAAACGTCGTTGGGAGATCGTTGTGCCGATGACCTTGGCTTGCCGGACAGCTTCTATAATGGAATGGCAGTCCGGCAAGGATACAGCCAGGGGCTTTTCTACCGCGATATGAAGACCAAGGCGCGCTGCCTCCACAGCATATTGCGCATGGTTAGGATGTGGGGTACAGATGCTTACCGCTTCCACTCCGGTAGCATCGACCAGTTCTTGAAGTGAATCAAAACCGGGTACGCCGTATTCGCTGGCAAAGGCCGAGCCGCGACCGGGCCGGGTACCCACAGCGCCAACAAATTCGCTGTTATCAAGCGTCTTGAAACATCGGGCGTGAAAGTGGCCTACCTTGCCACAGCCTACCAGGCCTGTTTTAATCTTTCGCATTGCGGTTCCTTTCTTTGAATCAGGGAAGCAAGAGAATCTTGTTGAGTCCTTTTTCCCCGTTATAGATGCGGTTGAGCCACTCATGCCCATCCTTCAGCGGTACAGCCTTTGAGATCAGCGCCTCGACATTCACTTTTTTCTCCGCAATCAACTTCAAGCACTCACCATACTCACCCGCTGAGGCGCAGCTGCCAAACAAACTGATCTGACGAGTGACTACCCATTGCAAGGGAAATTCAATGGTAGGCGCCAGGTTGCCAACCAGCACGACCCTGCCGTTTTTCGCAACTGAGCGCAAGCACAGGTCTGCGGTGGTACCAATGCCGGTAGCGTCTACTGCTACGTCTACGCCGCCTCGGTCTTCGCTGTATGCAAGAATCTGGTTGATTGCGTCCGCATCCTTGCTGTTGACAGCGGCACTTGCCCCGTTCCTCAGAGCAGCCCTGAGCTTTTCATCATCAATATCTACGGCGATAAGAGGCCCTGCCCCCATACTGCGTACCACCTGCAAAGTGAGCATACCAATCGTACCAACACCTACGATCACTACACTGGTACCCGGTACAATGGGCGTTCGGGTTGCCGCATGATAGGCAATGGCCAGGGGTTCAACCATGGCAGCTTGCTGATAACTAACTTCATCGGGCAGGTTATAAAGCACATATTCAGGAACTGAAATATACTCGGCGAAAGCACCATCCATGTGGTAATCCTCACAGGAGACGCCAAGCACCCGGCGCGCTGCACACAAGTTGACCATACCAGCCCGGCAGTATTTGCATTGGTTGCAGTAAACTGTGGAGTCAAAAGTGACCCGATCGCCGGGTTTGAAGCCCTTCACTCCGCTGCCCACCGCCTCAATCTGCCCGGAGGCCTCATGCCCCATAATCAAAGGAGGACGGCGGCGGCCGGTGGACCCATCCATGCCATGCACATCACTGCCACACACCGCACAAGCCTTTACCCGTACCAGCACTTCCCTTTCACCGGGCGTGGGTGTGGGCACATCCTTATACACAAACTCCTTGTACTGTTCCATCACGAGCGCTTTCATCGCGAACAATCCTCCCTTGTCAGTAAAAATATCTTTGAACAAATCCAAATATTTCAGCAGTGAAAAGGTATCTGTACCTATACGATCATCCTCTCTGTTGAGTTTAGATTTGATCTTTGATCTATCTATTCCACAGGATTCAATCCTAATCCTTCAAGATTGTGTTTGTTTAGTCTGTATCATCATACACCAGAATGTCATACATGTATAGAATCTCCATTAGATAACCATTCTTTCCAAAGCACACTTCAATGATTCTTATTGAAAGAAATTCAAAAGCATAGAGCGGACTATTTTTCTACACTGTTTGCCAAGATACCTTTGGGAGTGCTAAAATGCCCAAATGCTGCGCGCTATTGCTTACATGCTGCGAGTACACTATTTTCACCCAAAACACAACTGCCGATCAGACAAGTGGTTTCACGCAATTTGGTATTCCGCCCAATTAAGAACAAAATCAGACTTGAATGGATGGAATTCTAAGGATTATCGTTTCTTCCGATCGCCTATTCTGGGGTAATGTTATACTGTACCATGGCCATTCGCATTATAGGCAAAAGCATGTTATGAGTCAATACTCATTAACCTTTCTTGAGTTTCCAATGCGGAAACTCAAGAAGACTTACTATTATTGACATTGGAAACATGGGGAAATATACTTAATCCATCTATTGTATCAATGAGGGAAAAGAACGTGAGTTCATCGGTTCAGTCAAAGCTACTGTATTTGAATTATCGAAAAAATGGGGGCGAAAAATGTGATCGGTACGATTTTCAACATACAGCATTTTTCCATTCATGACGGACCGGGAATACGCACTGTACTATTCTTCAAGGGTTGTAATCTACGATGCTACTGGTGTCATAATCCCGAATCATTGACGATGTTGCCCGAAATGCAGTTTGATGCTGCGAGGTGTGTAAAATGTGGCAAATGTGTCGCAGTTTGTCCGAAATCTAACGGTACACATACGGCGATATTTACCGACGACTGCGAGAAGTGTGGCATCTGCGCGGATGTTTGCTATGCGGGTGCGATAAAGAAATCCGGACACAGTTATACGGCCGCTGAAATTCTTGAAAACATTTTATGCTACCGCGATTTGTACGATAAAACCGGCGGTGGAATCACCTGCTCCGGCGGTGAACCGTTCTTACAGCCTGTGTTTCTATCAGAGCTTTTAACCAGATTAAAAGCTGAGGGAATCAATACGGCGGTTGAAAGTGCAATCTGCGTAGACTGGAATGTAATAAAAGCTATATTGCCGCAAATTGATCTGTTCATCTGCGATATAAAATCCGCTAACGACTCAAAGCACAAAGATGCAACCTTGCAGTCGAATCATCTTATTTTCGAAAATATCGAAAAACTAAGCCGCTATGCAAAAAAGCTTCTTCTGCGTACGCCGATTATACCCGGTTTCAACGACAGCGACGCCGACCTCGAAGCAATTGCAGACTTTATCAGTTCGCTTCCTGTTATGCCGGAATATGAGTTGTTGCCGTTCAACGATATCTGCAAGAGCAAATATAGAATCCTAAACCGTCCGTTTCCAGCGGAAAGCCTTACCTCACCCGATATCCACTGGATGGAACATTGCGCTGATATATTTCGCCGAAGGAGAATCGACTGCAAAATCAACGATATCTGACCGGAGACAATTAAACCCACCCAAAAGGAGTATGATTATGATATATAGTAACGATTTAATACGTATCGCAGAGGAATTTGACTTATATTATTCGAATTTCAATCCGGACAGTGAAAGACTATTAAAAATCGTCAACCAAATGTACGAAATACATAAGATAGATTCATCGTACATATTGAAAACCGAACTGCACGAGCTAATGTGCCGAGAGTGTAAAGTGCATCTTTTCAAAGAATCACCATTTTTCTTTGAAATTAGTTCTGGACGTACCCGCTACACTTGGGGCGGATTGCAATCTCCAGTCGGCTCGTTCCTGCATAACACAACTGCGGACAAATGGCTTGACCCTTATGCTGATTCGCTTGCTTCCGACATGGCCGAGGGATTAATTCGCTGCTGGAACAATCCCGTTGGATTTGATCACCACTGCCCGGGTTATGATAA
>JBMNUR010000249.1:0-4759 GCA_050946395.1 Peptococcales bacterium
AGCGCCAATGATGTGATTGCCGTAATAATAATGCCGATGCCTAACCCGTATACATTCAAAGCAGGTATGCCGGCCAGTATGAAGACAAGCAAGAAACTTTGCAGGGAATTGATAAGCGAGTTTTTCAATAGGATGTTTTGCTTGCCGAGGGCATTCAATATGCCGAATGTAGGCGACGAGACAAACAAGACAAGGCATACTGGCGCAGAAAACCGTATCATTGCGCCGAGGTCATTTCTCCGGTAAAAAATGAAGCCAAGTTCATTGGGTACAAGCAGGCAAACGAGCGCCGTGGATATACCGATGCGGCAGGCGATTCCGAGAACTTGGGCAACCCTTTCCCCGGCCGCCCAGTAATCCTTTTTGCTGATATTGAGCGAAAGGTCGGGGACAAGCACGGTAAGCATCGAATTAATTATGATGTAGGGCAGCGTAGATATATTCAGCGCCATACCGCCAAACCTACCTATCAGCGCAAGCGCCTCGCCGTACGTGAAGCCGGCGGCAACCAGCCGGCGGGGCAGCATAAGCGAAGATACCGTTGAAATTACGGAGGATAGTACTCCGTTTACGCAGAGGGGGATTGAAATTACGAATACGTCAAAGATAAGCTGTATCCTGGATTTTGATTTGCCCTTGTTTCCCAGGAGCCGGGCTTTTTGTATTTTATAGCAGGTGAAAAGCGCGGCAAAACTGGCCAGTTCCCCGCAAGCCAGCGCCAGGTATGCGACAGTTACCGTTTCGCCGACGTCATCGGGGGCAAGCAGGGAAATAGTTCCAAGAAGTATGGCGACCCTTAAAAGTTTTTCCAGGATATCTATGGAGGAGGTGACATTATACTTCCCAAGACCATAGAAATACCCTTTTATTATTGCCGACAGCGGGACAAAAACCAATGCGGCGGAAAGCATCATTATTGCGCCCGAAGCGCGCGCATCCCTTACAATATGCACGGCAATGACATTATGGCAGGCAAGCACCAGGAATGCGACGCTGGCGGCCCATGACGCCACAAAAAGGAAGGTGGTGCTCAGTGTCCTGTATAGATTCCGCAATTCACCACGGTTTAGGTATAATGTCGATATTTTTGATATGGCGGTTATCAATCCGTCGCTGGTAATGCATAACAACAGGCCGTAAACGGGCATGATGAGGCCATACAATCCAAGTCCTTCGGCTCCCAGCTTCCGGGACAGCAGGATTGAGAAAACAAAAGAAATCATACCGGTGGCCATGTTTGACAGGGTCAGTATGAATGAATCCTTGTAAAATTTATCTATGCGTCCGGCGGATAATTTTCTCATAAGTAAAATTATTCCGGACGGTTATTATTTATTCATACGGTTAATATGGCGTTTTTCCTGTATTGGTACAGGCCTTTGAAATCCGGACGCGTTGCATTATCCATCAGGTATGCCGACACGGGCGAACCCTCTATGCGGTTCCTGTTAAGCGCTTCGATAAACATTCCGGGATTCCCGATGCCGATCCCATGACCGTAATGCAAGCCGTTGCCAAGCTCTATCGTGTTCTCGCCCTGCCATTCGGGCGTCAGCGGGTTTACGTCAGGGTTTCTGAAATACCTGCAATCCACGGGCACATAATCAGGCAGCCGCCTGTATAATGCCGCACCCATCAATTCATCGATCTGCCGCCAGTTCATCAATATGATTTCCTGGAAAGCCGCGTTGTACAGGTTTTCGCCGTACGAGTCAAGAACGGCCTTGTAGTATATCATCACTATGGCCGTGGAGCATTCTGTTCCATAAAGCCTTGTGTTGAGGAAAATATCATTTACGGCGTCCGATGGCTTGACATCTTTTTTAAGAACGAATCCCCCGTCATTCCTGCGGTACCAGTATGCCTCGTTGCAGACGGATTCATGGAATGTACGGAATTTAAGCCTTCCCCTGTACAAAGCATATGACGCCTTTATGATATTCCTGCGCAGATCCGTCTCAAACGCCAATTCTTCCAAGGATTCATACCTGTAGACGTGCGTGCTTTTTGCAAGCTTGTCGAGAAACTCGTATTCGGCGCTTCCGGGCTGGTACTGGGAGATTAGGGCCTGCGCGCCGGGCTCGCCGGAGGCAAACTGGATCATATCCATCCCTCCATACCCAATGATGCCGCTGCGGCTTGTTCCTTAACCGGCAGCCGTATCCAGGCGTTCCATTGACTGATATTCCTTTTGTAAAAAATGTGGGAATAGTCTGCCAATTGCTTTTGCAAGGTCTCCGGCAGATTTTCGAAGCGGGAAAGAATTTCAATTTCCGCGGGCTGATACTCAAGAAGCGGCTGGCCGTTGTCGACTGAAACAGAACGGCACATGTACTTGGCGGACCATGATACGCGGTAATGCTGCGGCATACTGCAAAGATGCATGCTTTCTCCCGTGTAGTAAAGAAATTGTTGATTCTCCTCCAGCCAGTTTAGCGCAATCGTGTGAAGGCCGGCCCCGGTTAGCCCGTCCCCGGCGTTCATTGAAATATTTCGCGCTGTTTCCTTTGCCATGTTCCTTTCCATATTTCCTTTCATGCTGCCTGCCGCGTCCGCTGTCATGATCCCTGTTGCGCCCGTGGGAGCGTTATCCGAAATGCCCGGAATAAAACAAAGCAGCTTTTTCGCCAATTCAACATCGCGCTTATCCATAGATTCAAGCCTTTTTGCAACAAGCCGGAGGCTTTCGGGACAACGCGCTTCAAAAAAAGCCCATACAAGCTCACGCAGGAGCGCTCCCCTTCTATTGCGCTCAAAAATCATTTCGACCAATTCCGGTAATACCGATGTATCACCGAAACTTTTTACCAGCAGGGCGGCAGCCCGTTCCATCAGTTGCTCGTACCTGTTGCCCAGGCCATCTTCGGGCAGCCCGGTCCGGATAATCCAGCGTAGGGTAAAAGCAGTGTCCTCGCCGCTCTTGCGTATCCTGCCTTCTATTTTTGGCGATACTTTTCCCGTTAAGCTGCCGGCTAAATCCAGCGCTTTGCGGTAGAGAGGGTTCAGATCGTTTTGAACAAGCTTTTCAGGCAATTCGGATTTCAACAAGTACAGCGTCCCAAACCTTGTGTCATTGTCGTTAATTACTGACAGGGCACTGTCCCTGTCTACCCGGAGCAGTTCGCGAAAATAATTCTTCAAGCCTTCCGGCCCGTTGCTGAACCGCAAATTGTCAAGCAAGCCCAGCTTGCCGGCATCCATGCTATCCGCCTCCTATCAAGTATTTCTTTTATCCCGGGCTTTAAAAAGTTTATCGGAGCTTTCCCGGAACACGGGCGGCAAAACCGGCCGACGGAAATGATTTCTCGCGGCTGTATGCCGTTATTTTTCATCTAGAGCCTGCTTTTCAGTTCGTTGAACCTATCCTTTAACGAATCGTCCGGGTTATACCTAAGGCCGATGTCGACAGCCCTGGCAGCACGTTCCGTATCGCCTGCAATGGAGAGTGATTTTGCCAGGCTGTACCAATTAACGGTGTCGCGCGGATTGTTTCTCAGTTTACTGATGTAGTAAGGCACCACTTTTCCGGACATGTATCTCGAAATGTTCAAGTTTTCCAGGTCTATGCCATTCCAGTGCAAAAGCTCGATGTCATAAATCCCTTGTGATTTCTCGTCCCAAAAAGCAATTGCATCCTTGATCCTGCCTGAATGTATGCGGGTTTTTTGAAATTCCAGTTTGTCATAAGTCCTGCTGAATATTTTCTTGGAACTTCCTTCCGTGACGGAGTACGCAAAGAGTGTACGATTTTTCTGTTTCGAAACTAGTCCGAGTACCAGGTGCTTTTTGCCGTCTCCGCCCAGATTGGCGGTATTGCGGTAATGTATGGATTCAAATTCCGGGTTGCTGATTTCGGCCATCTTGTACCACTGTACATTGTCCTTCTTGAGGATAATTGTCCTGATGCCGTCCGATGTTATATACGATGCAACCAGCTCATTGCGGTTGTCGCCATCCAGGTCGGCAAACTGGATTTCACCGGAATTCTCAGGATACTCGGGCTTAAGAAGCCTGGCGCCGGGAGGAAGAAAACTGTTAACGACGGCATTATAGTCGATTTTCTCAGGCTTTGCGACAATTTGTGCAGCAATATCGCTCAAGCTTTTCACGAATGATTCGACAGGCCTTTTCAGATCATTAAGTGACGGCAGCTTTATCTGCGGACCCTTCTCAAGAGCGTGAATAATGCTTTGCCCGTGGCTGCCGGTTTTTATTTGGGCATTATATCTTTTCAGTACGCCGTTATAATAATTAAGGCTCCTGCGGATTGTTTTATCAATAGCTTCAAGCCCTGAGCCTTTGGGAAACTGCATGAATATTACCCCTTTACACAGATACTACTGCTATATTCTATGCAGCAACCCGTGAAAGGTTAATATTTCAATGACGAACTTAATAATCAATCGTCAGCACCGAATTTTTTCCTGTTTATATATTGCTTTATCCAGTATGCAATGCAGAGGATAATCATGCAGGCGCCGGATAACAAGTATGAGAAAGAACTTGTTATGCTGCCGTTTTCAAGCATCAGCTCTTTGCCGCTTATTACCTTGACGGCTGTTGAAACGAATAATATCAGACCTGCAATACCAATTATGGTAAGTATTATTTTTCCCCTGTCGGCATGGCCGCAAACGAAGGCATCCTTGACAATCATAATAATAATGCATACAAATACGGGAACCCACCAGCAAATGATGAACCCTACATGGGCGTTAACCCGGATACCGAATACGCTTACGAACATATACATAAAAAG
>JBMNUR010000250.1:0-4723 GCA_050946395.1 Peptococcales bacterium
TGGGTTGAATCATATTTAAATAAATGAGCAGAAGTTTTAGGATCGGCTGTACTATTGACAGCAACCACTTCTATATCAGACCTTCCCATTGCAGCTCTCAGGCAAAGTCTACCAATTCTGCCAAAACCGTTAATACCTATTTTTGTAACCATTATTATGACCTCCATATATTGTTCTATTTAAACATAATTTTAGCAAGTACTATAACAATTCTCTTTTCGATATAAAAATCCTTGTCATAATCCATAAACCGTCTTTATATGTGCGTAATATATCCGGGATTTTTGATAACCCATTGGGACGAATATTGCCCCGCCTTAAAAGGGTATATTATATTTATACAACAAAATTGAAAAAAAGTTAATGTAAAAACTAGGAAAGTAGATTAAAATATAAATATTGAATAAATTGTTGTATAATGGTATGCAGGGTAATGGGAAATGTACAGGTTAAGGTTAAGATTTCGCTTCGCTAGATTATGTATATTGTCATCGCGAGGAGCGATAGCGACGTGGCGATCTTGACTTACCAGTCACCAATCACTAAAAAAATACATAGGGCTATTACTGCTTAATAAGCATATAAACGATAAAAACTAACTAAACTAGGAGTGATTAAATGAGTGAAATAAGACAACGGGTAGGAATTACGGATACTACCTTAAGGGATGGTCATCAGTCTTTATTGGCAACCCGTATGAAAACAAAGGATATGCTTCCCGTTGCCGAAAAAATGGATTCCATGGGGTTTTATTCTTTAGAAGTTTGGGGAGGCGCTACTTTTGATTCTTGTATGCGCTTTCTCAATGAAGACCCTTGGGAAAGATTAAAAGCTTTACGGAAGGTCTTTAAAAATACTAAGCTCCAAATGCTTCTTAGAGGCCAGAATTTGGTGGGGTATAAGCATTATGCAGATGATGTAGTAGAGGCTTTTGTGGCAAAATCCGCTGAACATGGTATTGATATATTTCGAATTTTCGATGCTTTAAATGATGTGCGTAATATGCAAAAAGCTATAGAAGAAGTCAAAAAGAATGGCAAACATGTCCAAGCAACTATATGCTACACCTTAGGTCCCATTTATAATCTGGAATACTATTTGAAAATGGGTAGGGAACTTAAAGAACTAGGTGCAGATTCCATTTGTATTAAAGATATGGCCGGTATTTTGACTCCTTATGCTGCTTATGATCTAGTTTCCGCTTTGAAAAAAGAGCTGGGTTTACCTATTCAAATGCATACTCATTATACAAGTGGTATGGGTTCGATGATGTATTTGAAGGCCATTGAAGCAGGAGCAGATGTAGTGGATACAGCCAACTCTGCATTGGCGTTGGGGACTTCCCAGCCGGCTACAGAAACTATGGTTGCGGTTTTAAATGATGCGGGTTATGAGACAGGAATCAATTTAGATGAGGTTTCCTCATTAGCTGAGTACTTTAAAGATGTAAGGAAAAACTATGATGATTTTGATGTTTATAAATCGGGTGTGGATGTAAACGTACTGCGTTATCAAGTACCAGGCGGTATGCTTTCCAATTTCATTTCCCAGCTTTCTCAGGCCAATGCCATGGATAAATTTGATGCAGTTTTACAAGAAGTACCACGGGTTAGAGAGGACTTGGGGTTTCCTCCCCTAGTTACACCTTCTAGCCAAATTGTTGGTGCTCAGGCCGTTTTAAACATTTTAGCTGGTGAAAGATATAAAATGGTCTCTAATGAGGTCAAAAATTATATGAAAGGCCTATACGGCCAAGCACCGGGTAAGGTTAACGAAGAAATCAGAAAGAAAATTATCGGTGATGAAAAGCCTGTAACAGTACGCCCCGCTGATCTAATAGAGCCTCAAATTGAGGCGGCAAAACAGGAAATAGGCGATTTGGCGAAAAATCAGGAAGAACTTTTAATGTATATTCTTTTCCCACAAGTAGCTAAACCATTTTTGGAAGGTACTTTGACTGAGGAAAAACCTGCACCGAAACCTGAGCAAAAGGAAGAGAAAAAAGCAGAACAAAAGGCTGCCCCAGTGCAAACTATTAATACCAACTTGTCCTCAGGTATAGGCAATGCTGCCCGTTTTGCTAAGAGCAGAAAAAACACTCGGACAGGTGGCGTAAGCTTTAACTTTAATGGTAAAATTGATAAGCTGAACATAGTACTTGATGGAAATGACTATAAATTGGATATGGGAGAAGCTTCGGCCGAAGTAGAACAAAAAGTAGCAAAAAATCTTATTGAGGAAGCAAAAGTACGAGACATCCCGAAAACCGTTAAAGAAAACAAGCCAAATACAGGTAGTATTCAAGGCACGGTAACAGCTCCCATGCCGGGGAAAATCTTTAAAATCATAAATGGTGAAGGAAATAAAGTCCAACAAGGTGACATCGTTCTAATCTTAGAAGCTATGAAGATGGAAAACGAAATACTCGCTCCTAAAGATGGTACAGTAGTGAACTTATCCATTAAAGAAGGAGATGCAGTAAACCCTGGTGATGTATTGTTTGAAATAAAATGATTTTTTGGGCAAAGAGGCCTCTACTTAACCTGGGGCCTCTTTATCGTACCTACAGAACCAGGAGGCATTGCTATGAAAGAAGTCGCTATTATGTTATCGCGAGGAGCGATAGCGACGTGGCGATCTCGGTTGTGTGGAGATAATCGCGTAAAAGGCGGGATTACTTCGCTAACGCTCGTAATGATAAGAAACATTTCGCTTATGGTGGTCGGATAGCGCATGAAAATTACGATGTGGCAAGCTATAATTTTTTCTGTAGCTACTGTAGGTACTGTAGCTCCTGTAGATACGAAAACCCGGCAGCGCCGGGTTTTCTCAAAATCGGTATTCATCACAAGAATCTTGGTAACAGCGAGGGCACAGTTCGTTACCGCGTTTATCTACAACTGATTTATAATCGGAAAACGGTTCATCAACTAATTCTAAAGATTGACCACAGCGGGTACAAGTATTGGGTAATGACATAAATTCACCACCTTATCCTAGGGTATGACGTTATTATATGCAGATGGAAGCAGGATATGTATTGATTTGTGCAGAAATATATCTGTTAGTGCTTATTAACTAACACACTTACAATAGGGTGATTTTATGAAACAAAATTCCGTTTTACCTACTCTTGAGCAAATTATTGAAGATACCATAAATTCTATAGAAAATAGTAAAACGCAAATTTTTGACATTGCGGAAAATGCTCGCAGTGAAGCTGAGCACATTTTAAAAAAGCTTGAGCAAGTCAAAGTAAAAGTTGTCAATGTAATTCTCGAGGTAGAAAAAGTCGAAAGAATGGAAAAAGCATCTCGCGTACGTTTGATGGAAGTTAGTAGAGATATAAAAACATATAATGAAGAAGATATAAGAAAGGCCTATTTAAATGCCAGTAATTTACAAGCTGAGGTTAGGATATTGCGAAATAAAGAAACCCAGCTCAAAGAAGAAAGAACTGAACTAGAACGGCAGTATAGGCGACAGCTTGAAATGGTAAATAAGGCCGAGCGACTGGTTTCCCACGTAGGTGTAGCTTTAAACTATCTGATAAAAAATATTGAAGGAATTAATAACAAATTGGAAGAAATCGAGGCTCGGGGCAATCTAGGTTCCCGTATCATCCAAGCACAAGAAGAAGAAAGACGCAGGGTAGCAAGAGAAATTCATGATGGGCCTGCCCAATCAATGGCCAATATAGTTTTGCGGGCTGAGTTTTGTGAGCGGCTAATTGATAAAGATATTATACTTGCCAAAATGGAAATCCATAATCTTAAAGATTTGGTAAGGAAAAGTTTAAAAGATGTACGTAAAATTATTTATGATTTACGGCCGATGGCTTTAGATGATTTAGGTCTTATCCCCGCGGTAAAAAGGTATATTGATGAGTTTATAGAAAGTTTTAGCATAAATATTAATTTTCTACCCTCAGAAAACACTTCTCGCTTACCGAATACTTTAGAAGTGGCAATTTTTAGAATCATACAAGAAGCATTGCAAAATGTCCATAAACATGCCGAAGCTAAATTGGTACAAATAGACCTTGAAATTACTGAGGCACAAGTGGTATTAAATATTGAAGATGATGGCAAAGGTTTTTTGGCCACAGAAGTTTTAGTTGCAAAAGATCGGAATGGCTATGGGCTTTTAGGTATGAAGGAAAGAGTAGAATTATTAAAAGGCCAATTCCAGATCCAATCAGAACCAGGCCAGGGAACAGCTATTAAAATATATATTCCTATTGAAAGTCCTAATAAGGAGTGACACAAATGGCTATAAAAGTATTAATTGCGGATGATCATGTTCTATTAAGGGAGGGCTTAGTCAAAATCCTTTCTTTAGAGGATGATTTGGAAATAATAGGCGAAGCTAGTCGGGGAGATGAAGCAATAGCCCTATCTCGTAGGTTAAATCCAGATGTAATCTTAATGGATATTAATATGCCTGGTGTAAATGGTATCGAGGCAACTAAAATTATTAAAGCTGAGTTGCCTCAGATCGGGGTCATTGCTTTAACCATTCATGATGATGAAGAATACATATTTGAGTTGGTAAGAGCAGGGGTATCCGGTTATGTTTTAAAAGATATCCAACCGGAAAGATTGATTTCAGCTATCCGAGATGTGGCTCGGGGTAGATCAGTTATTCATCCTGATATTACAGCCAAGCTTTTCGGGGAATTCAACCGCCTTTCTGAGCGTAGGGCTAGATCCGGCTCTTTTGA
>JBMNUR010000251.1:0-4693 GCA_050946395.1 Peptococcales bacterium
CATCAGCTTCCTTCAGACCCTTTCGTCACCGAAAACGCCCTTGCCTACAGCTTATCTTCCCATTAGCTAGGTGATAGGTTTTCTTTCAAACCATCGGCTCGGCAACATGCCTCGCAAACAAAAAAAGAACTGTCACCAGTTCTTTTTAAAGATAATTTGTTTTGTTTTTAATCTTATCTTGATATTTCTCTATAGCAAATGAAATTAATTGGTCTAAAAGTTCAGGCATCTTTATACCACTATACTCCCAAAGTTTAGGATACATACTGATTGCTGTAAATCCAGGGAGAGTATTAACTTCATTAATATAAATCTTGTTAGTTTTCTTACAAATAAAAAAGTCCACTCTGGATAAACCTGCACAATCTAATGCTAAATAAGCCTCTACTGCTAATAGTTTTAGTTCATTAATTACATCTGCATTAAGTTCAGCAGGAATTTTTAATATTGAACGATCATCTATATATTTAGCCTTATAATCGTAAAATTCATTAGAAGGTATGATTTCTCCCGGAATGGAAACTTGAGGATTGGCATTACCCAAGACACTTACTTCAACCTCGCGAATATCTTTGCCCTCTTCGATTATTATTTTACTATCATATTTGCTGGCTTCTAACAAAGCCTCACGCAACTGTTCTTGGTTTTTAGCTTTAGAAATTCCTACACTTGAGCCTAGGTTAGCGGGTTTTACGAACATAGGAAATGGTAGTTCATTAATGAGCTTTACTACTACTTCCTCTAAATTACTTTCAATAAGAGCCCGAGAAGTATAGGAAAATTTAACTTGGGGTAAATTATGATATTTAAAGATTTTCTTCATCATGATTTTATCCATACCTACGGCTGAACCTAATACTCCAGTTCCTACATAGGGTATGCTGGCCATTTCTAATAATCCTTGTAAAGTACCATCTTCACCATTTGTACCATGAATTATCGGAAAAATAACATCTAAATCAGTCAATTTCTGATTGTTTTTTAAACTAATCAATCCGGAATTAGGTTGGGGAAGAATAGCAACTTCATTATTTGAATAATTTTTAGGAACAAAAGCTTTGATGTCATGGATTTCAACTGGAGCATACCATTTACCGTTTTTCCCAATAGCTATAGGAATAACAGAATATTTTTCAGGATTTAGAGCATTAGCAATTGCAAATGCAGAGTTTAATGAAACTTCATGTTCTCCAGATCTACCTCCAAATAAAAGTCCGACCTTAATCTTTGTCATTATTATTCCTTCTTTCCTAAACTTTGGTTAATATTATATGCATTGAGTAAGTTTTCCGTGTCTAAAAAAATTAATATAACTTTAAAAATACTAAAAATAAAATTATTAGTGCAAATGATAATTGTAATAAGGTACTTCCTAAAAAGCCAAAAACAGTCCCTAGAGAAGTTTTTAATCCCTGATGAAAACTTTTGCCGTTTAATAATTCCCCAATTAAAACTCCTAGCAAAAATCCTAAAAACAAACCTAAAGGGCCTAAAAATAAGAGACCAAAAATACTTCCGAAAATACCCATCCAAATTCCAGTTTTACTTGCACCAAATTTTTTAACACCCCAAAAAGCGGCAAAGTAATCAATAAAAAGGGTGAAAAAAGTAATTATTCCAATTGTAGCTACAAAAAGAGGAGAAAAATGTACCCACTTATCAAAAAAACTATAAATTAAAATTGCTATGAACATTAATGGAATTCCCGGGAGTAAAGGTAGTATGGTACCTATCATTCCTAATATTAAACAAATGATTAAAAGGATTTCTTTATTCATTATTTATCCTTTCCATTTCTTTAATAGCACTGGCTAATCCAATTAGGATATGTGATAAGGACAATCCTCCCTGAAGATAAATAATATACGGTTCCCGAATAGGACCATCGGCACTTAACTCAATAGAAGAGCCTTGGATAAATGTCCCTCCGGCCATAATAACAGCATCTTGATACCCTGGTAAGAAACTTTCTTCAGGGTTTACATGGGCATCTATGGGAGATGCCTTTTGCAGCCCTTTACAAAATAAACGCATTTTTTCCGGACTTTCTAACTTTATTCCCTGAATAATATCAGTTCTAGGTTCTTTAGCTTCTGGTGAAACACAATAGCCTAAATCCCCTAACAATTGGGCTGCAAAAATTGCACCTTTTAATGCCTGTTGCACTATTAGGGGTGCCATAAATAACCCTTGATACACTAGCCGGTTAAAATCTAAGGATGAACCAACTTCACCAGCAATCCCCGGGGCAGTCAAACGAGCCGAAGCTAGATTAACCAAATTTTCTTTACCGGCAACATATCCACCTCTAGGAGCAATACCACCTCCAGGATTTTTAATTAGAGAACCGGCAACTAAATCTGCTCCCACCTCATTTGGCTCTATAGTTTCTACAAATTCACCATAACAATTATCTACAAAACAGATAATTTCCGGATTTATAGCTTTTACAAATTCTATTGCCTTTTTAATTTGCATGACATTTACCGAAGGCCGCCAGCTGTACCCCCGGGACCTTTGAATACAAACCATTTTAGTATCTTTGGTAATTGTCTTTTCAATTGCAGGCCAATCAAATTCTCCATTTTGATCTAGTTCAACAACTTTATGGTGAATATTTAATTCTGAAAGTGTACCAGGCTCTCCCTTATTTCCAATTACCTTTTGTAGAGTATCATAAGGGGCACCTGTAATGGATACAAACTTATCATTGGGTCTTAATACACCAAATAGACAAAGGGCTATAGCATGAGTACCAGATACAATTTGGGAACGAACTAGAGCTTTATCCGCATTAAAAATATCCGCCCAAATATTCTCCAATATGTCTCGACCGATATCTCCATACCCATATCCAGTAGAACCATTAAGATAAAAGTCAGAAACATTGTGTTTTTGGAATGCATTTAAGATTTTTAATTGATTTATTGCTGTAATCTCATCAACTTTTTGCCAGGAACCTTGGATTTTCATATATGAATTAATAAATAAATCCATAATTTTTTCTGATAAATTAAATTTATCTCTTAAAAGATTAAAAAATTGCAGCATTTTATTACTCCATTATTATTAAATTTTTTAATTCAGTAGGTATTTTTTCTTCAGATGTTGTTAAGGTAATCATTGTACCTTGTTCATCATATTTTTCTATTTCTACTTTTCCAACTGCATAAGCTTTTTCCAGCAAATATCCTGCTTGAAAAGGTATATGTACTTTTACCTGTATTTTTTGTTTAAAGAAAAAGTTTGTAAGATGAAATTTTAATGCCTCTAAACCATATCCTGTTTTTGCCGAGATTAGGCAACTTGGTTTATAATCGGGAGAAACGATTAATTCATTAGGGGCCAAATCCACTTTGTTAAAAACATAAATAACAGGTTTATCTAAACAATCCAATTCTTTTAAAACTTCATGTACTGTTTTAATGTTTTTATCCATGTTTTCATTGGTAACATCTATAACATGTAATAATAAGTCCGCTAATTTTACTTCTTCTAGAGTTGATTTAAAAGATTCAATTAGTTGGTGGGGAAGATTGCGGATAAAACCTACTGTGTCTGTCAAGAGGATATCCTGTTGTGAATTTAACTTAATATTTCTTGTAGTTGGATCAAGGGTGGCGAATAATTTATCCTCTACAAAAACGTCTTCTTGAGCTAAAGCATTTAACAAAGACGATTTCCCTGCATTTGTATACCCTACTAAAGCAACTAATGGCGTAGATCTTGTTTTTCGGTAGTTTTGTAATAAATTACGATGTTTTTTAATTAATTCAATTTCCGTATTTAGTGTCTGAATTCTTTTTCGGATATGACGTCGGTCTGTTTCTAATTTCGTTTCTCCTGGTCCTCGTGTTCCTACCCCTCCTCCAAGTCGGGATAATGCAACACCTTGTCCTATTAAACGAGGTAAAAGATAATTAAGTTGAGCTAATTCAACTTGTAGTTTGCCTTCCTTACTTTTAGCCCTTTGGGCAAAAATATCTAAGATTAAGTTTGTTCTATCTAGTACTTTAACACCCAAAGCTTCCATTAAATTACTCTGTTGGGAAGGACTTAAGGGGTCTTCAAAAACTACGCAATCTACCTGATTTTCCTGAATTTTTAAAGCTAATTCATTAATTTTACCTTTACCTATCAAATATGTAGGATCTTTTCTATCTCTTTTTTGCACTAAAATATCTAATATTTCCAAGCCTGCAGTTGTAGCCAAGTTGGTTAATTCTTCCTTAACCTCTTCTAAGTCTTGTTCTGAATAATTTCGCCAATCAATGATTACTAATAATGCCGTTTCTTTTTCTTTTTTTAATAAATGACCTTGAAAAGTTAAATCATTTTCAAGACTAGAGATTAATTGATAAAAATTAATTTCTAGAAGATTAGTAAGAGTAAGATTTTCTCTAATTTCGAAATTAGTTTTTAACAGCCCCTCCATGGGGATTAAGTAGGCAATACTTGCTGAAGGAGATTTATCTAACCCTAAAGTAACCATAGCATCTAACTTTAAGTTTACTAATGCACTAAGGTCCGCATTACTTAGAGAACTATTGCCGCTTGGATGAGTATGAACACATCGTACTCCACTAAAACCCTCTTTACTTCTTTTTAACCACAAATCAGGTATTTTAACTAAATCACAAGTTCCTACTGTTACCGACCGAACATTTCCTTTTCGATCAATATAGATAGCGAT
>JBMNUR010000252.1:0-4666 GCA_050946395.1 Peptococcales bacterium
TTATCCTCAAAGATTAATTCCTACTATTACTGATGCTGATTATAGGTATCCTACTTGGCTTTCAAAAGATGGTAGTACTATTTACATTGGCAGAAACTCATATAAACTAAGAAAATCCTCTGATGATATGCAAACTATAACAGACATTGGGGAGTTTGAGCCTGATGTTTGTGGTGTTAGGGATTTAGATAATGGAGAACTGCTTGTTTCTACCATTAACTTGGGAGATGTTCCAGGAGCTTTGTGGTTAAGCTCTGAAAATCAGACTGTCTGGACTAAAGTACTTGAAGCTTCAAGTAAAAATGCGAGGTTTGTTAATGAGTGGGGTATGTCGGTATATGGTAATATCATAGTTGTTAGTGAGTATGGTTCTAAAAATGCTCCTGATAATGCTCGCAAAGTTTATTTATCTACTGACTATGGCTTAACTTGGAGCGAAATACTTGATATTGGAGAAGTAACGGGGTTGCATACACACGGTTGTGCATATGATCCATATTATAATAGAATATGGGTCAGTACAGGTGATGATACTAGCCTTATTATGTATTCTGATGATATGGGGGCTACTTGGGTAACCGTTTCTGAAAAGTATCAGGTTACTGCTATTCATCCTATGCCTGACTGTGTGTTGTTTGGTAGTGATGCTTCTCCTAATGGTATTTTACGTTATACTAGGAGAGGCAAAAATATAATACCTCATATAGAAATTGCTTATAGAGTAGACGATTCTGACTTAATTACTTGTTGCTGTAACTTAGTATTTCAGCGCAGGCTTCCTGACGCTCCTGTTTATTTCTCTTTCTGTAATGATGGGGTTGGCAATAAGCCAGGTTTTGTTATTGCTACTTGTAATGGTATTGACTTTTATGAAGTGTTTAGGGATTGGCAGAGTTATGAGTCGGGTAAAGGTTTTTTAAGTTTTCTTGGTCCTACTTCTACTGGTAAGTTAATAGGTACTTTAAGAGACGATAGGCAGTCCTCTAGTAGCTTGTTTAAAGCTGAGGCTCAGGATTGGGTTGATGTTAATCAGGCTAGAGTTAAGCTTACTGGAAGTACAGTTGAAAAAGCAATTCCTATTGTTCCTAATAACGATTTAAGTTTTTCTCCGACATTGGGTTTATACGTAGGTATTACAGGACATGTCAAAGTAGATTTGGTTGGTTCTAGAGAAGTTACTTTAACTAACTTGCAGTCTGGGGTTATGCATCCTTTAAGTGTTACTAGAGTATACAAAGATGGCACTACTGCTACTGGGATATTGGGTGGGTATTAATGCTGGGTATTGGTGTAGGTGTTTGTTTTAACTTAATCACTTTATATTAATGCAACAAAACACGGGATTATGGCTTATGTAGACAGGATGAGTTTACGTTTTGATGATTTCAGTATTTTTAATATTTAATTAAATTTTGGTTATGGATGGTGCCGCAATATGATTATAGAAGGTACTAACTTAAGCATGATAAGAGGGGATACAGAAGTTATAGAGGTGGCGTGTCAAGATTCTGAAGGCACTCCTGTTTCTTTTGAGAATGGGGACACGATATATTTTACTGTTAAGGTTAATACAAATACTGTATCTAAGGTATTGCAGAAAGAAATCACAGAGTTTGTTGATGGTGTTGCGTATATTCAGATCGAACATGAAGATACAAATAAATTGCCATATCTTACATTTGTTTATGATATTCAGCTTACACGTGCTGATGGTACTGTAAAGACTATAATACCTCCTAGTAAATTTACTATTTTGGAGGAGGTTACTTATGAATAGGCTTGTGGGTGTATTAAATTCTGGTGCTGTTATTAATGTGTCAATAACTGGGGTAGGGCCTCCAGGACCTGAAGGACCTCAAGGACCTGAAGGACCTATGGGGCCGCAGGGACCTCAAGGACCTCAAGGACCTGAAGGACCTCAAGGACCTGAAGGACCTCAAGGACCTCCTGGGGGGGAAACTCCTGAAGGTGCTCAAGCTAAAGTAGATGCTCATGCATCAGTAACTGCTACAGAATCTGAATTAGGGCATGTGAGGTTGTCTGATTTAGTGAAACATTTTGTGTTTACTGGCACACTTACAGTAGGTGATTGGTCAGGTAATGATCCTCCTTTTACACAAACATTGGAAGTGTCAGATATTTTAGATACAGATATTCCTACTGTAGACGTGGTAATGTCAGGCACATACTCTACAGATGAAGCTAGAATGGAAGCGTGGGGGAATATTTATAGAGCTGTTACGGAAGATTCTGCTATAACCTTTTATTCTACTGAGATTCCCGAAGTTGACTTGCCTGTGCAGATAGAGGTGATCAGGTGAGATGGGTGAAGCATTTATAAAGAAAAAAGGAAAAACTGGAGCGGTTTTAACTTTTGATAATTATGGGCAGGGTATGGTGAAAATCCCATTACCTCAAGGCGCTACCTACAGTATAAACGGGCAAACTGGAACAATGGCCTCCAGTGCCCTTGTGGAGTTTACTGCACCTCTGACTGGTTGGATTAAGATGAAAGATGGGGTATTTTAAGGTGGTGTGGTTATGGGTGAGGCAAAGATAGTAAGGCGAGCTGGCAAGAAAGAGTCAGTTCTTACTTTTGATAACGCTATGTTTGGATACTCAGATACTAGTTTATTTACTCATAGTAACCCTACTACACTTAGTTCATCGAGGTTTGATCTAGCTGGTGCTTCCGTAGGAGATTATGCTTTATTTGCCGGAGGTAGAAGTAGTAGTAGTGGTGGTACCACTTATTATTTCAATACAGTCGATGCTTATAACACTTCTCTAGTTCACAGTACGCCTACAGTGTTAAGTCAAATGAGAAGAGCTCTTGCCGGAGCTTCTGTAGGCAATTATGCTTTATTTGCCGGAGGTGTTGGTGGTAGTAGTTATTATAGTACAGTCGATGCTTACGACACTTCTCTAGTTCGTACTACGCCTACAGCGTTAAGTCAAGTGAGAGAATACCTTGCCGGAGCTTCTGTAGGCAATTATGCTTTATTTGCCGGGGGTAGAGGTAGTAGTTATTATAGTACAGTCGATGCTTATAACACTTCTCTAGTCCGCAGTACGCCTACAGCGTTAAGTCAAGCGAGATATTACCTTGCCGGAGCTTCTGTAGGCAATTATGCTTTATTTGCTGGGGGTAGTAGTAGTTATTATTATTATAGTACAGTCGATGCTTATAACACTTCTCTAGTTCGTAGTATACCTACAGCGTTAAGTCAAGTGAGAAGAGCTCTTGCCGGAGCTTCTGTAGGCAATTATGCTTTATTTGCCGGAGGTAGTAGTACTAGTGATGTTGTTAATACAGTCGATGCTTACGACACTTCTCTAGTTCGTAGTATACCTACAGCGTTAAGTAAAGAGAGAGAAGACCTTGCCGGAGCTTCTGTAGGCAATTATGCTTTATTTGCCGGGGGTAGAAGAAGTAGTAGTAGTTATTATTATAGTACAGTCGATGCTTACGACACTTCTCTAGTTCGCAGTACGCCTACAGCGTTAAGTCAAGCGAGAGATAGCCTTGCCGGCGCTTCTGTAGGAGATTATGCTCTTTTCGCAGGAGGGGTTGGTAGTAATGCAGTTGATGGTTATAGAAGGACTGGAATAAAAATATACTTACCACAAGGGACAGTTTATAATCTTAATGGGCAGAGTGGTACACTTGAATCAAATGATTATGTAGAACTTATTATTCCTACTAATGGTTGGATTAAAATAAAAAGTTCAATTATAAATTAATATAGGGGGTTAGTGTTATGTTAAGATTTGAACTTTTTGATGAAACGAAGACTTATATGTTTCCTAACGGAGAGGTTGCTACACCCGGAAGAATTAGACAACAGTTTCCGGCAGTTGACCAGTTTCCACACATACTTGAACTTAATGGTCCCGTAGTACAGGCGGTGATATCGTTAGATGCGGCAAGGAGTATGCACAATATCGATTCCCAACTGTCTGTTGAAGATGCGATAGCTGAAATAGAGTATATAGTCAACAATCCTCCACCGCCCGAACCCTCTCCCGAAGAACGTATTGCGTCGTCGTTGGAATTCCAAAATATCATGATGTTACCTGACATAGAATAGGGGGTTAAACATGTTTGAGATTATTAAGCGTAACTTTGAGAGGGGTCTATGGACTAAGCAGATGGTGGCAGTTTGCGTGCGAAAAGGAATAATTACCCCTGAACAGTATGCAGAGATAACCGGAGAGGTTTATAATAGTTAAAGAATTATGGTGATCCTTTATGTTTAAATTTATTAAGTATTTAGTTATTATTTTATCATGTTTTTTTATAGTTCCTGATATAAGTTGTGCTATAAAAGATCCTATATATTATACTACACCTTTTGATTTTTTAGAGGATGCTGCTCTTGAGGATTTACCTCCTATTGAGTATGTGCAAGAAGCTGTAGATGATCTTAATTCTAATCCATATTTTAATTTAGACAAAGAAAATTGGGACGTATACGTTTACACACAATACCCTAACGTAGAAGAATATCCTCCTGGTGCGTGTTTTTTAACTACAGTGACATATAGTGATGGTACAATTAAAAAAAGCTGTAATTTTGTTTTTTATCCTTTGCGTAGTGGCTATAATGATGGGGATTTAGTTTATATTGCAGGCTGTGAGAAAGATATTAAAGACAGATGTGCT
>JBMNUR010000253.1:0-4613 GCA_050946395.1 Peptococcales bacterium
ATCCGGGTACAAAATTTTTACATGAGGGTCATTTTACCCGTGGAAGAGGTTTATTTATGGCAGTTTCCTATCGGAAGCCGGCAGAAACTACAGATGAATCTTATCCGTTAGTTTTAACTACCGGCAGAATTCTGTACCAGTATCATACTCGTACTATGACCGGTCGCGTCGATGGACTCAATCAAAAAGCACCGGAAAGTTATATCGAAATTAATCCTCATACTGCGAAAAATTATGCTATTGTAGATGGTGAAACAATAAGAGTTTCTTCTAGACGCGGTTCAATTCTCACAAAAGCCAAAGTAGTTGATATTGTAGATGAAGGAGTAGTCTTTATGCCCTTTCATTATGCTGAAGGAGCTGCTAATGTTTTAACAAATAGTGCTTTAGATAAACAGGCCAAAATACCGGAATTAAAGGTCTGCGCGGTAAAGATTGAGAAAATTATTATATAAACCACGGTCCCTTACGGGCACACGGATAAACACAGTTTAAATAATTAAAAAAGACCCGAAAAATAACATGCAATTCGTGTTCATTCGTGTTCATCAGTGGTTAAATTAAATCTAAGGAACGGAATGCCAATGTTGGACTTGATAATAAACTGATTTAGTGATATTTTATAATGAAGGACGAACTTAAGGCTTTTGTTGTTTTTCCTCATGTAATTACTATGATAAGGAGGTATTAAAATGTTTGGATTTTTACCTAATATAGGATTTCCAGAACTGGTTTTAATACTCGTTTTAGCACTTGTTATATTTGGGCCTGGAAAATTACCCGAAGTAGGTCGAGCAGTTGGTAAAAGTATCAAGGAATTTAAGAGAGCTACTCTTGATTCCGATACGGACAATACTAAGAAAGAGGAAAATAAAGAAGTTTAATTTTTTGAATCCGCAAAAATATTCTATTTTCTCCAATTGTTAATGGAGAAGGTATGGGTATATTTATCCTTGTCCTTGGGCAAGGATTTTTATTTTACCCAGGTTAATATGTGCGCCACTTTTGGGCCTATGGTTAAATAATAATACTGTGTAACGGGGGTAACAATGAGTATTGATTTAAGTAAAATTGGTTTGATTATACTCGCGGGTGGTAAAAGTAGTCGTATGGGAGAAGATAAGGCCTTTTTAGCTTTAGGAGAGCATTCTTTAATTGAAAGGATTATTAACAAAGGACGGGAAGCAGGTATCGAGGAAATTATTGTGGTAACAAATGCGGTTAGTAAATATGCATGTTTAGATGTAAAAGTTGTTCAAGATTTTTATTCAGGCATGGGTCCCTTGGCCGGTATTCATACAGGATTATTTCACTCAAAATTTATGAATAATTTTATCATTCCTTGCGATATGCCATTTGTTACCAGAGATCTTATTATTAAACTATTAAGTGCACAAAAAGATTGCCAGGTAGTGGTACCAATGATGGATGGTAGATATCAACCTTTAACGGCTATTTACACTAAACATTGTATTCCTCATATAGAAGGCCTTCTAAAAGCAGATATTACTAAGGTAATTAAACTTTATGATTTGGTTAAAACCCGTTATGTTGAGCTAAAGGAAGATTTAAGCTTTTTTAACATCAATACTCCGGAGGATTATTACAAAGCGAAAATTTATCAGGAAAAACTTATGTTGCCACCTATAATTTCTGTTGTGGGTACAACGGGGTCTGGTAAAACTACTTTTTTGGAACAATTAATTGCAGAATTAAAGGCCAGAAAGTATAAAGTAGGGGTCATAAAAAATGATGTTCATGGTTTTGAAATTGATAAGCCTGGTAAATCAACCTGGCGTTTTCGGGAGGCCGGGGCTGACAATGTAATGATTTGTGGACCGGACAAGATGGCTTTTATCGAAAAACATCAGAAAAAAAAAGGTCTGGATTATTACCTGACCTTTTTTAAAGAAATGGATTTGGTTCTGACTGAAGGATTTAAGAGGGAAAATAAGCCCAAATTAGAACTTTATCGGGCGGAAAATGCTAAAGATTATCTTCTATGCACTGAAGAGGAATTAGTGGCACTGATTACCGATGATGAACCTCCTCGACAAACAAATAAACCAGTTTTTGGTTTTGGAGAAATCATTAAGATTGCAGATTTTTTAGAAGAAAAATATCTTAAAAGGAAAGGGGACACACCTCTATTTTAGGATTCACCTAAGGTCGGGGGAATGTCCCCAACGAATAAAGTGGACACACCATACAAAAGGCTGGAGGCGGGAAGCAAGAGTAGCGAAAACTTAACCTAATCTTCTTGCCCATTAATAGACCTTTTGGGTCGGCATAAGAAACATAGTTCTTCTTTCTCATCTAATTCATAAAAATCCTGTTCACAATTATTACAAGCCCTTTTTTGACCAGTTGCGAGTATTTCTGAATTATCATTTAAAAATTCTTTTATAATTATATTTTCTTCCCAAGTCAAACCTTGATAATAACAAATCTCACTACAGATATTGCATTGGGTACATAGGTTGGGAGTAAAACTAATTATTTTTTCGTTCTCATTTTCTTGAAGTTTTAGGGCATGTGTAGGGCATAACTTACTACAAGCACCACAAAAATTACAGGCCCTAATTCTAAGTTTAGGATATGGTAAGATATCGGAAAAATCCAGATTTTCTTGTTTTTTTAAAGCATCTTTTAAATATTGCTTTTTCGGAGGGATGCTTTCCCCCTCTTTGAGTTTTTCTTGATTTAGAGCCGACTGCAAAATTTCTTTAGAAATATTTTTCGAACCTTGGAAAATGTGTCTAAAGAATGCACGCCGATCAGGGGTTTGTTGTGCTTTTTGGTTTTTAAGATAAGGTTTTATTTCATGGAAATCATTAACCACTAAAAGTTTATTAGTAAAATATTTATCTTGAAGATGGGAAAATTGACTTGGTTTGATTTTTTCTTTTATGTCCTGATTAAAACACTCTGCACATTTATTTGTGTCATGGATTAAGATTACCTTCTTAAAAGAAGCCAACAAATAAAAAGTCAACTCAGGATAAAGTTCTCCCAAACAACTTAATTTTGTAACTGATTGCGCTAATTCCTCGGGTATAGTCTCGTAAAGCGAGGGACAAGTGAGGATGAGCGTTTGGCTGTCACTATTAGCCATTTCTATTAGTTGATTTTCACTAAGTATAAAAACATGGTTGGGGCAAGCTTCAATACAAAGACCACAAGAAGTGCAATTTTGAACTTCTAAACCTCTAGCTGTAAAAGTAATACCTTGAACTGGGCAAACTTTTGTGCAATTAGTGCAGGATGATTTTGGAGAGATTAATTTACTGCAAAGTTCGGAATTAAAAGTAACTGTGTTTAGATTCTGTAAAAATCCTACAATTTTATCAATGTTCATAATCTATCCCCCCAGATTGGTTATGAAATAAGTTCTCTTCTTATAGTTTAAGTTTTTTTCTTAATTACTGCAACTTTCCTTTTTTATTAATGACTTTTTCACTAAGTGGTATTTGTTTATTTGTAATATGGAGGGCTTTTTGGACAAGTTTTGATAGATAACCACAACAATTATCTTCCATCCGGATTATTGTTATTTTTTCTAAAGATGTAGTTTTAATAATATTAGCTAACCTTTGGACACATTGATTTGTTTCATCTAATTTAGGGCAAATAAGATCACTGTTTTTTTCCTTAATAAAATCTTGATAAAAATTCGCATAAACATTCGGTACACATTCGGCAATTATTAATAATTCATTAGTTTTTGCTGTAGTAGGTGAAGGGGTAATTTTAAAATATGGCCATCCGCATTTTCGGTATTGGTTATTTGTCATCCTTTATCACTCCCATTTAATAGAATATGAAAAAATAAATAGGAATGATATAAGAAAAAAGGTAGACCCAAAGTCTACCTTACATTTCCTCTGATACCAATGATTTTTTCAGTTACCGGAATGTCTATTTCTGCAGCTTCAATGGCCTGTTGTACTAGTCTACTTAAACCCCCACAACATGGTACTTCCATTCGGGCAATAGTAATACTTTTAATATTATTATTTTTAATGATTTGGGCTAATTTCCCAGCGTAGGGTTGTGTATTATCAAGTTTGGGACAGGCAATCACTACACCCTTACCTTTTAATAGATCTTGATGAAAGTTAGCATTAGCCACTGGTACACAGTCGGCAGCAATTAATAGGTCTCTATTTTCAAAATATGGTGCAGTTACCGGTACAAGGTGTAATTGAACAGGCCATTGTGTTAATTCAGAATTAATATTTACTTTTCCTGAAGTGCTTTCTTCATTTTCAAAGGACTGAGGTCTGCTTCCGGGACAGCCGAAAAATTGAGGTTTGCTACCAGGACACCCACCGCTAATTTTTTTCTCAAACTCTAATTCTTTTTGTCTTTCTCTAACAGCTATTTCATCATATTCATCTGCTTCTCTTTCAATAATTTCAATCGCCCCTAAAGGACACTCACCTAAACAGTCACCAATACCATCACAGAGTTTTTCAGCCAAAAGCTTAGCTTTACCATCAATAATTTGAATAGCTCCTTCATGACAAGCAGGGATACATGCTCCACAACCGTTACATTTTTCTTCATTAATATGGACGATTCTTCTTACTACCATTTTATTTCCTCCTTTT
>JBMNUR010000254.1:0-4600 GCA_050946395.1 Peptococcales bacterium
TCAGTAAAAGCTATTCTGATGAAATCATGGAAAATGCCAGCAGAGAGGCACTTGAGAGAAATGCCTGCTCATACAAGTATTTCAGCTTGGTATTGAAACAAGTTACTCAAAATGTAGCGGAGAACAAAACTGAAAAAATCATTATGCATGACAATGTACGAGGCAGCAGTGCTTTCACAGGAGGTGGCATCAATGCTTAACAATCCTACTGTTGAAAAGCTCAGGGATATGAAACTTAAAGTCATGGCCCAAATGCTATGTGATCCAGACACTTCTTTAGAGGGCCTCTCGTTTGATGAGAGGCTCGGAATCATGGTAGAAAATGAATGGGTCTCAAAGAAGAATTCCAAGATCAGGAGGCTGCTGTGTAGTGCCTCACTTGGCCTGAATGCGTGCCTGGAGGATATTGACTATGCAACAGACAGAACGATTGATAAAAGAACGATCCAGACACTTTCAACCTGCGGGTTTATTGAACAGAAATTAAATATTGTGATAACCGGCAAAACAGGTAGTGGTAAAACGTACATTGCCTGTGCCTTTGGGAATGCAACCTGCCGCAAGGGATACTCCGCCAAATATTATCGAATTCCCGAACTGCTGCTTGAAATACAGGCTGCAAAGAATGAAAACCGCTATTCGCGGTTCATGTCTACTATCCAAAACATCAAATTATTGATTCTGGATGATTTAGGCCTTAAATCATATACGCTTGAGGAAAGCCGAGACATCCTTGAAATAGCTGAAGGCAGGTACAACAAAACTTCAACAGTTCTGGCTGCATAATGTACTTCAATTTGTGCACTGGATGTACTTCGGTTTGACCCACCCATGTATTTCAAAGTGACCCACCGATATACTTGAGATTGACCCACCCATGTACTCGGATTTGACCCACCTCATTACTGGTAAAAAAATACCCTGCTAAAATGGATTCATTACCAATTTTAACAGGAGGTAAAAGAAATGAGGTCGATTAAAATGGTCAAAATCAGAGAAATTCTCAGACTAAGAAGTCTGGGGATCGGTATCCGTGCAACTGCAAGCAGTTGCAACTGTTCACGGAACACAGTACGCGATGTGTTGGAACGTGCTGGTCTTACGGGATTATCCTGGCCTATCCCGGAAGATATGGATGATGCCAGGCTATTCCAGTTGCTTTATCCTGCCGCATCCACTCCAACACATCGAAAACCTGAGCCGGACTACGAGTACATACATAGGGAATTGCAACGCCCGCATGTCAATCTTCGACTCCTATGGACAGAGTACAAGGAGAAGACTCCCAACGGTGTTGAATATGTCCAATTCTGTCGGTTGTACAATGCATGGGCTGCCAAAACGAAAGCAGTTATGCATATTGAACGCAAAGCCGGCGATGAAATGTTCGTTGATTGGGCAGGTACAAGAATGGAGGTCATAGATCGTGAAACAGGCGAAATCATCCCTGCCCACATTTTTGTTTCGGCACTTGGAAAAAGCGGATATCCCTATGTAGAAGCATTTGATTCCGAGAATCTTGAAAATTGGATTACAGCTCATGTTCATGCTTTCGAATATTATGGCGGTGTTCCTCGGCAGCTCGTGCCTGATAATCTTAAGACTGGAGTCAAGAAAGCTTGCAATTATGATCCTGTCATAAACAAGACCTATCTCGAGATGGCAGAGCATTACGGTTGTGCAATCGTACCTGCACGCTCCAGGAAGCCTCGTGACAAGTCTCCTGCAGAGGGCACCGTCGGAGATATCAGTACATGGATCATCGCAGCCCTTAGGAACCAGAGATTCTTCAGCTTTAGGGAAATCAACAGCTTCATACGGGAAAAACTCAATAGTTATGCATGTAAGCCATTCCAGAAAAAAGAAGGTAGCAGAAAGAGTATATTTATTGAGTTTGACCTACCGGCATTGAGACCACTGCCCGCCAAGCCATTTGAAATGTCCACATGGAAGGTCGCCACGGTTAGTTTCAATTACCACATCGAAGTGGACAAAATGTATTACAGCATACCCTACTCATACATACAGAAGAAGGTTGATGTAAAAATCACAAGTACCGTTATTGAGGTATATTTCAATAACATAAGGATTTGCTCCCATGCACGCCTGTATGGGAGGTCGGGGCAATATTCGACGAATCCGGAACATATGCCACCCAATCATAGGGAATATATAGCATGGGACAGTGACCGTTTTCTCGCATGGGCTTGCAAAATTGGTAACAGTACAAGAGAATTAGTTCAACAGGTACTGGTGTCTAAAAAGATTGAACAGCAGGCATATAAGTCATGTTTTGGACTTCTTAAGCTAGCTGACAAATATTCGGCTGTCAGGCTTGAAAACGCATGCCAGAAGGCACTGGATCTCCATTCTCCGTCCTATACAACAGTGAACAACATACTTAAAAATGGCATGGACAAAATAGAGATACCGGTCTCAAGTACTAATAAAAATGTGATATCCATCAATTCTAGAATCCGTGGGCCCAGATATTATGCAGGAGGTCAAGCCAAATGAATACACAGCAGACGATTGACAAACTAAACTGGATAAAAGTATGCACAATGGCGGAAGAATACCGAAAACAGACGCAGAACCCAGAAATATCCTCATTGTCTTTTGACGAAAGGTTTGGGCTTCTTGTAGATAGTGAATGGGTTGCCCGTCAGAACAAACGTCTTGCTAATCTGGTCCGTAAAGCAGGGATGAAATACAATTGTGCAATTGAAGAGATCATATACAGTCCTGACAGAAATATTGATAGGAATACAATGATGCAATTATCGACATGCTCCTGGATCCTTGACGGACTGAATGTTATTATTACCGGTGCCACCGGTACGGGTAAAACCTTTATAGGATGTGCCTTGGGTAATGCAGCATGTCGGAATAATTACAGGGTACTTTTCGTAAGGCTTCCCAGACTTCTGACTGATTTAGCTATTGCCAGAGGCGACGGTAGTTACAACCGCCTTATGAAGGAACTGAAAAAGGTAAAGCTACTGATTCTGGACGATTGGGGTATCAATAACTTTGATCCAGTTGCAGGCAGGGACATCCTTGAAGTTATAGAAGATCGGAACCAAATCAATTCAACTGTTATATTAAGCCAACTTTCAGTTGCAGATTGGCATTCCTTGTTCAGTGACCCTATTGTAGCCGATGCAGTAATGGACAGGCTGATACACGGTTCTCACATTATTGAGCTGGTAGCAGATGATTCCATGAGAAGGTTCAAATACAAGAATCAATCGTTAAGGTAGTACAAATAGGGTCGAAAAAGTTGTTTAAGAATCCAGTTGACAACGAGCCTCTCCCATATGATTACATGCCAGTGAGGCCAGCCCACCATGCCCCCGAAGCTAAGCCTGGAAGTAGGGCTGAGGGGCATGAAGAACTGGCCTGCCTTACAGGCTATCATACAGGCCCCACTCATTGTAAACCGCACTTAAAAACTTTTTCTCTCACATGCCTTATTTTAACATTTCTGCCATTGCAAATTTGGATTATTTTTGATATTTTGTAAATGCTACCTGTTATGAGATGACGGGTCACTTTAAAGTACATGGGTGGCTCAGAATCAAATACATAGGTGGGTCAAATTCAAATACATCCCTGGGTCAATTTGAAGTATACCCCTGGGTCAATTTGATGAAATTACGCATGGCCGGGCAAATTGCACATACTAAATGGTATGAACTTTTTCCTGATCCTACAATTGCCGATGCCATAATGGATAGGATTATTCACAATTCATACATCCTGGCTCTTGATTCAAAAAAGTCAATGCGGGAGGTGATGGCAGAAAAAATCATTCAAGATATTGAAAAGAATGGATAAATATCATAGAATCAAATCAACTCACAAGGTGTCCGGATAATGCCGGTTTAGTGTCCGGATGTTTCCCGGAATCGCCGTCCGGATACGCCGGAATATGCAGTTAAGCCGATTATAACACGAAATAAATAGGCAAAAGCAATTAGAATATGGTAAATATAGAAATATTCAACGACTGATATGAAATGATAGGCACAAACTGAAGTAAATATATAAAAAAGTACATGACTTTAAGACAGATTGAACATCTGTCTTGAAATGGGGTATAATATTAGACGGTATAGCCTGATAAATCAGGAGAATCTATAACAAAAGCTTGCTGGAAGTTGGAACCTATGCTGGCGGGCGTAGGCTCTTCCAGGTCGGACTGGCAGCGTATAGCTGCCTATCAGGCCTTCCACATCAGGCGGTGACTCATTTTTCCGAAGTCTGATAAAGTGTAAGCATATTTTCATTGCCATTGCAAAGTTGACCTGATATGTATGTTTTGTGTTCTTTTGCACCATCATTACAACATGTGTTGTAATGATGGTGCAAAAATTAAATAAGATCAGACGGGCTCTAATCTCCTGCTCAATGTACTCCACCTTTTTTGAATGGAAATTGACTGTTCCTATGGTATGTTTAAGGTCTCTGAAGGAAATTTCAATCGACCATCTCATATTGTGTATTTGTCAAGTGAAAAATGGACCTTTTTATAATTAAATTTTACCCCCCTTAAAGATGACATTAGTGTAAATAATTAACATTAACATGTTCCTTT
>JBMNUR010000255.1:0-4599 GCA_050946395.1 Peptococcales bacterium
CTCGCGGTTTATTTTTATTTAAGATTAATCCAGTATTTATTACGGGTTTTTCCGTGGAAATAGGAGTTTGGTCTTCTTCAAGTTCTAATTTACGAAGAATATCTTTAGCTCTTAAGATTATTTTTTCAGGTAATCCGGCTAATTTAGCAACCTGAATACCATAACTACGGTCAGCTCCACCGGGAATTATCTTGTGTAAAAATACAATATGATCCCCTTCTTCTTGGACTGCAATATTATAATTTTTTATTCCCGAAAATTTTTCGGCAAGCTTGGTAAGTTCGTGGTAATGAGTAGCAAATAAGGTTTTGGCACGAATTTCATTATTAAGATACTCTGTTAAAGACCAGGCTATGGAAAGACCATCATAGGTACTAGTGCCCCTGCCGACCTCATCCAGGATAATTAAACTATTTTCTGTAGCATTATTCACAATATTGGCTACTTCATTCATCTCTACCATAAAAGTACTTAAACCAGTACTCAAATCATCACTGGCCCCAATACGGGCAAATACCCTATCAACAATGGGAAGACTGGCTTTTTCACAAGGAACAAAACTGCCCATCTGCATTAGAATACTTACCAGGGCTACACTTCGACAGTATGTACTTTTACCAGCCATATTTGGTCCTGTGATAATCAGAAACCTTTGCTCGGTATTGTCCAGTGATAAATCATTAGGAATAAACCACTGACCTTCTAATTTAACTTCCACCACCGGATGGCGGCATTTTAGTAGTTCAAATGTACCTGTTTCATTAATTTCAGGTCTTACGAAATTATTAATTACTGCGGCTTCAGCTAAAGCAGCCAGACAATCCAATTCCCCTAATAGTTTAGCGGTTTTTAGGATACGTGAGATATGCCCCTTAACATTTTCACGGATAGCTGTAAAAATCTCATATTCTAATTCATTTAATTTTTCATCTGCTCCCAAAACTTGGTCCTCTAATTCTTTAAGTTCGGGTGTTATAAACCGTTCTGCATTAGCTAATGTTTGTTTACGAATAAAATGCTCCGGTACTAAGTGAAGATTACTTTTTGTAACTTCTAAGTAATAACCAAATACTTTGTTAAAACCTATTTTAAGGGATTTAATCCCCGATTTATCCTTTTCTTTTTGTTCTAAATCAATAATCCATTGCTTTCCGTCTTTAGTTATTGACCTAAGTTTATCAACCTCTGAATCATAGTTATCTTTGATTAAATTACCCTCTCTTAAGGAAAAAGGCGGTTCGGGTTCTAAGGCATTATCTAATAAGAAAAAGATATCTTCTAAAGTATCAAGTTCATTAGACAATTTTCGTAAATAATCCCCATTACAAGCCGCTAATAAATCGTGGATTTCCGGTAATAATTCTAAAGAGCTTTTCAAAGAAAGCAAATCCTTGGCATTTGCACTTCCAAAAGAAACCCGGGCTACAATCCGTTCTAAGTCATAAATGGGGTTAAGTAGGGTTCTAAGTTTTTTCCTACCGGTATTATTACCGACAAATTCATCAATACTATCTAATCGTTCTTCAATACGTTGTTTATTTAGAAGGGGTTGTTCAACCCAATTTTTTAACATTCTCCCACCTAAAGCGGTTACAGTATAATCAATTACTCCCAATAAAGAATCTTTTCTTTCTAAAGTATGCAGAGATTGGGTAAGTTCAAGATTTCTTTTTGTAGCATAATCTAAAAACATAGATTCTCCAAGATGATACACTTTTAATCTAGTTATGTTTTTAGGTGGGGTTTTATGATTAACTAGTAAATAATCAATTACAGCACCGGAAGCCTGTACACAAAGAGGATATTCTGAACATCCCAGGCTATGTAATGAATTAACATTAAAATGCTCCAAAAGCACCTTTGCACAGTAATCCAATTGAAATACATAGTCCAAAGGATGATTAATTACTATATTATCAAAATTGATTCCCAACTTTTCTAAATAGGTCATATCTTCAACGGAAATAATAAATTCGGTTGGATTAAAACGTAAAATTTCATTTATAAAGCTTTGCTGATCTGTAATTTGGGTTGTGTAGAAATCTCCCGTTGAAACATCAACACTAGCTAAACCGAAAGCATTTTTATTACAGATAATTGCAACTAAGTAATTATTCGCTTTTTCCTCCAAAATATTGCTTTCTAATACTGTACCCGGCGTAATTATCCGAACAACTTCTCTTTTGACAATTCCTTTACATTCTTTAGGGTCTTCTACTTGTTCACAGATAGCAACTTTAAACCCTTTGTTAATTAGTTTAGCTACATAGTTATCCACTGCATGGAAAGGAACACCACACATGGGGACCCGTTTTCCTTTGCCTGCTTCTCGGGAAGTTAAAGCTATTTCTAATATTTTAGAAGCTGTTTGGGCATCTGGTCCAAACATTTCATAAAAGTCACCTAATCGAAAAAATAAAATACAATCCTGATATTTAGCTTTAATATCTTGATATTGGAGCATCATCGGGGTATCGCCTAACATATCATTCCTCCAAAAGACTTAAACGTAGATATAAATTTAGGAGACTTATTAAAGTCTCCTAAATTATTAATTACATGAAGTACAACCGGCACAACCGGAACTTGGACAGCTACCATCACCTTCATTCAAAGCACCGCTAATAATTAAATTTACAGAACGAAGAATTTGCTCTAATTTCTCCTGAGCTTCCATATATGCAACAATCTGTGGATTTTGAGACATCTTTTCATCTAATTCTTCAAGTTTTTTCTGTTTTTCTTCTGATAAATCTCCAAATTGTTGACCATTTTTTATAGCTTCCATTTGGATTTCTTGATATTCTTCTACTAATTTCCGGGCTTCCGGATCACACATCATAGCTGCTTCACTATCCCGCATTTTCGCTAATTCTTCTGATTGGGAAATTGCTTGCGCCAACTCTCTTGCCTTTTCATAAATGACCATTAAATAAAACACCTCCATCGTTATTGTAAATACTTCGCTAAAATATCTAAATTTCCTCTATTTTGCCTTTTAAAATCCAAGTTTGGGTTTCTGTTATTAGCACCGATACGATTTTGCCAATATGTTTAATATCTCCGGAAAAAATTACAGTTTTGTTGCCATCTGTACGTCCGGTAAGAATATTTTCATTAGTTTTACTTGGCCCTTCAACTAAAACCTCGACTTTTTTATGCAAATAATCCTGATTAATTTCATGGCTAATTACATTAATTTGCTCATTAAGCCTTTGAATTCTCTCTTTTTTTACTTCCATTGGTACTTGATCTTTAAATTTTGCCGCTGGGGTTCCCGTTCTTTTCGAATAAATAAAAGTAAAAGCACTATCAAATCTAACCTTTTCCACTAAATCTAAGGTTTCTAAAAAATCATCTTCTGTTTCACCAGGAAAACCAACAATTATATCGGTAGTAATAACCGCATTGGGATGATATTGGCGTATTTTTTGGATTAATTCTAAATAGCTTTCCCTAGTATAGCCACGGTTCATTTTCTTTAAAATATTATTACTCCCGGCTTGTACCGGTAAATGAAAGTGTTTAGAAACTTTATTACAACTTGCAATAGTTTTAATAAGTTTGTCAGAAAAATCCCTGGGGTGAGAGGTCATATACCTAATTCGCTCTATTCCCTCGATATCATTGACCATTTCTAAAAGGTCGGCAAAGTCAACTTTATTTTCAGTAAAATCTTTGCCATAGGAATTGACATTCTGGCCTAATAGCATCACCTCTATTACCCCCTCATTAACCAAAGAGTTTATTTCTTGGACAATGTGTTGGGGTAAGCGACTTCGCTCCTTACCCCGAACATAAGGAACGATACAATATGTACAATAGTTATTACAGCCATAAGTAATATTCACCAATGCTTTAAAAGGAGATTCTCTATCTGAAGGCAAATTCTCTTTTATTTCTCCTTCGGAATTCCATACCGATATTTGTGGATTTCGTGAAGCTAAAATGTTTTCAATTAAATCAGGTAATTCATGAATATTATGAGTACCAAACAAAAGTTCCACATGGGGAGCAGAGCGTCTGATGAGATCTGTCATACCTTTTTGTTGGACCATACAACCACAAACACCAATGATTAAGTCAGGATTTTGTGATTTTAAATCTTTCAACTCCCCTAAATAACTCAAAACTTTATTTTCTGCTTTTTCTCTTACACAGCAAGTATTAAATAAAATAATATCCGATTTTTCTCGGTTATCTGACTTTTGGTATCCCATTTTTTTTAACATCCCAGATAAAACTTCCGTATCTCGTTCATTCATCTGGCAACCAAAGGTTTGGATATAGTATTTTTTTATTTTAGAAATCATTAAAAAATTTTCCTCCCTATTTTCTATTTCATTTAGCTTATTATACCCTAAGTTTTAAAACACCAATTATTATTTTACCACCCTCAAATTATACTAAATAAAGGAAGATAAGAAAAGAGACGCTTATGCGTCTCTTCAGCCTGTTGACAAAGTTATTCAAAACAAAATCCATATGATTTTATCATAAGTGAAGCATTTGGCGAGTTTAGATAAAAAGAACGCAGACGGCTGAAGACCAGAATTAGCAACTGTTTGAACCGAAGGTGAGTTTTGCTAATTCCTGAAG
>JBMNUR010000256.1:0-4581 GCA_050946395.1 Peptococcales bacterium
CATTACGTTTCCCTTCTATAATGGTCTCTCTAAATTCTGAATACCCCTCCATTCCCTTAATAAAAACATCTTTTATCTCCGCCCCAACTCGTTCGAAATGTTTGGGCGTAAGTGATGATGCACTGGCCGTCAGTACACCAATTTTACATTTTGGCCCACAAAGGACACGAACAAGAGGAATCTGAATCAAACTAGAAAGTAATACAGGAATCTTCACTGCAGCGGCAATTTCCTTTTGAAATAACGCCATAAAGCCACAACTACCTGTGATGCACTTTACCCCATCTTGTTCTAGTTGCTTAACAGCTTCAATAAATGGCTCAATTAGTTCAGGACTGGGAGACAGTATCTCTTTAACACCAACATCTTTAATCACTCTTTGAACTACGGGAAAATTATAAGTTAGCGGATTGCGCATATGGCCTACAGGTTTAGGGAATTTCGTGTCGAGACAAATTATACCTACGGGAGTATCGTAATAAAGATATCCTCCTTTTAAAATCATAATAATCCTCCTCGAATAGGGGATACTTACTTACAATTTCTTGAGACTTGATATTATTTTAAAGTTATATCCCTTTATCTTTTAAATCAAATTTCACTTTTTGGTAAGAATTTTAGCTTACTTGATTAATTAACTCTTCTTTGGAAACAATGTTAAAACCCAATTTTTCAACACTCATACCCTCGGCCCAGTACTTGCCAATTGACGATTCTACT
Organism: Peptococcales bacterium; assembly: GCA_050946395.1. Lineage (GTDB taxonomy): Bacteria > Bacillota > Peptococcia > Peptococcales > BICA1-8 > JBMNUR01. Next base: position 721 of record JBMNUR010000256.1, read on the forward strand.
GCAATAACCTTTGTTTTTTACCTTTTTAAGTTGCATATCATGTACTTATTTTTCCTAAATATTTGCCGACATCCCAAATAGTTTATGTAGTTACTTACTACTTTTATTGCTAATTTATATATAATAATTCGCTAGTATCTTATTTAGAGTTTTTTGCAATATCCCTAAACGGCCTCATTCATTGTTTTTACATTCCTATTCCTAAAAAATTGATATCCTATTACACTTCCTATTATTGCAAATCCAGTTAAATCGGTGAAAACACCAGGTAAAATTAGGAGTATCGCGCCGGTTATACAAAGTAACCTCTCCAGTATATTAGCTTTAGAAACGATCCAACCTTCAACCCCAAATGATAAAGCTATTATGCCTAGAATTAACGTGATAGTAGTAATTATTGTTTCGATTGGTGAACCAATTAAAATAATGCTGGCCGAATATACGAACATAAAGGGTATAATAAAACCCGAAAGCGCTAATCGAAAAGCGACAAAACCTGTTTTCATTAATGGGCTATCCGCAATGCCGGCAGCCGCATATGCCGCTAAGGCAATGGGCGGTGTAATTGCCGATAAAGCTCCAAAGTAGAATATAAACATATGTGATGCTAGTGGTGGCACACCCAGCTCCAGTAAAGCCGGTATTGTTAATGAAACTTGAATAATATATGCTGCCACTGTTGGCAATCCCATTCCCAATATTATAGAGGTGACCATTACTATAAGCAATGTGAAAAACAGGTTGCCCCCGGAAATGTCTAAAACCACAGAACTTACTCTTAACCCGATCCCTGACATTACAACTATTCCGGACACAATGCCAGATGCGGAGCACACCAATGCGACGGGAATTGCACTTTTCGCCCCACCTTCCAACGCCTGAAAAACCTGTTTTATCGTTATCGCCGGAATATGAGTAACGAACGACATTATTATATTTACAACCACAACAAAAATTATGGCGAGTAATCCTGATCTAAGTGGTGTAAATCCCACAAGAAGGCAAACAACAATAGCTATAATAGAAAGCATATAAGGCGCAGCCTCTGTCAAAGACCTGTGTTTGGGTGGCAATTCTTCACGTGGCATACCTTTAATGTCAAGTACAAGTGCCCTTAAATGTACCTGCACAAAAATTGCAAAGAAATACATGATTGCGGGAATCGCTGCAGCCTTAGCTAGATCAATATAAGGTATTCCAGTGAACTCGGCAATTAAAAATGCTGTCGCACCCATTAAAGGCGGCATTATCTGTCCTCCGGATGAAGCACAAGCCTCAACTCCCCCGGCAAACTCAGGCTGATAACCAAGCTTTTTCATCATCGGGATAGTAAATGTTCCGGTTGTAACCACATTGCCCACAGCAGTACCGGAAATCATACCAAAAAGCCCGCTAGCAATAACTGCTGCTTTGGCCGGACCGCCCCGTTGTTTTCCTACTAAGGAAAAAGCCAATTTTATAAATTTATCCCCGGCACCGGTTTTCTCCAAAAAGGCACCAAAAAGTATGAATATGAAAATATAGGTCGCTGAAACACCCGCGGATCTACCGAATATACCCGAATCTGTAAACGCAAGATGGTCAATTGTCCACATTAATGTAAACCCTTTATGAGAGATAGCAAAAGGTAAATATGGCCCTAAGGCGGCATATGCTAGAGCACAACCTATAATTACAACAAAAATCGTTCCAATGGATCTTCTTACGCCCTCAATTAACAAGATAATCGCTAATATGCCCATAGTTAATTGAATAGTCGATAAAGGTGTCACATAAGCATATCGACGGGCAATCAAGTCACCATTGACTACAAAATAACCGAAAACGATTACAGCGAGGAGCGCAAGAATCCAATCGTAAAAGGGCACTTTACGTCCATCTTCACCAAATTTTCCAAATGCCGATATAGACAAAAAGCATAACACTAGGGCAAAAGCTATATGAATTGCTCTGTGTTTAATAAAGAGCAATACCCCAAAGACACCGGTATAAATATGAAACAAAGACATTGCCACTGCAATTATAAATATAATGGATGCGGATTTGAAATATTTTGCATTGTTTGACCGTTTCATAGTTTCTCTCCTTCTCACGTCGAATATGCTTGTTAGAATAATGAATAATAAACAAAGGAGGAAATAATCCCTCCTTTGTTTATTTCAATGCACCCTTCGCCTTATAAAAAGCTTCAGCCGCAGAATGAAGGGGGGTACCTAAATCTTCAGGAGCTTCTTCTAAATTGAAATCTTTCATGGATACATGTATAGCCTCAAGATCTTTTGCTTTGTTGAACATTATTTCCAAAATCTTGGTAACTAATTCATCCGGCAGATCTTCCCTTACATATAAAACGTCCGGAACACCTATCGTTAAAACGTCCTCAGTCTGTCCTCTATATGAACCCGCGGGGATAACATATTTGATGTAGCCCGAATTAATTTCTGATATTGCTTCAATTTTATCTTCAGCTATAGGGACAATTCTTCCACCCCTTGATGAGGCAAATAGTTCCTGAATCGCTGGAGCTGGAACTGCTGCAAGTGGACAAAAACCAGCAATATGACCATCTTGGGTTAAAGCAGCCCCTTCAGGTTGGTCTACAAACTCAACTCGGCTAAGATCATCATAGGTCATTCCATGAACTTTCAATACCATTTCTGCTATAGCCTCACTGGTAAATCCTCTGATTGTTGGGGAAAAGCCTTTGCCCTTCAGGTCTTCTACTTTATATACGCCACTATCTCCCCGCACGGCGATTTGGAAAGGAGAAGTGTAAAGTTTTGCTAGTTGTCTAACATTTTTTATTGGACCTGTATCTTTAAATGCCCCTAATCCTTGCCTAGCTTCCAAAGCCGTTGGTCCGTATCCGAAAGCAATGTCGATTTGCCCATTACTTATACCAATTAAGTTTGACACCCCACCACCATAAATCACTGTAACCCGAACATTATCTATTTCTCTTTGCATATAGTCAGCGATCGCATTTCCAATAACACCCCAGGTTCCACCTTCAGCACCTGTTGCAAAAGTCAATTCCATAACGGCGTCTTCTTTTTTCTTACTTTCGTTCTTTTCATTCCCGCCACAACCTAATAAAGATATGGATATGAACAGTATTACCGATAGGATTATAAGCATTTTTTTTGAACCAACAATACGCATACACATCGACCTCCATAATTTTAGTTTCCGTTGCTCCTATAATATATATTTTTTTTATGCATTATTCATTATGCAAAATGCACAGTAATTATCGATAAGATCATGGGGTAAATATACAAAGAGTATTCTTAATTGTAACAATGCTTTCCTCTTCCGTAGTGCAAGGAATTCTTTTTCGTATCGGTCCTTTGCTAAGGACAAAAGATTTCATTCCCCTAAGAGTACAGTCTTACGAAGCAATTGGTTTATCAATTAAGTGAAGTGACCTTGTTACGTCAGAGCATACTGTATTATTATTATGGTAGGCGCGTAATTTTTATGTTTTGAGAAAAAGCTTGAAAATCGGTAGAACGTAATTTTTAAATTATTTAAGATTACAAGTATATGGCTAGGAAGAACAGTAATCACCCCAAATTGTTTGATTGTTTTGCTTTCCAGAAAAATATAATAATTCCACTGCCCATTTCGCAGAAGTAGCAGCTAAAATGGGTAATGGGAAAACCAATTACATAAAGTATGAACATTCCCGGACTAAACTAGTTACAACCACCCTGTCTAAGATTTATAACTTTGAATAATATTTAAAGATAGTGCTATTTTGGGAAAAACCTGACTGTTGCCACATTTCGTTTGGTGAAAAACTCAATTCCATCTTTACCTTGGGCTTTAATTTCACTACCAAAGAGGGAGTTTTTCGTT
>JBMNUR010000257.1:0-4547 GCA_050946395.1 Peptococcales bacterium
TCCGCCTTTAGGAGTAAACCTGTTTGTTGCTTCAGGTATAGCAAAAATACCTTTAGAGCCTATTATCAAAAAAGCCATACCTTTGTTAGGAGCTAATCTTGCAGCATTGTTCCTGATAACAAATATTGAGTCCATTTCAATGTTTTTGGTTCGTTTATTCGGTGTTTAATCAAAGAATATATTATTGTAATATCAATATTTTATAGGAATCGGCAAGTTTCGTTTCATCGTTTTAATTTTTTAATCTAATTCACAAACTAAGTTAAGCAATAGCAAACAAAATGCCAATCTGTATTATTTAAGAACTGCTATTAAAGAGTTGGAGGATGATAATGAGTAAATTTGTAATATTAGACAGCCAAGAGCTGGCAGGAAGCGATTTTAACATTGAAAAAGAAATATTGGAAGCACAGGGAATTGAATGTATTATTGCTGAATGCAAGACAAATGATGAGGTTTTAGAATTGGCTAAGGATGCGGACGGCATCGGATTGGTTTATGTCGACATGAGCAGAGAGCTTATCGGTAAACTTGAAAATTGTAAAGTTATAGTTAGGTATGGCATCGGTTATGACACTATAGATGTTGAAGCTGCCACTGAAAGAGGAATAATTGTATGTAACTTACCTGACTATTGCCAGCCTGATGTGGCTACTCATACAATGGCCTTGCTGCTGGATTTATGCAGAAAAGTAACTTTGTTGGACAGGTCATGCAGAAGAGGTAATTGGACTGCAAATGATGGTTATGTCATAAATAGGGTCAGCTCATTAACATTGGGGTTAATTGGTTTTGGAAGTATCGCAAGGTTGTTTGTCCAATATATGAGCGGATTTAATACGAACGTTATTGCTTATGACCCTTATTTGCCGGATAAATTTTTCCAGGAGTTAAATGTTAAACGTGTCACTCTTGATGAATTATATGCGGAAGCCGATGTCATATCAATCCATACCCCTCTCACCTCTGAAACCAAACATTTGATAAACAAAGATACAATTTCTAAAATGAAAGATGGTGTTTTAATAGTAAATACCGCCAGAGGGCCTATTATAAACATCTACGATTTGATGGAGGCTTTAAAGAGCGGTAAAGTGAAGGCAGCTGGCCTTGATGTTGTTGAAATAGAGCCGATAACTGATGCAAATGCAGAAATATATAAGTTGGACAACATAATTATCAACCCTCACAGTGCTTATAATTCAGCTGAAGCATCGGTGGAGCAGCATCAAAAGGTTGCTTATTCGGCAATAGATGTATTAGTTAAAAAGATTATGCCCTACAACGCAGTGAATAAAAATCAACTAAAAAATAATTAAAAATAACAAAACGGAGGTAAGTAATTTGGAAAAGATAAAAGTAGGAATTATAGGTAGCGGAAACATAGGCCGAGACCTAATAGTAAAATTAGGACGCAGTGAGCTTTTAGAGGTTGCCTGCGTAGTAAGCCACAGAGAATCAGAAAACCTCAAGGCAGTCAGAGAAATGGGCTTTGATGCGTCTTCAGGTGGCGTTGATTACATTGTTGAAAAATACAAAGGTGTAATTGACATAGTATTTGACTGCACTTCAGCGGCAGGTCATTTAGCTGCTGCACCCAAGCTTAAAGAAGCAGGTATGTTTGCTCTGGATTTAACTCCCGCAGCAGTGGGACCCTTTTGTGTACCGGCAGTAAACTTAGATGAAAATTTATTATATTTGGATAATGTAAATTTAGTAACCTGTGCAGGACAGGTAACCGTACCCATGGTTTCGGCAATTAACAAGGCAGTTGGAGTGTCATATGCGGAAATAGTATCATCCCTTGCAAGCAAGAGCGCCGGTCCCGGAACAAGAGCAAATATTGATGAATTTACAGTAACTACAAGGAAAGCCTTAGAAAAAATAGGAGGAGCTGACAAGGCTAAGGTAATAATTATACTCAATCCTGCCGAGCCTCCGATAATTATGAGGAATACAATTTATGTAAAAGTTAAGAACCCTGATATGGAGTTAATAAATAAAGTAGCATTTGATTGTTTGGAAAAAATCCAAAACAGTTATGTTCCGGGTTATAGGTTCTTGCTGGAGCCGATAATTCAGGGTGATATTGTTACTATGATGATAGAGGTTGAAGGCAGTGGAGATTATTTGCCTGTATACTCAGGAAACCTTGATATAATTACTTCAGCTGCGGTTCATATAGCGGAAGAAAAGGCAAAAAAAATAATTGGAGGTAGAAAATAATGGCGAAAATATATTTGACAGATACAACATTAAGAGATGGAAGTCATACGGTTTCTCATAGATTTAGTTTGGATGACGTAAAAAAAGTAGTATTGGCATTAGACGATGCAGGTATTGATATAATTGAAGTTGGTCATGGGGATGGCTTAACGGGCTCAACCATAAATTATGGTTTTTCTGATTACGATGATATTGAAATTGTTAAAGCTGCATCTTCCGTAATTAAAAAATCAAAATTAGCGGTTTTGCTTATACCCGGTATAGGTACGGTTGAAGACATGAAAAGAGCACAAGACAGCGGTGTTACTGCTGTGAGAGTAGCGACACATGTAACAGAAGCAGATATATCCGCACAGCACATACGTACCAGTAAAAAAATGGGTATGTTCACAGTTGGATTCTTGATGATGTCACATATGGCCAGTGTTGAGAGAATTGTGGAAGAAGCTAAGAAAATGGAATCTTACGGTGCAGATGTAGTGTATTGTACTGATTCGGCAGGTGCATTGCTTCCTGATGATGTAAGAGCAAGAATATCAGCCATGGTCGAAAATTTAAGTATTCCCGTAGGACATCATTCTCACAATAATTTAGGCCTTGCAATAGGAAATTCACTTGCAGCAATTGAAACTGGTGCAACATATATAGACGGCTCTCTTTCAGGGCTTGGTGCAGGAGCAGGAAATACGGCAACGGAGACCCTTGTAGCAGTTCTCAGTAAGATGAAAGCTGATATAAATGCAGATTTGTTCAAAACTATGGACGCAAGTACAAATGCACTTGTTCCTGTGCTTGAAGCTAAAGGGCTTAAAACAAATATAAATTTAGATGCAATGATATTAGGATTTGCAGGTTGCTATTCAAGTTTCCTGCTTCATGCCAGAAGAGCAGCAGAAAGGTTCAACGTTGACGTTAGAGAAATAATAATAGAATGTGGAAGAAAAAAGGCCGTAGGAGGTCAAGAGGACTGGATAATTGAAGTGGCAAGTGACCTGGCTAAAGCTAAGTAATTCTTAAATTTCAGAGAGCCTTGGTGAATCAATTCACATAAGGCTCTCTGAAGTGTATAAGAACCGTATTTACATTTCTTAGATGCTGACGGGATATTTGGCATATAATAATGTAGTTTGATATTGCAAAATAAATTGACAAATATATACAATATGCTATTATTAATTAAAACAATTAATAATGGGGGCTATCATGAAAGTATTAGGAAAAGTAATGTCTGTTGATAAGGCTCTAATCGTTCTGAAATTATTGGCAGAAAGAGGCCGGGATATGAAATTGACAGAAATTTCAGAAGAGCTTGATATAAATAAATGTACCTTGCACGGTATAATAAGCACATTGAAATTCCATGGATTCGTAGATCAAGATGAACAAACGCAAAAATACAGGCTGGGACTATATTTAATAGAATTAGGCGATATAACCAATAAATCATTAGATATAATACGCATTACTACGCCAATAATTGAAGATGTATGTAATAAGCTGCAAGAAACTGTACATATAGGCTGCTTAGACGGCATGGATGTTGTATATGTCAACAAAGTAGAATCTAAGCAGTCTATGAGAATATTTACAAGTATAGGTTCAAGAAAACCTGCATATTGCACGGGTCTGGGAAAAGCAATGCTTGCATATTTGGATGAGGACAAGTTAAATGACCTCATTCCTGAAAGTCTGGTAAGATATACCAATAACACAATTACCGACAGGCAAAAGCTTATTGAGAATTTAAAAGATATTCAAAAAAAAGGTTATGCTTTTGATAACGAGGAAGTTGTAGAAGGGCTTACATGTGTAGCAGCACCAATATTTAATCATAATGGCAAGGCCATATACAGCATGAGCATATCAGGACCAACAATCAGAATGACAGAAGAAAAAATAAATAAATCAATAGAATTAATAAAAGAAGCAGCAGAAATGATTTCTGCTAAAATTGGATATTCCGGACAATAGACTATAATCTGTTCAACTAGCGCCATATATCCTTTTATATTTTTTTATCCCCCTAATAAGATTTATTACCATGAAATGTGCTGAGCTCACAGGATTCAGCCCAATAAATCTATAAACCTTATATGTCATTTTGACAGTCTTTATCTGGTACCAGGCACCGTCAGGATGGTGCCTGGTACTCGTAAATCCCGGTGTTCCTTTTCTATTGCCTACATTGTTCTTTCTTTTACTCCCATTTGAAAAATCTAATTGCGACAAATGAGCTGACGAATGCAATTACTGCCATTGAAACAATTGGCAACAGAACGTTATCCATTGACATGCCTAATGACGCAGATTTCAGTATTTTT
>JBMNUR010000258.1:0-4540 GCA_050946395.1 Peptococcales bacterium
AACCCCTTTAGGGGTCGCTTGAAAAAATGCGCGGTTGGCGGACTATTCAGCGAGCCTTTAGGCTCAGCCTAGAAATCGCCCTTATAGGGCGAGAGCAAACCACCCGCTGAGCGGGTGGTCATGATTTTTATTATTGTTTGAAAACAAACTTCGGAGCGATTTGGAACATATGGAAATATACGCTACCATATGCAAGGTAATGAGAGGAGATAAGGTGAGAGCTGAAGATAGCTTGTTTGACACTGAAAACTCAGGTGATACAATGTAGGTTGTCTGTTTGAACGGAACTATTTCTATATTAAAAGTGGGGATTGTTATGGAAAAAATCAAAGTAGAAGACTTAACTAAAGTTTTCGGTTCTAACCCAAAACGGGCCCTAGAATTATTAAAAAATGGTTTATCTAAGGACGAAATAATGGGAAAAACCAAGTTGGCTGTGGGTGTAGGAGGAGTTTCCTTTGAAGTTTATGAGGGCGAAATATTAGTCATAATGGGTTTATCGGGTAGTGGAAAATCTACTTTAATCCGTTGTTTAAATAGACTAATTGAGCCTACTTCGGGTTCTATTTATGTAGACGGTGAAGACATTACAAAGATTTCCCAAGAAGAACTTTTACAATTACGTAGGAAAAAAATTGGGATGGTCTTTCAAAAGTTCGCTCTTTTCCCTCATAAAACAGTGCTGGAAAATACAGAATATGGTCTGGAAGTTCAGGGAATAGATCCAAATACTAGAGGAAAAAAAGCTCTAGATGCTTTAGAACTTGTAGGGTTAAAAGGTTGGGAAACCAATTATCCCGATCAGTTAAGCGGAGGAATGCAGCAGAGGGTGGGCTTGGCAAGGGCTTTGGCAGTCGACCCGGATATTTTATTGATGGATGAAGCCTTTAGTGCCCTTGATCCCCTTATTAAAAGAGAAATGCAGGATGAACTATTAGCTCTGCAAAGCCGAGTTCAGAAAACGATTGTCTTTATTACTCATGATTTAGACGAGGCGATTAAGTTGGGTGACAGAATAATCCTAATGAAGGATGGCAAGATTGTCCAGGAAGGAACACCTGAAGAAATTCTAACCCACCCGGCCACTGAATATGTCAAAAAATTTGTAGAGAATGTTGATATGTCAAAAGTACTAACAGCTCGTTCCGTTATGAAAAGGACAGGAAATGTATGTTTTCCCAAAGATGGACCCCGGACAGCGTTACATAAGATGCAGGAAGCAGGTATATCTAGTATCTTTGTTGTTAATAAGGAGCATCAGGTCGAAGGAGTAGTACTGGCTGAAATGGCTGTTGAAGCCATAAAACGGGGTGAAAAAGATTTAACAAATATTATTGAAAAAGATATCAAAACTGTTGAACCGGAGACACCGGTAAATGATTTATTTTCATTAATGACTGATATTCGTTACCCTCTAGCAGTAGTAGAAGAAGATAAAAAGCTTATAGGAGTCATTGTCAGAGGTTCAATTTTAGCAGGTTTAGCTGGAGGAGGTAATTAGTTATGGACATGCCAATACCCAAAATACCTATTGGTGATTGGATAGATGGGTTAATTGACTGGTTAACAACAAATTTTTCCTTTATTACGAAAAGCATTTCCAACTTTACAGAATCAGGGATAGACATTTTTATCGATATTCTTATGTTTTTGCCTCCTTGGGTAATGATTATCATCTTTTCCGCCCTTGCCTGGTATTTGACAAAAGATAAACGCATAGGTGCATTTTCAATTTTTGGTTTATTGTTAATCTGGAATTTGGGTTTATGGAGTGCAACAATGACTACAATTTCTTTAGTACTTCTTTCTACCCTTATTTCGATTTCTTTAGGAATACCCCTAGGTATATTTGCTGCTCTATTTCAAGGATTTTATCGAATCATCATGCCGGTATTGGATTTTATGCAGACCATGCCCGCTTTTGTTTATCTCATACCTGCAATTCCTTTTTTCGGGTTAGGTCCTGTATCTGCTGCATTTGCTACGGTTATTTTTGCCATGCCTCCCGCTATTAGATTGACAACTTTGGGTATAAAGCAGGTTCCCCAAGAACTAATCGAGGCTTCTGATGCTTTTGGATCAACTAGATTTCAGAAATTAATAAAGGTCCAGTTGCCTATTGCTTTACCTACATTAATGGCAGGGGTCAACCAGACTATCATGCTCTCTTTGTCTATGGTAGTAATTGCAGCGATGATTGGTGCCAAAGGCCTAGGTGGTGAAGTTTGGACTGCGATTCAAAGATTTAAACCTGGTATGGGCTTTGAAGCAGGTCTTGGAGTAGTAATAATCGCGATTATCCTGGATAGAATAACTCAGCAGGTTACCAAGGGTAATAAATAACTTAAGAAAGGTTGGTTTGATGAATAAGAAGGTTTTAACACTATTGATTACATTTCTAACATTATCTCTAGTTATAACGGGGTGCAGTAGAACTGAGAAAGAGGCTAAAGGCGTAATTATTGGTATCGACCCCGGTGCCGGAATAATGTCTTCAGCTGAAAAAGCACTTGAGGAATATGATCTCGATAATTTTGAGATTATCGAGGGTAGTGATGCCACTATGATTTCCGCCTTAAATGATGCAATCAGAAATGAAAAATGGATAGTTGTCACAGGCTGGACACCTCACTTTAAATTTGCGAAATGGGATCTAAAGTATTTAGATGATCCGAAAAAGGCTTTTGGAGATGCGGAGCAGATTAATACTATTGTCCGTAAAGGCTTAAAAGAAGATCTGCCTGATGTCTATACATTTTTAGATAACTTTAATTGGACACTAGATGATATGCAGACTTTGGAAGTGTGGAACGAAGAACCAGGAGCCGATCCTTATGAAAATGCCAAACGTTGGATAGGCGAAAACGAAGCTAAGGTAAACCAATGGATAGAAGGTCTGGAACTTAATAGTGGCAATGGTCAAAAAGTAGAGCTTGTTTATGTAGAATGGGCTTCAGAGATTGCTAGTACAAATGTTGTAAGAGCAGTTTTACAAGAAAAGTTAGGGTATAATGTAGAGATTATCTCCGTAGGGGCAGCTGCTATGTGGCAGGGAGTTGCGACAGGTGATGTAGACGGCATGGTTGCAGCTTGGTTACCTGTAACCCATGGTAGTTATTTAGAGGAAGTTAAAGATAAAGTGGAGAATTTAGGTCCTAATATTAACGGAGCACGAATTGGTTTAGTTGTACCGGATTATGTAACTATTGATTCCATAGAGGATTTAAAAGAAAATGCCGATAAGTTTCAAAAGTAAACTACTAAAAACCACCTGAAAGGGTGGTTTTTATGTTAAAAAGGTAGATTAAGTTAATTTTGCGATACCATTTTCAGTTCTCAGCATGATATCCAAAGCATTATTGAGACCGTCAAGATAATCTTGACTTTTACCAGACTCTTGTGCTTCCAGGATCTTTTTATTTAAATCATGAATAAATTTTTGAATAGCAAAATCTAATTTATAGGCCATATAAACCCTCCCTCCTTAGAAAGTTATATATTAACAACCCACATAGTTTTATTAAGTTGCCTGTTTATATATTACCATATTTATTGGTTTTTTAAAACATATTTTTTTAAAACTAAAAAAAACTATGCTAAAAAATTACTATAAACGAAAGTCTTTTGGTTATTGCTATGAAAGAAGTCGCTATTCTGTCATCGCGAGGAGCGATAGTAACGTGGCTTCACTAGCCCTCATAATGATAAGGACATTTCGTTTATCGTGGTTTGCAAAATGGAAAGTATACAAATCCCTACAGTATAACAAAAACCGCCTTGAAAAGGCGGTTCTTTATCTTGAGCTATATTTTCATATAGTCTTATTAACTTATGAATTGACAACTTTTAGCTCATTTTCGGTTAGGTCGATGATTTCACCCGTACCTCGCATTAAACCTCGTTTATAAACCCGTTTTGGTTTAAGTAAGGTTACCAAATGTCGGTATGCTTTCTCCGGGTCTACCTCAGTTCCACAAGTATAACAATCAATAGCACAGAAACCATGTTCGGGATAAGTGTGAATTGAAAGATGACTTTCGGCTAAAACTAGCACTCCTGTAACACCCTGGGGATCAAATTTATTAAACTGTTCTCCTACAACTGTTGCTCCACAGGCAAGTGCAGCTTCGTGCAAGGCACTCCTTAGAAAATCATAGTCATCCAATACGTCTTGCGAAACTCCCTGAAAATCAGCAATTACATGTCGACCAAATGTTGAAAAACTCATATTGGCCTCCCCCTTTCATAAAAGTTAATTTATCCAATACACCCACGGGGGTTAAAGTCGGGTGTTTTCACCCAACCCTTTAAGGTGTATAAGAGTCTTAAATTATCGAAATATAGATTTCCTTTTACACGATAGATATAAGTATAAGAGCGTTTCACCCTAATGTCAATAATATGGATGAAAAATAATATGACATTTGTTGTAATCATTAAGGAAAAACAGTCAAAAAGAAGTGATTTAGCAAGCTAAGCCGAGCAATTAATTACAACACTCAAATATTCATTAGTTAACAATTTGTTTTGTCCTATTTTT
>JBMNUR010000259.1:0-4532 GCA_050946395.1 Peptococcales bacterium
TGTCACCCCACCAATTATTGTAGGGTTATACTATACCATCTTTATGTTGGGACATAGTCAAAAATGGTATAATAGGACATTATCATAAAAGGATCACTTTTTTTTATTTTCGATGAGAAAATATATTGACAAAAAATTTGATAATGTTATAATGTCTACCATATAAGGATTATTATCCATTCCAGAAGGACAAAGGGTGAGGTTTAATTGTTCAGAACAGATAAAAACAAGTTTTATATCGTAAGTAAAGATATATTACCAGAAGCTATCATTAAAACTGCCTCTGTAAAAGAACTTTTAGCGAGAAAAGAAGCTGAAACCGTTAATGAAGCCGTGGAAAAGGTAGGAATAAGCAGAAGTGCCTTTTATAAGTATCGAGATGGTGTTTTTCCTTTTTACGAAGCAAGTAAAGAAAAGATTATTACCATTACGATCACATTAGAACATAAATCCGGTGTTTTATCAAATTGTCTTAATGCTATAGCAGTTTCCCGGGGCAATATCCTGACAATTAACCAAGGAATTCCCCTACAAGAGGTAGCTTATGCCACTATTTCCTTTGAAACAAGGGATATGGTTTCTAATGTTGAGGAAGTATTGGAGGCCTTATATAAAATTCCTGGTGTACTAAAAGTCGAAATAGTAGGTCAAAGTTAGGAGTGAGTTAAATGACAGATAAGGTTATAAAAATAGCTGTTTTAGGATTAGGAACCGTTGGTACTGGTGTTGTCAAATTACTTGAACAACAAAAAAAGGAATTAACCCGTAACATTGGCAACCAATTGGAAATTACTAAAATATTAGTAAGAGATGTTAATAAAGCACGTAAAGTTAGTGTTGATAAATCATTATTAACTGATAATTGGGAAGATATTATTAATGATTCCGAGATAAAAATAATTGTGGAATTAATGGGCGGAATAGAACCTGCCAAATCTTATATTTTACAAGCTTTAGATGCAGGCAAACATGTAGTTACAGCAAATAAAGATCTATTGGCAGAACACGGTAAAGAGCTTTTTGAAAAAGCTAATCATAACAACTCTGATTTAGCTTTTGAGGCAAGTGTAGGAGGGGGTATCCCCATCATCCAACCTTTAAAACAATGTCTAGCGGGTAATACCATAGAAGAGATTTTAGGAATTATTAATGGTACAACTAATTACATTTTAACTAAAATGACATATGAAAAGGTAAGTTTTGAAAGTGCTTTACAAGAAGCACAAGAATTAGGCTACGCTGAAGCTGATCCCACTTCAGATATAGAAGGTTATGATGCAGCTAGAAAGTTAGCTATTTTAGCTTCTTTGGCCTTTCATAGTAGGGTCACTTTTCAAGATGTCTATGTTGAGGGAATTTCTAATTTATCCGTAGTTGACATTAGTTATGCCCAAGAATTGGGATTTGTTGTAAAGTTACTTGGAGTTGCTAGAAATACACCGGAAGGCATTGAAGTTCGGGTACACCCGATGTTTATTCCTAATAATCACCCATTAGCTGCGGTCAATGATTCTTTTAATGCGGTATTTGTCAAAGGTAATGCAGTGGGAGACACAATGTTTTATGGTCGTGGTGCGGGTGAATTACCAACAGCAAGTGCAGTTGTAGGTGACATAATCGATGTAGCTAGAAATATCATACATAATTGTACTGGACGGGTAGCCTGCACCTGTTTTTATCAAAATCCCCACAAGCCTATCGGTGAAATTAAAACTGAATATTATTTACGGTTACAAGTAAAAGACCGCCCGGGTGTATTAGCTAGTATTGCCAGTGTATTTGGTAACCATGATGTTAGTTTAGCAACAGTAATCCAGAAACATCGCAGTGAAAATATGGCGGAAATTGTTGTTATTACGGATTGTGTTAAAGAAAATCATATTAAAGACGCTTTGCAAGTAATTAAAGGTTTATCTATAGTTTCAGAAATATCGGCTTTAATAAGAGTTTATCCCAACCTTTAAATACAAATATAGAAGGGGTTGAATCCTAGATGCTTTTAAAAATACCAGCCACTAGTGCCAATCTAGGCCCAGGCTTTGATTGTATAGGCATGGCCTTAAATTTATATAATTACCTTGAGTTTGAAGTAGTTGACCAGGAAAATTATCTATCTATTGATATAGATGGTGAAGGAAAAGGGAGTCTAGCGAAAGATAAAAGCAATCTTGTTTACCAAGCCTTTTCCAAAGTTTTCACCAAAAATGGTCTACCAATACCTGGTATTAAATTTAAACTAACTAATAATATTCCTTTAGCGCGAGGTTTAGGTAGTAGTTCAGCAGCTATAATCGGCGGGCTAATGGCTGCAAATTATTTTTTATCTGAAAAGTTAAGTACAAAGGAATTATTAGATTTAGCTTTAGAATTTGAAGGTCACCCCGACAATATTGCTCCAGCCCTTTTAGGAGGAATTGTGCTATGTACTGTTAATAGCGAAAAAACAATATTTTATCATAAGATGAGTCCCCCTGATGCACTTTACTGCACTATATTAATTCCTCAATATGAGTTATCTACAAAGAGAGCTAGGGAAGTTCTACCAGAGCAAGTACCTTTAAAAGACGCTATTTTTAATGTAGGTAAAATGGGGCTATTTATTAATGCTATAAATACAGGCAATTTAGAATTGCTACAAAATGCTATGGAAGATAAATTGCACCAGCCATATCGAAGTAAATTAATACCTGGTTTGTCAGACTTACTGGCTCAAGCTAATAATTCCAATGTATTAGGTATTGCCATCAGTGGTGCAGGCCCATCAATAATTATTTTTCATAAAAAAGAAGATGCAGATGAAGTTATTTTACTTCAACAACAATTAGCTAAAAATGGTACAAATTCAAAACTTATTAACCTTAAACCCGTAATAGAGGGTGCACAAGTGATGTAGTTGAAGGAGAGGATAATATGGCACTCATTGTTCAAAAGTATGGTGGTAGTTCTGTAGCAAATGTAGAAAGAATTAAACATGTTGCAGACAATATCAAAAAATATTATACCTATGGCAATAAACTTGTTATAGTTGTTTCTGCATTAGGTCATACAACAGATGACTTAATTGCATTTGCAAAGCAAATTAATCCTAAACCTTCCAGTAGAGAAATGGATATGCTTTTAGCTACCGGTGAGCAAGTTTCAATTGCTCTTTTAGCTATGGCACTGGAAGCAATAGATATTCCTGTTATCTCATTTACAGGTCCCCAAGTTGGAATCATTACTGATGGGGTTCATACTAAAGCAAGAATAAAAGAAATTAAAACTGAAAGAATGGAAGAAGAACTAGCCCAAAATAAAGTATTAATAGTTGCCGGTTTCCAAGGAAAAACAGATAATAATGAAATTACTACCTTAGGTCGAGGTGGATCAGATACTACTGCAGTCGCTTTAGCTGCTTCGTTAAAAGCTAATTTATGTGAGATTTATACTGATGTGGAAGGTATTTTCACTACCGACCCACGGATAATTACTAAAGCTAGAAAATTGAATTCTATAACTTATGACGAGATGCTGGAATTAGCAAACTTAGGAGCTAAAGTTTTACATCCACGATCTGTGGAATTAGCGAAATTATATAAAGTTCCGTTGTGTGTACGCTCAAGCTTTTCTAATAAGGAGGGAACAATTGTTGTGGAAAAAGATTTAATGGAAAAAGAATTAGTGGTCACTGGACTTGCCTATGATTTAAATGTAGCTAAAATAGGTATCTTTGATGTTCCAGATCGGCCTGGGATAGCCAGTAAAGTATTCGATGCCTTAGCACTGGCAAAAATAAATGTTGATATGATTGTTCAAAGTGCCATGCGCAATAATGTTAATGATATTGCCTTTACCATTCCCAAAGATGATTTAGACCGAGCTTTGGATATTATACAAAAAGTGGCAGAAGAAATAAATGCTTCCGGGATTGCTAAAGCTGATGATTTAGCAAAAGTATCCATTGTTGGAGCCGGAATGATTAGTTCCCCGGGTGTCGCGGCTAAAATGTTTAATATTTTAGCTAAGAATGAAATAAACCTAGAAATGATAAGTACTTCCGAAATTAAGGTTTCATGTATCATTAAAAATAAAGATGTAGAAAAAGCTCTCGTAGCATTACATGATGCCTTTGAATTAGATAAAGTAAATAATGGCAATGGCAACGTGAATGCTGCTAATCTCTAATTTCGGTTTTGGATATTGACACTATCAATTTATTTTGTTATTATATAATTTGTCAGTCGGGGCGTGGCTCAGCTTGGTAGAGCGCTACCTTGGGGTGGTAGAGGTCGCATGTTCAAATCATGTCGCTCCGACCATTTATTTTAAAGTCTTTAAGGCTTCTAAAATATTTTTAAAAAAATTGACCACAATTATGACCACAATAGACAATAAAACCCTAAGCAAATTGCTGCTTAGGGTTTTATTGTCTAACGAAAACCACCTGCTATGCAGGTGGTTCCAAAAAGCTTTAGCTATGAGTAGAAAAATCTACCTCCAATTGATAAAATAGTGCAGGTTTCGCCAGCCGCACTAAATCATAAGGAGGTAGA
>JBMNUR010000260.1:0-4521 GCA_050946395.1 Peptococcales bacterium
AAGTGGAGGATTTCCCCTGTATAGTTGCCATTGATTCTGAGGGTAATAATCTTTACGAAAGTTATTAGTTATTAGTCTATAGACGATAGTCAATTCTTCTAATGCAACAAAGGCAACGAAGGATTGCCGTGTCCTTGCTATGAAAGAAGTCGCTATTCTGTCATCGTGAGGAGCGATAGCGACGTGGCGATCTCGGTTGTGAAGATAATCAAGTAAAGACGGCATTACCACGCCTAACGGCCCGAAATGACAATGAACTACAATTAAAAAATATGAGGAGCTGAAATTAATGGATGTTAAACAAGAGGCTTTAAAAATGCATTCTGAAAATAGAGGTAAACTAGAAGTAGTTAGTAAGGTGCAAGTAAAAAATGCGATGGACTTAGCTATTGCCTATACTCCCGGTGTTGCTGAACCTTGCAAGGAAATTCATAAAGAGATAGATAAGGTTTATGAATATACTTCAAAAGGGAACTTTGTAGCTGTAGTTTCCGACGGTACTGCTGTTTTAGGATTGGGAGATATTGGGCCGGAAGCCGGAATGCCTGTTATGGAAGGGAAGGCTGTTTTGTTTAAAACTTTTGGAGGTGTAGACGCTTTTCCTATTTGTGTAGCTACTAAGGAAGTAGAGAAAATAGTAGAAACTGTAAAAATGCTGGAACCAACTTTTGGCGGTGTCAACTTAGAGGATATTGCCGCTCCCCGTTGTTTTGAAATTGAGGATAGATTGAAAAAAGAAACCAATATACCTATTTTCCATGATGATCAGCACGGAACTGCAATCGTAGTAATGGCAGCTATGGTTAATGCATGCAAAATCGTCAAAAAAAAGTTAGAAGATGTTAAAGTTGTAGTTAATGGAGCAGGTGCCGCTGCAATTGCAGTTGTTAAGTTATTATTAAGTATGGGTGTGAAAAATGTAATTCTTTGTGACAGAACAGGTACAATTTATGAAGGTAGAGCAGAAGGTATGAATAGTGCCAAGGAATCAATAGCAAAACAAACTAATAAAGAAAAGGTTGCTGGTAAGTTGTCAGATGCAATGGTAGGTTCTGATGTATTCATTGGTCTATCCGGTCCAGGTCTTGTTAACAAGGAAATGGTTAAAAGTATGAACACAGATCCTATTATTATGGCTATGGCCAATCCGGTACCGGAAATTATGCCAGAGGAAGCAATGGAAGCCGGAGCTAAGGTGATTTGTACAGGTAGATCTGATTTCCCCAACCAGGTCAACAACGTACTCGCGTTTCCGGGAGTATTTAGGGGTGCATTAGACGTGCGTGCTACAGATATTAATGAGGAGATGAAAACTGCTGCTGTTTATGCTATAGCAGATTTAGTGGGAGAGGACCTTGCTGTTGATTATGTAATTCCGGCGGCTATGGACGAAAGAGTAGCTCCACAAGTGGCTAAAGCTGTAGCTAAAGCTGCAATAGAAAGTGGAGTTGCACGTATTAATGTTAATCCAGAGCAAGTGGCTGAAAACTGCCGAAAAATGATGACTTTAGGTAAATAAGATTATATTGACAAAGCATCATCGGCGAAAGTGGACGTTCTCCTTTCACAATATGACTGGAGTAAACTCAATATTATAATTATTCCCATTAATGGGAAAATTGAAGTGATGTTTATCCGATAACTAATAGCCGCAAGACTCCCACTTCTATTTAGGAAAGGGGACACACCTCCATCTAGGGATTCATTTCGGGTTGGAGGATGTCCCCCATGAACGGGAGATGACGGCTGCTACGTCCCTCGACATAGGATGCTAGCTTGCTATGCAAGCTTTAGCTGACTTGTCCACTGTGTGGGCAAGGTGAATTGCCCCTTTAGCCATACTCCATCTAAAGCTAAGAATCACTTGATAAATAAAACATATGGGAGGAGATGTTATATGAAAAAAAGAGTAGTGGTTATTTTGTTATTAATAGCATTATTATTTAGTTTTACTACAGTGGCATTTGCAGGAGAGGTATCTGTCGAGGAAGCGGCAGCTAAAAAACATAAGCAAGCGGTTACTACCTTAATTATTTTAGGAGTCGCTGCGGTGTTGTTTATCACAGAAATTATCCCTTTAGCTGTCACGGCCATGGCTGTACCGGTAGTTCTAAGCCAAACTGGTGTTGTTAGCCCCAAAGAGGCATTTTCTGGCCTTTATGATTCAAACGTAATAATTTTCGCGGGAATGTTTGTTGTAGGTGCTGCCCTTTTTGAAACAGGAGTAGCTCAAAAAATAGGTGATGCTGTAGTGCGAAAAGCAGGTACTAGTGAGATTAAATTAGCTTTAGGGGTTATGGTCATGGCTGCAGCCTTATCATCTGTTTTAAGTAATACAGGAACTACCGCTGTATTACTTCCGGTAGCTATTGGTATTGCCAATTCAGCAGGTTGGAGTCGTTCCAAAGTCCTCATGCCTTTAGCTTTTGCCGCCGGTCTTGGTGGTGTTATTACATTGGTTGGTACTCCGCCAAATTTACTAGTTAATGGAGTATTAGGAACTTCTGGCTTAAGGGAGTTTGGTTTCTTCGAATTTGCTTTTATCGGTATTCCTTTAACTGTGGTAGGTATTATTTATATGTTAACTATCGGCCGAAAGTTATTACCAGACCGTCCTAATGCCCCTGATGACAATGTTCAGAATAATGAAGTAAAAGAAGTTAGTACTATAAAACAATATACCGCATCAGGAATTTTAATTGGTGTTGTTATAGTTATGGCGTTTTTCTCCAAGATTATACCTTTACATGTTGCTGCAACTGTAGGTGCTTTATTATGTATTATAACAGGAACTTTAACTGAGAAACAGGCGTATCGATCCATAGATTGGACCACTATTTTCCTCTTTGCTGGTATGTTATCTTTAGCATCAGCAATGGCCACAACAGGTGCTGGCAAATTAATTGCAGATTTTGTTATTAACTTAATTGGTGAAGATGCTAACCCTTACCTGATCATGACTGCTATGTTCTTCTTATCCGCAGGTTTAAGTCAATTTATGTCAAATACTGCAACGGCAGCCCTTTTAGCGCCAATTGGATTAGCTATTGCTAATGGTCTAGGTGCTAGTCCTCATGCTATACTAATGATAATTGGTGTTGCTGCTTCTTGCGCATTTGCTACTCCCGTAGGAACTCCACCCAACACCTTGGTGTTAGGACCTGCTAACTTAAGATTTTTGGATTATGTTAAGGTAGGTCTTCCCTTAATATTTGTTTGCTATATAGTTTCTATCATAATAATACCGCTAGTATGGCCTCTTTATTAAGTATAGTGAGACCACCGCTCTGAATATTCGAAATAAAATATACTTACCTACAATTTATGGAATATTTATAAATTTCAAACTATAACAAGCTTACTAAGAGTGTATTTTATCAGCGAAAGTAGGGAACACCTTACTTTCGCTGATTGCTTTAATCATATTAATAAATCGGTGGTAGCTTAATTAGTAGATAAAAGGGCAGGGTCGTCAATCACTAAAACTATTAATATTGTTGTAGAGTGGATGACTCTGTCCGCCCAGCTCAATGAGGGGTCGATTGCCCCTCATTTTTTAGTTGCTTTCATATTTATTCTTAGGTCTATAATAAATTTACCACTTTTAGGGGATATATTCTAAAACCTTGCTTTATGATAAAATTACTTTAGTAATTTCCAGAATGTAGACAAACTCCATATTTATCAACGTTACGCTGGCTCAGACAATTTTATTGTGAATGAACTCAACGGCTTCAGGAATTAGCAAAACTCACCTTCGGCTTAAACAGTTGCTAATTCTAGTCTTCAGCCGCCTGCGTTCTTTTTATCTAAACTCGCCAAATGCTTCACTTATGATAAAATTATATGGATTTGTTTTGAATAGCTTTGTCAACAGGCTGAAAATTACTTTAGTAATTTCTTGAGGTGTGGTAACATGGAGCAGAAAATAATTCATGTGGACATGGATGCTTTTTTTGCCAGTGTAGAACAACGTGATAATCCTGAACTAAGAGGGAAACCGGTAATTATCGGGGGTATGCCTAATTCCCGAGGGGTGGTTTCTACAGCTAGTTATGAGGCAAGAAAATTTGGCGTACATTCGGCAATGTCTGCTAGTGAGGCTTATCGTCTCTGTCCTCAAGGTATCTTTATTACACCCGATCATAAAAAATATAGCCAGACATCAGATCAAATTATGGCTATATTCCATGATTTTACTCCCTTAGTAGAAGCATTGTCCCTTGATGAGGCTTTTTTGGATGTAACCGGAAGTGAAAGGCTTTTTGGAAATAGTTTAAAAATTGCTAGGGAAATTAAATTCAGGATTAAAAATGAACTTGATTTAACAGCTTCGGTGGGCATCGCACCTAACAAATTTCTAGCAAAAATTGCATCTGATTTAGATAAGCCGGATGGTTTATCTATTATTACTCGAGAAAACATGAAGGATATTATCTGGCCTCTACATGTCAAAAAACTTTGGGGAGTTGGAGCTAAATCGGTAGAAAAGCTTCATGAGTTAAATATAAAAACTATCGG
>JBMNUR010000261.1:0-4509 GCA_050946395.1 Peptococcales bacterium
AACAGTTGCTAATTCTGGTCTTCAGCCGTCTGCGTTCTTTTTATCTAAACTCGCCAAATGCTTCACTTATGATAAAATTATATGGATTTTGTTTTGAATAACTTTGTCAACAGGCTGAACAGCCTACGGCTGTTTTAAAATTTACTTAATCCAATATTTATTCGTGACCATTCAACACTATAATGTTTTTTCATCACTAAATTCCTGAATTTTTTGTTGTAGAAAATCTAATCCGACTTTTCCGGTATATGTTCTACCTAGGTTTCTATCTATCCTACTTTCATTTATTTGTCTTTGTATTATTGGGTCCTTTGTAACTTCAAATTCTTCCTCAATAACCTGTATAAGATCGGACATATCAAGGATTTTTTTGTTTTTTAATTTATCTCACCTGCCTAAAATTATTAGGCCTAACAAAAATAGCAAGACAATATTTGAGATTTATTCGATTACTGTAGTTTTATCCGCTAGCTGATCGTAAAGGATTTTGGCTAGACCGAAACCTCCGGATTGGCTGATTTTTTCGGCATACTTTTCATCTAACATGTCTTGAAAGATCTTCTCCCCCTGGCTTTTTTCAAACAAACCACCTTCAGGAATAGTGGCTCGCATTTGAGAAATCATTTGATGAATAAAAATACTCTCAAATTGCTGACAGGCATCCATGAGCTTGGCATTATCTTCTTTGCCGTTTTCTACTTTAGTAAGAATCTCGGCAAACTTTTTATCGGAATTATTTATTTTGCTAGTGGCAAGGGGTAAGTTGTTGATATTTGAATTTATATCAATTTTCATGGAATAACGTCCTTTCCGGGCGACAAAAGGTTACCCTACGATTGAGAGTCTCATTATTAGTCATAGGCGAAGCAATCACTTGCTGAGATCGCCACGTCGCTATCGCTTCTCGCGATGACAGAATAGCGACTTCTTTCATAGCAATGACGGGATACGATAACACCCTGAGATTTACGCACCCTTGCTCACGTATCCACGTATCGGCGCTAATTTATCTTCTGAGATTATTAGTCATTTGAAGGATTTCATCGCTGGCTTGAATTGTCTTCGTGTTGATTTCATAAGCCCGCTGGGCTGTAATCATTTGCACCATTTCCTCCACAATATTTACGTTGGAGTTTTCCAAAAAGTACTGGCGAATCATACCAAATCCTTCTTCACCGGCTACGCCATCTATGGCCTCACCGGAAGCGGATGTAGGCAGATAAATACTGCCCCCGACTTTTTCCAGCCCATTAGGATTATTAAATCGGGCTAAACCGATAGTAGCAATTGATTGAGGATCTGCATCACCATCAAAAAGAGCATAGATTACACCGTCTTCGACTTGCATTTCTTTGGCATCGGGAGGCAAATCTATAGGACTATTGCCATCATCAAGAAGCCTGTACCCATCAGAATTAATAATATAGTTTTCACTATCTAGGCTAAATGCACCGTTTCGTGTATAACCATATGCACCGTTAGGTAATTGGACTTTGAAAAAACCCGTACCTTCAATAGCTAGGTCCAAATAATTGCCTGTTTCTTGCAAAATACCTTGTTGGAAATCTACTTGAGTGGAAGATACTCGTACCCCGGTACCCATTTCAACTTGTACAGGTTTTTCCCGGGTAGCGGTGGTTAGTCTTTGATAAAGTAAATCCTGAAAATTAACTCTACTTTTTTTATAGCCGGTAGTATTAACATTGGCCAGGTTATTGGCGATATTGTCTAAAAGTGTTTGTTGAGACCTTAAACCTGAGCCGGAAGTATATAAGGAACGTAACATGAGAAAAAACCTCCTTTTTACTATTGGGTTGAGATTTTGGGTTTCAGTGGCTAGTGGCTGGGCTTTTTACACCCGTCCTGCTTCATTAATTACCTTTTCCAAAGTTGAGTCATAGGCTTGGACTACTTTTTGATTGGCTTCATAAGCCCTGAGATTTTTTAGATAATTTGTCATCCCTTCAATAGGATCAGCATTTGACTGCTCCAAATAGCCCTGTACAATATTACCGTTGGCTTCAATTGGTGGGCTATCCGATGCAAAAAAAGTATTCCCGACTTTTCTAGGGTTAACTAAATCTACTAATAATAAGGTATCAATATATTCTCCATCGACAAATACCTGGCCATCTTCCTTAATCTCTAGAAGCTCCCCTGTAATTTTCAAAGGACCGCTTTGGCCCAAGACCGGAAAACCCTCATCAGTAACAAGCTGGGAATTATGGTCAAAAGAGAAAGAACCGTTGCGAGTATAATTATTTCTACCTTCTTGGGTATTTTGAACAACAAAATACCCATTTCCTTTGACAGCGAAATCCGTTTTTTTGCCGGTATGAGTTAACTGACCTTGTGCATTTGTATATGTTATAACATCACCAATCATGACACCCCTTCCAAGCTTTCCGATTGGGGCACGTCCTGAGGTAGGTTGATCATAATCTACTCTATCAAGGCGTAAGTGAGATTGAAATGATTGGAAAATAACTTCTTCCTTTTTATACCCTATGGTTTTTGAGTTTGTGAGATTATTTGTTTCTATATCATTTCTGAGCATTATGGCACTTAGTCCACTTGTTGCCGTATATAAGCCTCTAAGCATAGAAACCTCCTTATTTTTGGTAATTGTATCAGGTCAGACTATTGCTAATTGGGCAATTAACGGGTCTAATATATTTCCAGGTTAAATTTTAACGTCTGACACAAACATTGAAAAGACATTATTAATATTATCGGTTGGATTGAGAATTAATTTAGAGGAAAGTTAAAAAAGCAGTTGATTTCAACCGCTTTTTATTGCCGTATATTTTTTCGTTGTTTCCCTATTCCAATCTTCCATTGTACTTATATTACTTTCTTCATATGGACGCCGCCTTCTTGGAGGATATCAAGGTTTTGGAGGGCTAGGCCTGTTCCAATGGCCACGCAAGAAATAGCATCCTCCGGGGAAAGAGTTGGAAGGCCTGTCCTTTCAGTAAGGAGAATGTCTAAGCCGTTTAAAAGAGCCCCACCACCAGTCATGACAATACCTTTATTCATAATATCACCCGCTAACTCGGGAGGGGTTTTTTCTAAAACTTCCTTTACCGTAGCAATGACAGCTTCTACAGGATCACTCAAAGCTTCATAAGCTTGTTGAGCTGTGATAGTAATAGTTTTGGGGAGACCACTTACCAGGTCCCTGCCGCGAACATCCATTTTGTGGTCTTCTTTACCTGCCGGGTAAGCTGTACCCACTTCTTTTTTGACTTCTTCGGCAGTTCTTTCGCCAATCATTAAGTTAAACTGGCGCCTTACGTACCTAACAATAGCCTCATCAAATTTATCGCCACCAATACGAATAGACTTACTACAGACCACTCCCCCTAAGGAGAGAACTGCAACATCTGTAGTACCACCGCCCACATCTACAATCATACTACCACTAGGTTCGGATATATCAATCCCCGCTCCTAATGCCGCTGCTACCGGTTCCTCAATTAGATAGGCCTGTTTAGCCCCAGCCGCAACAGCCGCCTGGCGAACTGCCCGCTCTTCAACACCTGTGACACCAGATGGTATGCAAACCATGACTCGGGGTTTGAAAAAAAGCCTTTTACCAATAGCCTTCTCTATAAAATACCTTAGCATTTTTTCGGTAACTTCATAGTCAGCGATGACACCGTCTCTTAGCGGTCTGATAGCTACTATATTTCCAGGGGTGCGCCCAAGCATTCTTCGAGCTTCTTCACCCACAGCAATAATTTGTCCACTATTTTTATCCAGAGCTACTACAGATGGTTCATTTAAAACTATTCCTTTTTTTTTGACATAGACTAAGACACTGGCAGTACCCAAATCTATGCCAATATCCTCCCCGAAATTAAAAAACAAATCAATCCCCCCTCGATGAGCTTGTCCATTATATTAAAAGAAAAGGGCTGCACCCTTTTAATCTAAAGCGAGCATTGGTTTAGTTGTCCAGGGAACATTATTCTACAAAGAGGTTATTTTTTCCTCTTTAATTTCATAAAAATACGACAAAACTAAATATATTTAATCTTCATTTTCGTCGCTATCATTCATATATTTACGCTTAGTGGCCTCGCCACCCCGTAGATGTCTTTCAGCTTTGTTTTTTTCTAACACTTCCTTCACTTGATTAGCTAATTCTTTATTAATTATCGGTAGCCTTTCTGTCATATCTTTATGAACAGTACTTTTGCTTACCCCAAAAACAACTGCTGTTTGACGCACAGTATGGGCCGTTTCTAATATATATTCAGATATTTCTAATACCCGCTTGCGAATATATTCTTGCATTGTTTGACCTCCCCGTTCATCTCTTCAACTAATGTATATGGGAGGTTTACTAAAAAAATGATTAATTCTTAAATAAAAAAGCATTTAACAATGCTCAGAATGAAGACAAACTCCATATTTATCAACGTTACGCTGGCTCAGACAATTTTATTGTGAATGAACTCAACGGCTTCAGGAATTAGCAAAACTCACCTTCGGTTCAAACAG
>JBMNUR010000262.1:0-4500 GCA_050946395.1 Peptococcales bacterium
ATTGAGAACTTGGTATTTGAGACAATTGCATAAAGTCATAGATTTCCCAATTCTCTTTAATTTTTTGTTTTACTATATCATTAGATGGTAAATCACATAGATTAGCTCTCAGTTCATCCGCAATTTCAGGTTTTTCCTCAATAATGTTCTTTTTTTCTTCTGGGTCTTTTTTTAAATCAAATAACAAATCCCAGTCTTCAAAACCATATCTAGTGATGAACTTAAATTGTTTATTTCGAACCATCCTAGATACAGAGTTTAAATGTTCTACTTCTGGGAACCTGCCTGGTGCTCCAAATATTCCATATAATTCAGAGATTACAGTTCTATCATCGGCTAATTTAGAGTCAAATAAATCTTCACCATCCTGACTTGGTGGTTCTTTTAACCCCGTCAATTTGCAAAGAGTAGGAACCAAATCTACAATACTTACAGGATCTTTTCTCACCACTCCTTTCTCAATACCATGCCCTTCAAAAAAAAGAGGAATTCTAACCGAGTTTTCAAAGAAAGTCATTTTAGCAAATAACCCTCTTTCTCCACATTGATCTCCATGATCGGAGGTGTACACAAAGATACCTTCATTGTGTTTGGATTTACTACAATATTCTTTAAATTGTTCTCGTACTCTACCTACTCCTTCATCTATTGTCTCGATCATTCCACAATAGGCAGCTAAGGCACGAATTGCAATTTGAGAGTCTTTTGTCGCTTTTTCAACTCTCAGTTTTAGTGTAGGATCTAAGAAATCAGGACTTTCTTCAAAACCCCACGGTAATTTAACTTTATCCAAATAATACCTGTATTTGTCTAATGGAGAAACATAAGGGAAATGTGGTCCGTAAGTACCAACGATAATAAATTGTGGTTTTTCATGTGGTAGAGACAACCATTCGACCGTAGCCCTAATAACTTCTTCGTCATATTGGAGAACAGGCGATCCCCCTCCTCCAACCAAACTAGTACATCCAGGTTCAGAAAAACAGTCCATAAATGGTCCCCTCATCTTTTTGTAAATATCCTTAGAAGGTTTCCACTCAGGGCTTGTAATATCACCAACTAAACGATGTTGAAAACCATGCCGTTGATTTTCTCCCACAAAATGCATACGTCCTATTAAAACTGTTTCATACCCACCTGCATTAAAAGCATTGGCAATCGTTGGAATATTATCTGGGAGTATTGAAAAATTATTTAATATTCCAGTCTTTGAAGGAAGTCTACCCGTTAGAAAAGACATTCGGGCAGGTACACACAACGGACAAGAAGTATAAGCAGAGTCGAAGCATATTCCGTTTTGTTTTATTTTATTTAAATTTGGCGTTCGAGCTGGTCCTCCATTAAACTCCGAAATAACAGGAGAGTGTTGATCACTCATAAATATCAAAATATTTTTTTTCTTTTTTTCTTTTTTCATTGTAAAACACTTTTTATAAATACTTTCGTTAGGTTAAAAACTTCATACTCTATTACCTAATTTGAATAGATCCCTAATTTTAAGGCTTTGAAAATCGGAATCATTTCTGATAATTCATCTTCAACAGCTTTTGTTACTTCTTCTGGACTTTTCATATCAATGGTAATACCATTTTTCTTCGCAAAGTCTTTAAATCTTACATCTTGTATCATTCCAGTGAATCCTTCGTAAAGCTTATTGAAGATATGTTCAGGCGTGCCTTTAGGAACTAATAACATTCTCCAAACACTAGTATCAATGTCATATCCATAGTTAGCCAGGGGTGGAACATTTTCCAAACCTAGTGCTTCTGGCGTTTCATCTGCGAAAGCAGTTAATAAGGCTATATTTTTTGCATCTTTAACAATATTAATTTCTGAAGCACCTAAAGCAACTATATCGACATGACCTCCAAGCAAAGCCGCAGAAATTTCAGAACCTCCACTATAGGCTATTTGTTTAAATTTTATATTTGCTTTATCAAACAATTGAGCCATACAGATGTGAGGAATCCCTGCAGTTCCAGCTCCCATCAGTAAAGTCTTCTCAGTACCTGAAAACTTTTCTAAGAATTCTTCAAAGTTTGAAACACCTAAATTTTTACTATTGCAGATAAGAATATTAATATCCTTGACTATTCCACAAAGTGGCTGAAAGTCTTGTATAGAATATCCCGCTGCTCCTGTTAACAGCTTGCTAGTAAAAACTCCACCATTATTAAATAAAACTGAGTATCCATCATTTTTAGCGTTAAGGAAATTTAAAGTTGCAGTCATTCCTGCCGCCCCAACTTGATTTTCTACCACTATTGGGACTCCAAAATATTCCATTCCTAAGCTTTCAAACATACGACAGATTAAGTCTGCACCAGCACCAGCTGCCCAAGGACAAACTAATGTAATAGGTCCTGTAGGAAACGATAACTCTTTAGTTAATTGTTGTTCATCTGACTCTGTTTGCCCTTTTGCAAAAACAGGAATTGTCAAAACTAAAACTAGGATAACCACCATAAACTTTTTCATAATTTTCCTCCCAAATTTTTACTAACAGGAAACCCTGTTCAAAACTATAAACTTTTTCCTCTGTTTCTTTTTATTTTTTGAAATAAAGGAGACAAAACGACAATTAAACAAACAAAAATAAAAACAAGTGAAATTGGACGTTTGAAAAATATAGCTGCCCCGTGATCCGAAATTTGTAGAGCCCGGCGTAAATTAACTTCAGTTATAGATCCTAATATCCTTGCAATTATGAATGGCGCTTTTGGTATATTTAGTTGCTCAAAAACAAAAAATCCAATCATCCCAAACATGACCATGACCCAAACATCATACATAGAATTACTGGAAGCATAGGCCCCAAGAACACAAAATATAGCAACAATTGGATAGAGCACACCAGTCGGAACAATTGCTATTTTCGCAAATATTTTTATCATAAAGGAAGCTTGCAATAGCATAAAAATATTAACTACTACCAATAAAATCATAATAGAGTATGCAAGTTTAGAGTGTGTACTATAAAATGTAGGTCCAGGGGCAACCCCGGCTATAATCATTGCTCCAGCTAAAACTGCGGTTGCTGTATCACCAGGAATACCTAATGATAGCAGTGGTATAAAAGCTGCCCCTGTAACTGCATTATTTGCTGACTCTGGTGCTATAATACCTTCGTCGATGCCTGTACCAAATAATTCAGGATGTTTAGAAGTATTTTTTGCTACATTATAAGAAACAAAAGCCGCGAGGGCTGGCCCTGTTCCAGGGATAGCACCAATTCCCGTCCCGATTAAAATAGATCTTATTAAAGTTTTCCAATGGGAAAATAATACTTTCCATTGATATGTTTGTTTAGTAAAATCTTGAACGGTAGCATCAATTTTATTTGCATTATAGACTTTTTTTATTACTTGTGAAAAAGCAAAAGTTCCAATCATTGTTGGAGCTAGGTTGATACCTCCAATTAAATTGTTTGAACCAAAAGTCATCCTAGTCATTCCAGTAAAAACATCGCTACCAATTACTGTTACAAATAAACCTAAAAGAGCTGCAATAAAACCTTTTAGCGGACTATTCCCTACTAAACTAGGAATAATGGTTAGTCCAACTAAACATAAACTAAACATTTCAGCTGGTCCAAATTTTAAGGCAAAAGAAGCCAATAAGGGACCAAAGGCTAATAATAAAGCTACGGAAACTAACCCACCAACAAAACTTGATCTTAATGCTATACTGAGCGCTATACCTGCTCTTCCTTGTCTAACCATGGGGTGACCATCAAGCATAGTGCATGCTGCTGCTGGCGCTCCCGGTGTTTCTATTAAAACTGCTGTAATAGATCCACCAAAAACTCCACCACAGTAGACCCCTAATAACACACAAAGGCTAGATATTATGTCAAGTGTATATGTGATGGGCAAAAGAAGGGTTATACCAATTACAGCTGTTAAACCAGGAATAGCTCCAAAAATTATACCAACTGCAACACCGAGGTTCATTAATAAAAAATTCTGTAAGGTAAATAGATTATTAATTATAGATAAAATCATATATTTTCCTCATAATCTTACGTTGAAAAATTTAGTAAAAACAAGATAAGATAGAATAGTAAAAACACTGACTATTGCGTATCTCCAAGCTTTTTTTTCTTTACTTAAAACCATAGCTCCAGTAATTAAAGTAAATGAACCCACAAAAAAATGTACATACTCTATTAAATAAACAGAAATTATTAAAATAATGCAAAACAGGATGACTCTAAAATTGTCTTTAAAATTAAAAGTATTAAATAAGTTAAAGGCGTCTTTATTTTTATTTTTCACAACCTCAAATAAAGACAATAAACCTAAAGAAATCGAAATAACTATGAAGAAAAACCCAATTAAATAGGGGAAAAATTGGCTTCCAAGAGGATCTAATTTCATAGGGGGAGTAAAAATTGGAGTACTTATAACTATAAAAACACCAAATACTAGAAACAAACATGAACAAATTAGATTCTTCAATTCTTCTTTCATAGGTTCTACCATTTACCTCAATAATCGT
>JBMNUR010000263.1:0-4483 GCA_050946395.1 Peptococcales bacterium
ACCATGAACGGTGGGATGGAGAAGGTTACCCATTAGGTCTAAAAGGTAAAGAAATTCCTTTGATATCAAGAATAGTAAATTTAGCCGATAGCTTTGACGCTATGACCACTGTTCGGCCTTATAAAGCCGGAATGTCTTTAAATGAAGCCCTTCAAGAACTGCGGAACAATGCCAATAAGCAATTTGATGGAAAAATAGTAAAAGTTTTTAACAATCTAATACTTAAAGGGAAGGATCTAGAAAATGGAAATGAGCATAATGAACAAGCAGGATGAGGCACAATCTGAAGAACAGATACGGGTTGCTCTGAAGGAAAGTGAAGAAAGATACTTGAGCCTCTATAATAACAATCATCTCGTTATGCTTCTTATTGAACCAGATACGGGCAATATCATTAGTGCTAATCCTGCAGCTTGTAAGTATTACGGTTATACTAAGGAACAACTTACATCAAAAAAAATATTTGATATAAATCTACTTACTAAAGAAGAAACTTTAGAGGAAATGCAGTTGGCACTAAAGGAAAAACGCAACTATTTTAATTTTATTCATCTATTAGCAAATGGAGAAACAAGAAATGTTGAAGTTTACAGTGGACCTATAAAAGTTAATGGTAAGAAACTATTATATTCTATTGTTCACGATATAACTGAAAAGGTTGCTGCGGAAAAATCTTTAAAAGAAAGTGAAAAATATTATCGTAGCCTGTTGGAATTGGCACCATACGCTATACTGGTTTATTGTAACTATAAAATTGTCTTTGCAAATACTAGAGCGGTTCAATTATTAGAAGCAGAAGATACCAAAGGTTTAGAAGGATTAGATATACTTGATTTTTTCCCAGAGAGATATCAAAGAATTGCTCGTAAAAGGATCAAAAACATCCTAATAAATAGAGCATCCAATTCCTTGATGGAATATGAACTTAAATCCCTAAATGGTACACGAGTTCAAGTAGAAGCGGCGTCGACCTTTTTTGAATATCAAGGTAAACCGGCAGTTCAATCAATATTTATTGACATTACCGAAAGAAAAAAAGAATTGGAAAGGGCAGCAAAAATTCAAAAGCAACGTTTAATAACGGGTTTTCCTCTAAAAGATAAAGGAAAACTAGAGGTTATTTATAAGCCTGCAAATTATATAAGTGGGGATTTTTTTCATTTTTATCGTGTAAATAACAATTATGTTGTGGGATTATTGGGTGACGTTATGGGCAAAGGTATAGCCGCCGCCTTATGTAATTCAGCTTTAAAGGTTTTATTTTATGACATTGTAGGAAAGGTAAAAGACCCTATTGAGATTATTAAAGTTCTCAATGAAGAAACACCTAAAATCTTAGAGGAAGATTATGTAGCGGCCTGTTGTTTTTCTTTTGATTTTAAAAATAATTTATGCAAGATTGCCAGTGCGGGTATTAGTAATTATTCTCTCAAACTAGATGGAAAATACTATTTAGAAGAAACTATTAAAGGGCCTTTTCTCGGTATGTTTAGAAATATTCAGTTTGAAAGTAAAACTTTTAAGTTTAAAACTGGTGATAACTTTTATTTTTATACTGATGGGACGGAAAGTTTATTGGAACAAGGTTGGGTAAAAAGCAAATTTACTTCATTTGAATCAATCGAAAAACAAAAGGGATTTCTAGAGAATTTAACTTTAGATAACCAGATTCTCAAGGATGATTTCACTTGGTTAGCAGTAGAAATCCTGTAATTGTAATAAAATTAAGTTTAAAAATGTTTAGTAAATAAATTCAATATAAAATGAAAACTAAAAACTAGAGAGGTATAGATATGAGTATTAAAATTGAAAACTCGAATGGATTTGTAAAATTTGCAATTGATGGCTCATTTTCCATGGAGGAAGCTGGAGTGTTTAAAGAAGAGGCCTATCAGCTTTTGCAAAATGGCAAAAGTAAGTTTTTAGTTGATTTTAGTAATTGTAATTTTATTGATAGTACAGGTTTAGGTATGCTAGTTGCTATTTATAAAAAGTGTGCAGAACAAGGTGGCGAATTATCCCTTTGTTCGATTAATGATACAAATGTTCTAAAGGTATTCCAATTAACCCGCTTAGATAAAGTCTTTGAAATTTAACACTAATAGTTAATAATTTCTTTTTAACTTTTTCTTGTTGGAATTATTGGTAAATAAGCCAATCCTTTTTAATGTAATAACAGTGATTAGTGAAAAAATAATTAGACTAATTAGCATAGAAAGGACATCCCCTAGTCTATATTTTATATCAGTCGGATAAGAAAAAATCCTAGAGAATACACCGAAATTAATTAGCCATATACCTATACCTATTCCAATAGCCTTTAGGTATATTCTCCGTTCCGAAAATACATAAGTATACATAAATGCAATCATTACTCCAAAAAATGCTCCTATCATAAGGGCTGTTATAAAACCAAAAAGCCAGAAGTAAATATTATGTTCATAACCTTTCATTATGACCGTAATGGCAGTAGCATTATTATCATATTTAGATAACTGCAAGAACTGGGCAAGTTCATTAAAACCATACTTTGCAATAGCACCTACAACCCCCGCAAAGGATCCTTTTAAAAATTCTTCCCGTCGTTCTAATTTAACCATTAATAAATTCACCCATTTTTGTAATAGTATTTAATATATCAGAGGAGAATTACATGATATAAATATTCTTTACCAGCTTTGCAACAAATATGAAAAAACTTATAATAATGCTATGCCTTACGGAAAATCTAAACTAATAACATCCGGTCATTTAAAAGCTCATATCCGCTATTTCTCTCAAATAAGCCTAATAGAGTTGCTACTGTTGCTCTTTTCCTCTCCTCACCTTTCAAATCTGCAACTATTTTACCTTCATGCATCATAATTGTTCGATTGCCATAGATTAATGCTTGTTGTAAGTCATGGGTAATCATCAGGGCTGTCAATTGCTCATCTCTGATTACTTCACTGGTTACTTGCATTACCTTATTAGCAGTTTTAGGGTCAAGAGAAGCAGTGTGTTCATCTAACAATAATAGATCTGGTTTTAGAAGGCTAGCCATTACCAGAGTTAGTGCTTGACGTTGGCCACCGGATAATAGGCCTACTTTTTGCTTTAGGTTAAGTTCAAGGCCTAATTCTAATGTTTTTAGTTTTTCACGGAAAATTTCCTGTTCTTTATGGGAGATAGCTTTTTTAATTAATCTCTTTTGCCCTCGTTTTAAGGCTAATACTAAGTTTTCCTCAATAGTCATATGGCTGGCAGTACCAATCATCGGGTCTTGGAATACTCTACCTATCATCTGAGCCCGTCTGTACTCAGGCAGGAATGTTACATCCATATTGTTAATAACAATACTTCCTTGGTCAACTTTTATTGCTCCTGAAATTGCATTCATTAAAGTGCTTTTTCCTGCTCCATTACTACCAATAATAGTTACGAAATCACCGGCCTTTAAATGTAATGTTACATTGTTTAGGGCGATTTTTTCATTTACAGTTTCAGGATGGAATCTTTTAGTAATACTATTAATGGTTAACATAGGTCTGATATTCCTTTCTGAGTGAGATTTTTCGCTTAATATCCGGTGTTGCTAAGGCGATAATTACAATTAGAGCTGTCATTAATTTTAAAAATGTTGCAGGTAAACCTATCAGTAGAACAGTGGTTATTACTAATCGGAAAATAATTGAACCTAGGATTGCGGCTAGTAAGCTTTTTAAAATTCCACCATTATTAATTAAGACTTCACCAATTATTAAAGAAGCTAGGCCACCAATAATGGTGCCGATGCCCATACCCACATCTGCAAAACCTTGATTTTGTGAAAGCAAGGCACCACTTAGAGAAACTAGGGCATTTGCAATAGACAGTCCCAATAATTTCATGGCATCAGTATTTACTCCAAGGCAGGTAATCATTTGAGGATTGTTTCCGGTTGCTCGCAAAGAAAGGCCAATCTCTGTACCTAAAAATTTATAAAGTAATCCAACAACTAGTGTTACTAATGTTATTAATAATATAATGGTAAAAATGTTTTCATTCATATTACTTAGTGTAGTAAAGATTACCGGTTTTCCCAGTAAAGGAATGTTAGCTCTCCCCATTATTTGTAAATTTACTGAGTAGAGACCAGTCATAGTTAAAATTCCGGTTAGGAGTGGATTGATATTAAACTTGGTATGCAAAAACCCCGTACATAAACCGGCTATCCCCCCTCCTAAGGTTGCAGCTAAAGTTGCAAACCAGGGGTTAACTCCGGCAGTAATCATAGTGGCGGCAATTGCCGCCCCTAGAGGAAGTGTACCATCTACTGATAAATCAGCATAATCCAGTATACGAAAACTTAAATAAATTCCTATAACTACAAGACTATATATTAAACCCTGTTGAAGAGTTTCCAAAAGTAACATTTCCACTGATGATCACCTACTATTTTATAATCTCTTGAGCTTTTTTTAGAACACTATCTGGAATTTCAATTCCTATAGCTTCAGCTGCT
>JBMNUR010000264.1:0-4438 GCA_050946395.1 Peptococcales bacterium
TATTCTTTAGAACTAACCATACAGTCGCTAAAATTGGAAATCCTTAATAAAATAAAACTTGTGTTTAGAAATCCAAACGATATTGTTACCCCTTTAGAAAAGGATAAATTTATTGTCCTTCACAGTTTAGATTATAGTTTCAATTTGGATAAAACTCGTGAGGATATTTATAAAAGATGTAGTGAGGTAATCGAAAGGCTTAAGGAAAACGGAGTTATGGTATCCATTGGAATTGGCTCATTTGCACAAAACATTACCGAATTAAGCAAATCATATAAAGATGCGTGGCAGGCACTCGAAATTGGTAAAAAAATCTGTGATACACCGCAAATACATGTAAGCAATGACTATAGAATAGAAATGTTGTTATTAAATGTTAAAAAAGAGGCTTCTAGTATTTTTATGACGAATGCCCTGAATAAATTAAAAAGTGAAGCTGAATGGCAAGTTCTTTCCGAAACAATACGCGTTTGGTGTGAATCAGGATTTAATCAAATAGAAGCTTCAAAAAGATTATATATTCATAGAAATACTCTCTCACAAAGGCTAAATAAAATATCTAGAATTTGTGAGATAGATATTAAAAACTTTAAAGATATATTAGCATTATATTTAGCTATAATTATTAGCGAACTTACCTAATGATTGCTCAATTTTTCTGGCAGTCGGTGTGTTTGATATGCCGGCTTCTAAAGTGCATTTTAATGAAGGGGGCATAATTCTTCCCACTTCTTTCATCGCTCCAATCATTTCATCGGCGGGTATTATACTATTAACTCCTGCTAAAGCCATTTCGGCACAGCAGATTGCATTAAGTGCAGCAATGGTATTTCTTTGAATGCAGGGGATTTCTACCATACCCGCTGCTGGGTCACAGACTAAGCCTAACATGTTGCCGAGAGTTAAAGCTACCGCACTATCAATCTGAGCATAATCTCCCCCAAAGACCTCAGTAAGAATAGCAGCTGCCATAGCTGATGCGGAACCAATTTCAGCCTGACATCCACTTATTCCACCAGAAATAGAAGCATTTTTAGCTATAACCATACCTATACCGGCACCTGTGAAAAAAGCTTGAACAATTTTATTTTTAGTAATGCCTTTTTCCTTACAAACTGTAAGAGCTGCAGGTATAGTGCCACATGAACCCGCGGTAGGACATGCGGCTATTTTACCCATGGAACTATTCACTTCCATCACAGCCAACGCATTACGAATAACTTTACTCATACCACTTCCACATAGACTTTTGGATTCATTTTGAAAATTATTAATTTTTTTTGCATTATTAGCAAAAAGATTTCCTAGCAACTTATTTTCCTTTTCTATTCCTTTAAAAATTGCTACTTCCATTATATCGTAGATATTTTCCATTTCCTTAAAAACCATAGTAGTATTGCTATTTGACTTAAGTGATTCATATCTCAATACTGTGTCACTAATTAAACAGTTGTTTTTTTGAGATGTTTCCACTAATTCTTGTACAGAATTAAAAAAGTGAATGTTCTTATTAGTACTCGGTATAATTCCATTAATCATGTATACTTCTTTTTTAAAGGTAAAGCTTTGGATTTTTTTCAGTGTATTTATATTTAATTTATTGGTGGTTTCTATTTTATATACGAACAAATGATTTGTCCTATAATAACTATAATTCAGCATGTCTTTTCCCAAAAGTTCTATTATCTTTTCTTTAAACATCTTTTCTTCTTCATTTCTTAGGATGGCGATTAGATAGTTTCCCTTCCCATCTAAATCTACTTTATAACCATTTATTTCTTCAAGAATTATATTTCCACCACCTATAGTACACGCTCTAATTTCAAATTTTTTATCCACTTGATCTGTGAATTTTATAACAACTGTATTAGGGTGAGCATTTTGTAATACGGTTTTTTCAAAAGTAACTTTGATACCTTTATTTCTAGCAAGACATAATGCATTAGGAATTTGTTCATCATCAATTTTAAGACCTAGCATTCCGGCAATAAGGGCGGCATCGGTTTTATGAGCTGTGTACGTACAAGCAAGCACGCCGTGCATTGAAATATGAATAGTTTTCGGTTGGTAGTCGCATAATTGTCCAGCAAGTAGGCCAATACGTACTGGTCCACATGTATGAGAACTTGAGGGTCCAATCATTATTGGTCCCATTATATCGAAAACACTATAGTCATTTCCATGCATTATAATAACCCGACCTTTCAAGTGTGTTTGTTTAGTTTAAGTATAAATGTTAATTTAAGTTGACTCACTGTGCACCAGATTTACAAAATAAAGAATTATTAGGAAAACTATATGCACTTCGAACACTGAAATTACCCCTAAAAGAGAGATATTATTTAATTAAAGAAAATATTTCAAAAAATAAGGAGTGTTTACTTATGGAAAAGGTAGCTTTTAGATATCTTACGCAAGAAGAGGTAATGGGTTTGGGCATAAGTGACAATGAAATCATCGATGTGGTTGAGGGGGCTTTAGCTTCTCATGGTAAAAAGTTTGTAGAAAATCCACCTAAGCCGGGCATTCATACACGTCATATGACTTTTATACATGCTATGCCTGCTTGGATTAAAGATAAAGATGTTTGTGGTATTAAGTGGGTTTGTGGTTATCCCGAAAACTATAAATATAATCTTCCTCAAATAGCGGGTCTGCTTATCCTAAATGACCCAGAAACTGGTATGCCAATTGCACTTATGGATTGTCGCTGGATTACAGCTGTTCGTACTGCAGCGGTTACAGCTGTTACAGCTAAATATTGCGTCAGGCAAGATGCAGAAGTTGTGACTATCATTGGCGCAGGGGTTCAGGGTAAAATGAATGCGAAAATGCTACAAAAGGTAGTGCCAAATCTAAAATTAGTTCAAGTGTACGATATCAAAGAACAGGTTATGCAAACCTATATCGAACAGATGTCTCCGAAATTAAGGATTGAGGTTAAAGGTATAAATAATCTTGAAAAGGCAGTCAAAGAATCAGACGTAGTTCTAACAGCAACACAGAAATTAGAAAACCCCATTGTACGTTCAGAATGGCTTAAACCTGGAGTTATGGGTTTTGGCTTAGAAAGTAGTAGGGCCTGGCATG
This sequence comes from Peptococcales bacterium, assembly GCA_050946395.1. GTDB lineage: Bacteria > Bacillota > Peptococcia > Peptococcales > BICA1-8 > JBMNUR01. Next base: position 3,091 of record JBMNUR010000264.1, read on the forward strand.
GAAATGCACTACTTGCAATGGACAAATTTATAACAGATGATTGGGAACAGACAAAGTACTATCAGTCTCATAATGGAGCATTTGTTGACGGATTACCTAAACTTTATGCTCAACTAGGGGAGGTAGTAATCGGTGAAAAACCAGGTCGTGAAAATGATTCCGAAAAAATAATGGCAATCAATCATGGGATGGCTTTAATCGATATGGCTTTGGCTGATGAAATTTATCGAAGGGCAATGGCCAAGGATGTAGGAATTGACTTAACCCTTATGGAACAGGACAATTTAATTTAATATAAAACACTATTTGCTTTATAAAAACTACGAAAAGTTGATATAGATAATAAATTGCAAGACCAACATTCCTACCATACTTTGGAATGTTGCTTTTTAACAAACACTGGCATGCCAGATAGGTTGATTCACTTTATATCTTATAAAAAAACTAGGAGGAATTAAGATGAATAAAAAGATTATGATAGTAGGCTTAGGTGATCTTGGAGGTTGGGCTTTAGAATTTTTAGCACGTAGTCAAAGTTCTTTCGAAATAATAGCTGCCGATATAAATGAAAAATCGGGTATTGAAAAGGTTAACAATGCATTGTTTGGAGCAGTTCAGATGGGGTATGACCCTAAAATCAGTTTCGTAAAAATAGATTTATATGACACAGATAAAACAGCTGAACAACTAGCGGAATTACGTCCTGATGTTATCTATAATTCGACAACTTTACAGTCCTGGTGGGTTATTACTGAATTGCCTAAAGAAACTTTTGATAAAATCTTGGAAGCACGTCTAGGTCCATGGTTACCAATGCATTTAACCTTAACCTATAAACTAATGCAAGCTGTTAAAAAGTCAGGTATTAAAACACATGTTGTTAACTCATCTTTCCCAGATGCAACTAACTGTGCTTTAGGAAAGGTAGGTTTAGCCCCCACGATTGGCATAGGCAACATAGATAATATTGTACCACCTATACAAAAAGTAGTTAGCGATAAGCTGGGAGTACCAATTAACAACGTAACATTACAAATGGTTTGTCCCCATTATATTAACTTCCAAGTTGCACGTTGGGGCAATTCAGGGGGAGCACCCTATTATCTCAAAATAATTGTAGCCGGTAATGATGTTACAAAAGACTTCAGTCTAGATGAGGTTTTAGCGGAAATTCCCAAAATAGCAAAAAGGCCCGCTGGTCGTACAGGTCAGTCTTTAGTTGCAGCTTCAGCTGTTAAAAACATTTTGCATATCATTAATGATACAGGACAAGTAACCCATTCTCCAGCACCCAATGGTTTACCAGGAGGATATCCAGTTCGTTTAAGCGCGGCGGGAGCGGAAGTGG
>JBMNUR010000265.1:0-4432 GCA_050946395.1 Peptococcales bacterium
ATTTAGAGCTGAAATATCTTATGCATTTGATGAATGGCTTAGCAGGACGAAACGGGATATATTTTAGTTTTACGTCCTGTTCTATTAGACGCTTACAGATAAAATAGTAAATACCTCAGCAAATGAGCGACGACAATTAAAATAGATTTAAAGGAGAATTTAATATGATACCAAAAAAAATTCACTACTGCTGGTTTGGCAGAGGTCAAATGCCGGAACTAGCAGTAAATTGTATAAACTCATGGAAAAAGTATTTACCTGATTATGAACTGATTTTGTGGAATGAAGATACTTTTGATATAAATTGTAATCAATACGTTAAAGAAGCATATGAATCAAAAAAATATGCTTTCGTTACAGATTATGTAAGGCTATATGCTTTGTATAATCATGGTGGTATCTATATGGATACAGATGTTGAGGTGTTAAAGTCTTTAGATCAGTTTTTAGAGCACCCAGCATTTACAGGTTGTGAAAATGATCAGATGTGTGTAACCGGAACTATGGCTGCAGTGAAGGGACATCAATGGATAGAAGATCTTTTAAATGATTATGACGATAAGAAGTTTATTCTGCCAGATGGTAGTTTTGATAAAACACCTAATACCCAAATGATTACTGAACTTACAATCAACAAATATGGCTGGAAACCTAAAGATGAACATCAAGTTCTTGAAGAAGGATTAAATATATACCCATTTGAAGTGTTTTGCGCTAAGGATTGGAAAACGGGGAAGATAACATCAACAAGTCAAACTTATACAATTCATCATTTTTCAGGATCATGGCACACTAAAAATGATAAATTAAAGAATAAAATACAAAACATAATTGGGCCTAAAGGGACTCAATTTATAGTAAACGTTAAGAAAAAAATAAAGGGGTCATAGTATGAAAAAAGTAGCTTTAATGACATGGTCGCAGTATCATAATTTCGGTACTTCCTTACAAGTAACAGCTTCTACTTTTACCATGAAAAAACTAGGGTACCAGGTAGACGTAGTTAATTATATACCTCATGCTAAATTAGTTACATTAATAGATTATAAAAATATTAATCATTATACAGCTAAAATTAAGAAAAAAATTAAAAATAGAAAAAGCAAATCAATTATTGATCAAGATAGAGAAAAAGCATTTGTTAATTTCTTAAATAAAAATATTAGCTTAACTGAGAAGTGCAAAACTGACTCAGATTTATTTTTGCTAAATGAAAAATATGATGCATTTGTATGTGGAAGTGATCAAATTTGGGCGCCTTCAATTTTTAATGATAAGTATTTTTTAAGTTTTGTAGAACGCCCTCAAAAAATGATTGCCTATGCTCCAAGTATAGGATTATCAAAGATAGAAGATCCATACGTAAAAAATCGGATGGCAGAGAATATAAGCAGGTTTGAACACCTTTCAGTTCGTGAGGCCCAAGGTGCAAAATTAATAAAAGAAATATGTAATAAGGAAGCCAAAGTTGTTTTAGACCCTACATTACTTTTAACAGCAGATGAGTGGGATACAATGGCTATACCTAAAAATGAAAACAATCCATATATACTATGCTATTTTTTAGGGACAAATAAAGATAACTGGTCTCACGCATATGAGCTAAGTAAAAAAACTAATATTCCTCTAAAAATCATACCTGTTTTTAGCCCTGACTATGAGAGAGGTCATGATGTGGCGGATGGAGTAGGACCTGGTGAGTTTTTAAACTTGGTTAAGAATGCATCGATGATTTGTACAGATTCCTTCCATGGTACAACATTTTCTATAATTTATAATAAACCATTTTATACCTATGAAAGGTTTTCCAGTAAGGATGGAAATAATCAAAACTCTAGGATTTACAATATACTTAAATTATTAGAATTAGAAGATAGATTAGTTAAGGATACCAAAGTTATATCTTCTAATCCACTAGTTTGCGATTATACTAATGCCAATAAACAGCTAGAATTTAAAAGAAATGAATCAAAAGCCTATTTGGAAAATGCTTTAAGTAAAGCGACAAAAGATGAGACTCCTTATGATTATAAAATTACTAACACATGCTGCGGTTGTGGCGCATGTTCAATTATATGTCCAACAAATGCAATAGAAATTAAAAGGGATGAAAAAGGGTTTTTGAAATCCTTCATAGATCAAGATAAGTGTATTCGTTGTAAGAAGTGCAAGACCGTCTGTCCTTTTAGTGGAAATAGATCAGTTGATATCGATAAAGATAATCATAATCTGTACATGTTAAAATCATTAGATGAAAAAACATTAAATACTACCGCTTCAGGAGGAGCAGGTTACGAGATTTCAAAAGCTCTTTCTATTGCAGGCTATGACGTTGTTGGATGTATCTATGATAAAGAAAAACGTGAAGCAGTTCATAGAATAGCAAAGGCTGGTGATTTAAGTTCATTAAATGCATTTAAAGGATCTAAATATTTGCAAAGTAGTACGGAGGAAGCGTTTAATGATGTTATTAATGATACTAATAAAGCTGTTGTTTTTGGAACGCCATGTCAAATTGCAGGTATTGACCTTTTATTAAAATCAAAAAATAGAAGAGAAGATTATATTTTAGTGGACCTAATATGTCATGGAGTTCCAAGTCAAAACCTTTGGAGCAAATATATAAAAGAAGGCTCCGAAAAATATGGCTACGGAGAATCACCAGATGTAAGATTTAGAGATAAGTCTAAAGGCTGGAGAGATAAATTTATAAAAGTAGAAGGCGATAACAAATCTTATGTAAGCAATGAAAGTAAAGATTTATTTTATAGATTTTTTCTATTAAGGCATAGCAATATGGAAGCTTGTTATGAATGTAATTTTAGAACGAGTTCATCAGCTGATATAAGAATAGGAGATTATTGGGGGCCTAGATACAAAGATGACAAAGAAGGAGTATCAATGGTTATTGCAATGACTGAAGCAGGTGAAAACCTTCTTGGAATATTAAAAAAAGATAATAAGATAGAATTAGATCAAAAGGAATGCATTGAATATTGGACTGTACAATATCCAGAAAATCCAATTAAACCAGTATTTTATAATGAGTTACTTAAAGACTTAGCTGATGAAACAAAACCTTTGGATGAAATCGCAGAGTTTTACTGTAGTGGTTTTGAATTCTATAAAAAGCTAGTTAAGCCCTATGGTTTAGTACGTTCTCTTATTAGAAAAGGTAGAAGTAAAAATGAGCAGAAGTGATAGAGTTATCAAGACGACAATTATTTATTTTATAGGTAATTTTGCATCGAAGCTTTTAGGATTTGTTCTTCTGCCTCTATATACTGCATATTTAACAAGTGCAGACTACGGTACTGTTGATATATTAATGAGTACTTTACCTTTAATAGCACCTATTTTCACAATGCAAGTTACTGAATCTGTTTTTAGATTTTTGATGACAGATAACACTGATGAAGAGAGAAAAAAAACTATTACAAATTCATTAGTAATATTTGCAACAGGAGTTTTAGTTTTTGTAGTTTTGTATTTACCATTATTATACAAACTTAACTTTAACTATGGGGTACTATTCTTAGCTTATTTTTTAGTAACGTACATGGGTATTTTTTTACAACAAGTTTTAAGAGGATTACAAAGAACTATAGAATATGCTGTTACAGGAGTAATTTCAACTGTTGTACACGCTACCCTAAATATATTTTTACTCGTAAAAATCGGATTAGGTGGAGAAGCTTTACTGATTTCATCTATAGCAGGATCTTTAGTCATAACAATTTTTATGGTATTGAGGACTAAAGTTTGGCGCTACTTTGATTTAAAAAGACTATCTAAGATTGAAATTAGTAGGCAACTAAAGTTCGGGATTCCCTTAATACCAAATCAAATCGCCTGGTGGGTAATCGGGCTATTAGCGAAATATATACTTCTTTATTACCATGGGGTTGCAGATAATGGTATATTAGCTGTAGCAAATAAATTTCCTAATTTAATTGCAATTGTGAATGCGATTTTTTTAAAGGCCTGGACAGAAAACATCATAAAGGAATATAATTCAGAAGATAGAGATGAATTTTTTAGTTTAGGACTAATGAGATTTACAATATTCACCGTTTCAATCGCTGCATGTTTATTACCAGTTATTAAGATTTATAATGTACTAACAATAAGAGGAGATTTTGAGAATGCGTGGAAATTTGTGCCTATTTTGATATTAGGGAGTTCTTTTAATTCTCTAGCGACATTTTTAGGAACAGTTTATACTGCATCCATGAAAACTAAACAGGCTTTTACTACAACCATTGTAGCTGCAGCAAGTAATCTGATTTTATCTTTGATATTAATACCAATGCTTTCAATATGGGGTGTTGCAGTTTCAAATATGATTTCATTTATGATTCTTTATTTAGTAAGAATTAAATCTATTAATAGTATTATTAATTTAAAGATTAATTTTTTTAGAATTATTCCT
>JBMNUR010000266.1:0-4430 GCA_050946395.1 Peptococcales bacterium
ATTGTTTCTGGTAACTCAATTATACCAAAAATGGAGGACTTTTGCTATTATTCCGGCTGTTTTATTGCCCTATAGTATTGAATTTTCAAGGTGCATAGGCACTTTTACAAGTGCGAAGTTTAAGTTAATAAATCTACCAAAACTAAAGATAATCCTGGTATAAATGTGATAAGCATCTGTACTACGAGTAACACAATAATTAAGGGAATTAACCATTTAAACATTCTTTCAAATTTTATGCTACCTACTCTAGCAGCTACATAAAGGTTAACGCCAACCGGAGGCGTACATTGCCCAATAACTAGATTAAGAACCATTATCATACCAAAGTGTACTGGATTAATTCCTAATGGGTTTACTACAGAAAGCAGTAATGGTCCCAGAATTACGATAGCTGCTAATGTTTCCATAAACATTCCTGTTATAAACAACACCACATTTATCAACAAAAGAATTAATATTTTACTATCTGTCAGTCCTAATATGGCCTCAGCTATCATCGTCGGGATATGCTGTACTGCCAATATTCGTCCGAAAGCAGTGGCACATCCGATGAGCACTAATACCGTACCCGATGTAAGCGCACTTTTAGCGAATATATTTGGAAGGTCTTTGAGTGTAATTTCTTTGTATATAAACAGCCCCACAATGATACCGTACACACAAGCTATAATAGCTGCTTCCGTAGGAGTAATTATTCCCCCATATATCCCCCCAAGTATTATAACTGGAACCATTAATGCCCATATGGCTTCTTTAAATGCTACAATCTTCTCTCTGAATGTCGCCTTTTCTCTTACAACTCCAAACTCGTGCTTATTTGAAGTTATTTTTACAAATATTACTAATGCAATGGCCATTAAAGTTCCCGGCACAACACCTGCAATGAACAGTTCTGTGATAGATACTTGTGCAATTACACCGTATACTACAAAACTTATACTTGGTGGAACGATGGGTCCCAAGGCTCCAGCTGTTGCTCCTAATGAGCACGCGTACCCTCTATCATAGCCCTCATTAATCATCGCTGGAATCAACAATCCTCCGATAGCTGCTACTGTTGCAGGTCCTGATCCGGATATCGATGCAAATATCATACTTGCAAAAACTGTGATTACACCGAGACCTCCTCTTTTTGTACCCATTAGACTTTTACAGAAGTTTATTAATCTTGAGGAGATACCTCCTTGCATCATAATATCTCCGGCCAAGATGAAAAAGGGTACGGCTAATAAGGGAAAAGAATCACCTGATGAGAAAAAAGCCTGTATCACATAGCCTAAAGGCAATGTATCAAAAAATATTATTGTTGCAACTGAAGCAATACCTAATGAAAATGCTACAGGAATATTCATAAATAAGGCAATGAAAAATACGACGAAAATAAAAATCCCTTGTTCCAAAATTTTGCCCTCCTAACTTACTAATTTGTTATTGATTTTCAATAACAGCCGTATTATTGCTGATAAACTTCTTGCTAATTAAATTGATAAGTATTCTCATAGTCATTAGTGCATATCCAAGCGGAATTCCTAAATAAGCCCATCCCATACCTATCTTAATTGCGACGGATATTTGATGAGAATCAAATACCGCATAGGTATATTTTGCACTTTCATATAAGATTACTAAATTAAACGCAATCCATAACAACTCACCGGCTATAGCAACACCCTTACGCATAAATCGAGGCCATACGTTATTAAAAGACTCTATTCGGATATGAGCATTCTGTTGTGCAGCATAACTTGCACCCCAAAATATGAGCCAAATAAACAAATATCTCGCTAACTCTTCTGACCACTCTGGCGTGTTGTTAAAGACATATCTTCCACATACTTGTATTGTTAGAATAATCAATATTACAGACAGTAACAATACACACATATTTCTTTCTAAGTTATATAGAAAGCTTTTTATTCTATTCAAGTCTCTAACCTTCTTTCTGTATATTGTCCTCATACGCTAATACTTGAAAACGGACACCTTCTTCTTTAATAGTGAGATAAAGATGGTTGCAGATATTCCATGAGGTCAGCCTGCAACCATCCAAATCACAAAGAATTATTTCGACAAGGATTCTTGCACGCGTTTTACAAAATCCTCGCCTGCTATACTTGCATTTTCTTGAACAACTTGTAAGCCTATATCAACAAACTTCTGCTTTTGTTCTGCTGTATATTCCGTGACTACCATTCCTCCATCACTAGCTAAGAACTCTTTTGCCGTAAGCTCTTTTTCATCTTCTAGCTCACGCATCTTGTCGATGTACTCTACCATGCATTCATCAAATATTACTTTCAAGTCATCTGGAAGGCTGTTGTACCAATCTCCATTAACTAAAGGAATATGGAATATGGTGAAAGGATCGACACTTCCCATATAATCCTGGACTTCATAGAATCTGTCTGACTGATACAATGATGTTGTAGTCATCATTCCATCTACTGTTCCCTGCTGTAAGGCCGTAAAGAGTTCTCCGTAGTTAACTGGTGTCGGATTTGCTCCCAACGCCTTTACAAATGCTATATACATCTCTGAACTTGTTGTTCTGATTTTCAGACCTGCTAGTGCTGCAGGGTCTACAATTGGGCTCTTATTGGATGAAATCTTAACCCAGCCGATATGGAATCCGGGATAAACTCTAACGCCAAGCTTTTCCTCAGCCTCAGCTCTCATTTCATCACCTATCGGACCATCCGTAAAACTATAAAGGGTTTCCGAATTCGGCATCAAATACGGATAATCATAAATAAACCATTCCTTTAAATCAGCGTTTAATGCTGCTACTGTAAATGCCGGTGTTGTTCCTAACTCAGCAAGACCTTGTTGTACCATTTCTGCTTGTTCTCTATCCGAGTTTGCTAACTGTTTGTTACCATAAATAGTGACTTTTATTCTTCCATCAGTTCTTTCGTCTAGTAACTCCTTTAGGTATACATACCCAATGTGCAACGGGTCGATCTCAGTTGTCAGATGACTGATCTTCATTTCATAGACTTGATCGTTTCCTGCCACATCATTACCGCTCTCATCTCCGGAGCCGCCGCCACAACCGGCCAGTCCCATTGTCAGAGCCATTATCAGTGTCACCAGTAACGCAATCCTTTTTTTGCTAATCATCTTCTCTCTCCTTTTCTCTCTCCTTTGCTTCTTAGACAAATTAATCATGCTATGATTCACCGGATTACTCCGGTTACATCCTTTTTTTTGCAATTATTGTGCCAAATAATTATCATAATGAAATTTCATGTGGCTGCCTTTTAACAAATAGTCTTCATTCCTCTTCTCCCGGTGTATACCAGAATTTACTTTAATAAGATGACACAGCGTGTGACATTTGGATTCACGGGACATTCTTATGTGCCATCCTGTCACTTTTCACGAAAGTCCTTCCATTGGCTATAGGAAGTGGACCGCCTTGTCCACCGCAGCTTCAAAAGCCTCCATGAGGGCTTCCGAAACCGTGGGATGCGGGTGGATCACCATGGTCATCTCTTCGGCTGTTCCTTCCAGCTTCATGGCAGCAACGGCTTCCGCGATCATTTCCGTCGCATGGACGCAATAGAGATGGATCCCCAGGATCTCGTTGAATTTGGGCTCCACGATCACCTTGACCAGGCCTTTTTCTTCACCTTCCACCTTGGCTTTTCCGCTGGCGAAAAGCGGGAACCTCCCGACTTTTACCTCCCCATATTTGCTCCGGGCCTGGGCCTCAGTCAAACCTACGGAAGCAATTTCCGGATTCACATATATGGCGCTGGGTACTTTGTCGTAGTCCATGTGAGCGGATTTGCCACAGATATTTTTTACAGCTACCGCTGCCTCCATCGAGGCCACATGAGCCAACATGGCTTTTCCGTTTACGTCTCCGATGGCATAAATATTGTCCACGGAGGTTCTCAGTGTGTCATCGGTAACAATAGCTCCTCTTGCTGTTTCGATCCCCAGGGCTTCGCAGGGGACGCCGGCGAGATTGGGAGCCCTTCCAACAGCCATAAGAACACAATCCGTTTTCTGTTTCAAAACAGAGCCGTCTTTCTCAAAGATCACTGCGTCAGCCGTCACTTCGGTAACTCTGGCGCTGGTATGGATCTCTACGCCCAGTTCCTGCAGCATGTATGCCACCTGGTTGGTGATCTCTTCATCTACCATGGGCAGTATGCGGTCAAGGAACTCGATCACGGTGACCTTGCTTCCTGCGCAAGCCAGAAAATATGCGAATTCTATGCCGATAACGCCTCCGCCTATTACGGCGATGGACTTCGGTATTTCCTCCAGACTTAATGCTTCATTACTGGTAAGCATCTTCATTCCCCCATCCACAGGAATGGGGAGAGATTTTACTTCGGATCCTGTGGCGATGATGATGTATTCTGCCGTGATAAATTCCTCGCCCACTTGAATCCTGTGATTATCTTTAATAACGC
>JBMNUR010000267.1:0-4338 GCA_050946395.1 Peptococcales bacterium
ATCCCGGTTGTGAAGATAATCAAGTAAAGGCGGGATTACTACACCAACCCTCGGAGATCGCGGTGCTACACTCACGATGATAGGGGGCTATGCCCCCACAATTTTATTTGTGTTCATCTGTGATTAAAAATTAAAATTGGAGGAAGAGCAATTGAAAAAAGCAATTATTGAAACAGAAAAGGGTAAGATGGTAATTGAACTCTTTGAAAAAGATGCACCAGGAACAGTAGCTAATTTTGAGAAATTAATCAAAGAAGGTTTTTACGATGGACTTACTTTTCACCGGGTGATTCCTAATTTTGTTATCCAAGGTGGTTGTCCTTACGGAAACGGTATGGGGGGGCCTGGCTATACCATTAAATGCGAAGTAAAAAATAACCCTAATAAACATTTACGGGGAAGTTTATCAATGGCACATGCTGGAAGAGATACAGGTGGCAGCCAGTTCTTTATTTGCCACAGTCCCCAACCACATTTAGATGGTAACCATACAGTTTTTGGGAAAGTAATTGAGGGTCTTGAAGTTGTAGATGATATTCGTCAAGGGGACAAAATGTTAAAATTAACAATCGAAGAAGAAAAATAATAGTCAGTATTTACAAGAGGATGGAGTATTTGAGTTTTAATATCAAAGACTCCATCCTTTTTATATAAAAGAAACAAATAGTATGTATAAATAAAAACCCTATAGAAACTGTTATAGATTAGTGTTATTATTGTAATAATTAATATATAACAAGATTACCAAAAACTAACACCCAAGATGGAAAGCTAAAAAATCCTGATTACAAATGAGGGAGAGTTGACTATGAACAAATCATTTTTTTCCGCTTCCATGGCGGTAGCCTTTGTTTGGTTTACCACCCACTTCGGTGGAGGGTTTGCCTCTGGAAGGCAGGCAGTGCAGTTTTATAATACCTTTGGTTGGTACGCTCTTTTTACACCCCTAATTGCCGTGGGTATAATGGCTGTGGTTTTCTACTTTTCCTGGGACCTTGCTTTAGCTAAAAAAACTTATGATTATCGCCACTGGGCAAATGAAATGTATAAGCCTTATGAAAAGATTTTTGCTAATCTTTTTGAAATTATCTACAATTTAATCTTACTTACTGCAACTGCTATTGCTTTTGCTACAGGTGGTTCTACTCTTGAATCAACTATCGGGACACCATATATTTTAAATACCATTATTATTGCAATTTGTATCTTTTTCTTAACTATTTATGGTGCTGATATTATTAGAAAAGCCGCTTCTCTTTTAGGTGTACTCATTATTGTTGGTCTATTAGTCATTTACGGAGCTAATTTAATTAAAGGAATGCCGCAAATTATGGCTACATTAAAAGCAGCTCCTAGTCCTCACGGCTTTTGGCCGGCACTTTGGAATGCTATTGTTTATGCAGGATTCCAGACTGCCGTAGTTGGTGCTTATGTAGCAGTTTCGGATGTATTGAAAGATAGACGTGATGTATACAAAGCATCATTATACGGATTTATTATTAATACTTCCATGTTATCATTAACTACTATTGTTCTCTTAGGTTTCTTCCCAGAAGTTTTACCTGAAACCATTCCTATTCTTTATGTTTTGAGACATGGTGTTGGCGCAGGTTGGATGGAATTAGTTATCTCACTTCTGATCTTGCTAGGGGTTATCACCACAGGTGTAAACCTTATTTATGGCGGTGCTAAGCGGGTAGTAACTTTTTGGGATTCAAGAAGTGATAGCCAAGGGGACAGAAAGAAAAATATTATTGCTTCCGGAATTTATGTAATTATTACCTGGGCTATTGCTTTGCTAGGATTAATTCCATTGGTAGCCAAGGGATATGGATATATCGGCTATGCTTCTCTTTTCATTATTGTTATCCCAGTTTTACTAAGAGGTTTTTTCTTTAAAAATTGGGGTAAAAATTAGAACATAAAGGCTCTCGCAGGGGAGCCTTTAAGCCTGTTGATAAATATGGAGTTTGTCTACATTTAAGAGGCTCCCGCAGGGGAGCCTCTTAAATGTCTTCCAGGTGTTTTATGATGGGCGTTTTCTTAAGGGCAAAAATTATAAAATATGCTATAACTAAACCAATGGTGAACTGGACAATATTCCAAGGAATACTAAAAATCGGTACAATAAAGCTTCCATACATAATACCCGCAGCAACATAATACCCGGTTACCATCCATAAACCCGCAATTAACATACCTAAAAGCTGATCCATTGTAAAAAGTCTTTTATCAATACGGGTTAGATAGATAGAAAGTAAAAAGATTACTACCGGAATTAGGATACTTGCCCAAAAAAGTTGGTCTTGGACTTTTTGACCAAGTATTAGTAATTCTTCCATGGTATTAATACCATCAATTTCCCCTAACAGATGGCTAGAGGAAGCAGTTATTGATTTGGCAATTACATTTCTTAAGATACTAGTAAGGCCTAACCAGAAGAAAGCCATAAATACGCTCAAGATAAGTTTCGTGTTATTATTTCTTACGTCTATATCTTTGGCAATCCAACCCACTAAAGCACCCATGATAGTTTTAATAATTAATGTAGGTAGAATCCAATTAGCATAGCCACCTACCAAGTCTGCAAGTGCAGAACCCACACCTCCGGCCAGAGCACCATATTTCCATCCTAGAAGAATAGCTGCAATAAAAATCATACTATCTCCGGCATGGATATACCCTTGGGTAAAAGGTACGGGGATTTTTATACTAAAGGTTGTAACAAAAACCAAGGCTATCATGAGGCCGCCAAAGGTTATTTTTTTGGTGCGATTTTTGTTCATCTTTTTCCTCCTAATGCTTTCGTCTAGGCGCCAAGACTTATTGAATAACTAATCATCACTAGGTATAATTTATAATAGGATTGACCATATGAAAAGTGACAGATTTAAAATAAACAAAGGGGTCAGATGAGGGGGATGTAAAGATGCTGGAGTTTTCTTGCCCAATTATCAAAGATAGTGCTACGCCTATTTATTTGCAGTTATATGATTATATAAAAGGTGAAATTACTGCCGGACGCATAGAACCTCAGACAAAATTGCCTTCTATTCGGAGGTTGGCTGAATACCTAAAAATAAGCAGAACAACTGTTGAAACAACATATCATCAATTATTGGTAGAAGGTTATATAGATAGTAAGCCAAAATCCGGATATTTTGTTAACAACATTGCCAACAACATGTTCGCAGCCACAAATAAGCTGGTTATCGAAGAAGTCCAAAGGGAAAAAAAGTTTTCTAAGCCTATGGAATATGATTTTCGCAATGATTATATTGATCGGGAAAGCTTTGATTTCAACCTGTGGCGCAAATTTTTAAATAAAGCCTTATTAACTAATTCCGAACGTTTTCTCACTTATGGTTCCCACCAGGGGGAATATGAACTACGGGTTCAATTAACCAAGTACGTTCATCAATCCCGGGGGGTAATTTGTCAGCCAGAACAAATAGTAATCGGTTCTGGCGTGCAATCTTTATTGAATATCTTATGTGGAATGTTAAAGCCTTACTTTCGAAGGATTGGCTTTGAGGAACCAGGTTTTAAACATGGCCGCCATATATTCAAAGATCATAGCTTTAGTATTATTCCCATTAAGCTAGATGATGATGGCATAAATATTGATTCTTTAGCCGCCAGTGAAGCAGAGATCGTCTATGTCAGCCCTTCTCATCAGTTTCCCATGGGCTCAGTTATGCCTATTGGCAAAAGGGTACAACTTCTAAATTGGGCTCATGCTAGAGAGGGATTAATAATTGAAGATGATTATGATAGTGAATTAAGATACTCCGGGCGGCCTGTACCATCCTTACAGGGACTAAGTAAAGGCTCGCGGGTTATTTATTTAGGGACTTTTTCTAAGATTCTTCTACCTTCGATACGAATTAGTTTTATGGTTTTACCGGAAAACATTCTTCCTCTCTATCAGCAGGGAAAAGAGAAATACAATCAAACTTCTTCTCAGATTGAACAAATAGCTCTCGCTTTATTTATGCAGGAAGGTATGTTGGAAAAGCATATCCGCAGGTTAAGAAAAATCTATGCTCGAAAAAATCAATTATTAATCGAAACTATTGAAAAGATTATGAAAGATAGGGTAAAAGTGCAAGGAAGTGAGACTGGATTGCACATTCTTTTGGAGCTATGTTCGGAGGAAAGTCCGGAAATTATCAGAAGTCTAGCAGAACAGGTGGGAGTGAAAGTTATTCCACTTTCAAATTATTTTCTGAATGACTCAGAAAATAAAAAACCATTAGTTTTATTATCCTACGGGGGAATTCCCATAGACCATATTGAACCGGCAATAAAGCTTTTAAAGCGGGTATGGTTTAAAAA
>JBMNUR010000268.1:0-4303 GCA_050946395.1 Peptococcales bacterium
TTATCTAGCCGGATTAGGCATAGGAATGTATGAAAATATTAAAGATATCGAATGTTCCTGGCAGTTAGACCGCACATTTGAACCCCAAATGCCCCAGGAAACAGCGGAAAAACTCTATCGGGATTGGCAAAAAGCTGTCGAAAGATCCAAAGGTTGGGCATAAGAAGTCGCTTAGCGAAGGGAATGATTAATTAATGATAAATAGAGTTCAGGTGGTAGTTATAGGTGGAGGGGCCACCGGAACGGGTATCTTAAGGGATTTGGCCCTCAGAGGAATAGAGTGTTTATTGGTCGAACAAAATGACTTAGCCACCGGTACCAGCGGTCGGTTTCATGGTCTGCTTCATAGTGGGGCCAGGTATGTGGTCAAAGATCTCCATTCTGCCCAAGAATGTATCCAGGAAAATATGATTCTAAAACAGATTGCCCCTGACTGTATTGAAGATATGGGTGGTATGTTTATTGCTACAAAAAATGATGATTTGTCATATGTCAGTGATTGGCTGGAAGGCTGTCAAAGGGCGGGGATAAGCACTCGGGAAGTTTCACCTGGCGAACTTTTACAGGAGGAACCGGCTCTTAATCCTGATGTTGTTAAAGCCTACTTTGTACCTGATGCTGCAGTGGATGGTTTTACTTTGGCTGCAGCCAATGCTCTTGCCGCCACAAAAATTGGTGCCCAAGTTAAAACCTATACTAAAGTAGTAGGTTTTAAAGTGGAAGAAAAAAAGGTCTGTGGAATTTATTTGAAAAATAAGCATACCGGTGAAGAGGAATTTGTGGAATGTGATTATGTCATTAATGCCGGTGGGGCTTGGGCCGGGGAAATTGCTGCTTTAGCCGGAGCAAATATTAAAGTTTCCCCCGATAAGGGTGTATTGGTTATTTTTAATCACCGGATTACCAATCGAGTTTTAAATCATTTACGCCCTCCCGGTGATGGTGATATTTTTGTACCCCATGGTAGTGTTACTGTTTTTGGTACAACCTCCCGTTTAACTAATAACCCTGATGATAATGAAGCTACCCGGGAGGAAGTGTTGGAACTATTAAAAGAAGGAACAAATCTAATCCCTGGCCTTAGGGATATGCGATTAATTAGAGCTTTTGCCGGAGTACGTCCTCTTTATCAACCTGATGGGGGGGAAGTAGGTCGGGAAGCTACTCGTGATTTTACCCTTATTGACCATAGTGAACTTACAGGGCTAAAAGGCTTTTTATCTGTTGTGGGCGGAAAGTTAACAACTTATCGGTTGATGGCTAAAGCTTGCGTTGATGTGGTGGCCCCGAGGTTAGGTAATGATAAGCCGTGTATTACTCATCAGGAAATGATTTATGCCCCTGTTCCCAGGAATAACGCCCAGCCAGCTCAATATTTATGCCAATGTGAAATGGTTACCAAGAGAATGCTGGATCAAGCAGTACAAGATAAAGAACGCTTTTCACTAAGTGATGTTCGCCGTTTAACCCGCTTAGGTATGGGGCCCTGTCAGGGTACTTTTTGTACTTTTCGGGCTACCGGCTATTACCATGAAAGCAGAGGTTTAAAAGCTGAAATTGCTAATAGGCTTTTAAAAGATCATATCGAAGAACGGTGGAAAGGTAGCAAAGCAATTCTTTGGGGGCAACAAGCCCAAGAAACCCAGTTGACTCGAGGCATCTATCTGGGGCTATTAAACTTAGAACGATTGGATAGTGATAAACCATGACCTATGATGTAGTAGTAATTGGTGCAGGATTAGCTGGGTTTAGTGCTGCATTAGCTGCGGTCGAAGAAGGTAAGAAGACTCTTGTAGTGGCTCAAGGGATGGGTAACCTTTATTCAGCTTCAGGCTATATAGATTTTTTAGGTTATTATCCTACAACTTCATCTCGACCGGTTACTAACCCGAGCAAAGCCCTGGAGCAAATGACGGGGGAAAATCCGGAACACCCCTATGCCAAGGTAGGCCGAAAAGCAATTGTTCGAGCTTTCGATAAATTTCTTGAAGCGAGCCAAGCGATGGGATTACCTTATGGGGGTTCTCTAGATGAAAACCTGCTTTTACCTACCGCAGCGGGAGCATTAGTACCTACTGCCCTTTATCCTCAATCTGCAGGTAAAAATGTGCTAAATTCAAGAGAAAAAATTGTGGTAGGTATTACTGAGCTAGTTGATTTTTACCCTGCCTATGTCGCGGAAAATCTAGAGAAACAATTAGGTCATAAAGTAAAGGCAGTCTGGGTGGACTTAAGATTAAAACAAAATCGAGAGTTAAATAGCTATGATTTAGCTTTGACCTTAGAAAAACCGGACATTCGTAATCGTTTAATAACTGAGTTAAAAAAGGTGGGAGTCCGGGAAGCGTTGGTACTAATTCCTGCTGTATTGGGCGTTTCTTGTGGGCAAGAGGTAATTAACGATTTAGAAGACCAACTGCAATGTGACATTATGGAAATACCTACCCTACCACCATCGGTAATGGGGTATCGCTTAGCAGAAAAATTTAAGTTATACCTAAAGAAAAAAGGTGTGGAATTTATTATTGGCCATCCGGTAGTATATACCAATTGTCTAAATGGGAAATGTACGGAAGTAGGTATTAGTACAATAAATGGTCGGTTAAAAAGAATTGGCGGTACAAATTTTTGTTTAGCTACCGGGGGTATTTTGGGAGAAGGACTAAAGGTCTCACCTCATAACATAAAAGAACAGGTGTTTGATTTACCGGTAAAAATAGCTGATGCTCAATTATCAGAGAATTTTTTTAGTCTGGAAGCCCAAGCTTTAGCCCAAGCGGGTCTTATGGTTAATGATAATTTACAACCTATCAATTCTCAGACCGGAGAAGTAATCCTCTCCAATGTTTTTGTAGCTGGAGCAACTTTAGCCGGTTATGACCCATTCCTAGAAAAAAGCGGTAATGGTGTAGCCCTGGCTTCTGGTTTTAAAGCAGGGTTACTAGCAGCTAAAGGAGGGAAGCCTGATGAGTAAAGGGAATGAACCCAACCTGGACCATTGCTTGAAGTGTAGCACCTGTCATACCCAGTGTCCTGTGGTAATGAATCATTTAGCTTTCCCCGGACCGAAACAATTAGGCCCAGAACTAGAACGTCTTCGTTTGGCTCGAGGTAATCAAGAACCATTAGAGATAGATGAAGCTTTAAGTTATTGTACCAATTGTAAACGCTGTGATATTGCATGTCCCCATGGGGTAAAGCCTTCCTACTATAATTTAAAAAATAAAGCAAAACTTAAAGGGGCTCCTTTAGATAACTTTCGGGATTGGTTTTTAGCCCATAACGTTTGGTGGGGCAAAATAGCGAGCAAAGTGCCCAATCTAGCTAACTTTGGGCTACAGTTTCCCCTGACTAAAGTAGGCATGGGCATAGTTGGTATTGCCAAACGGGATTTTCCTACCTACAGAAAACAGCAAATTAAGCTCAGCAAAGCAGAAAAGGCCAAAAGGGTTCTTTATTATACCGGTTGTTATGCTTCCTATAATGAGCCGGAAGTAATCCAGGCTACCATAAATATTTTAGAAGCCTGCGATTATCAGGTAGAATTAGCACCCGTAGGATGCTGTGGAACACCTATGGTGAGTAATGGTTTGTGGGATGAGGCCAGTAAGTTAGCCGAAAAAAATACGGATATTTTTCTTAAATATATTGACCAGGGTTATAAAATCGTCACAACTTGTTCTAGTTGCGGTTTAGCTTTAAAAGAGGAATACAGCCATCTTAATCCCGGTGAAAAAAATAACCGCTTTAAGGAAAATGTTTGGGATCTATTTGAGCTTTTAGACGAAGAGGAAAAATTACCTTTTTACCATAAAGAAAAGAATGCTAAAAAAGCCTATTATCATGTACCTTGTCATTTAAAAGCCCAGGGTATCGGTGTCCCTGCTACCAAGCTACTAAAAGAAATGGCTGTGGATGAACTGATTGTTGAAGATAGTTACTGTTGTGGAATATCGGGTACCTATGGTTTCAAAAAGGAAAAATATTCCTTAGCGATGTCCATAGGTGCCCCCTTATTTAAAGATATTAAAGAAGCCCAAGTACCTTTAGTTATTACCGACTGTGGTACGTGCAAACTCCAAATAGTTCACGGTACAGGGGTAGAGGTAAAACACCCTGCAGTGATTTTGGAGAAATATCTTTAGGGCTTCGCCCGGATCTACAGTACCTACAGTACCTACAGAAGCTACAGAAACAGTAGGGGCGGACTACTCTGTCCGTCCTTTTTTATTTAACCACGGATACACACAGATGCACACGGATTGCATGTTAGATTTCTTTAAGGAGGATGGCTCTAACCTGC
>JBMNUR010000269.1:0-4292 GCA_050946395.1 Peptococcales bacterium
TGCATCTTTCATCAGAAAGGGCAGACTTCACCCCCCTGAATTCAAGATGATTATATCACCGGCATTTTTACCAGTCAACATATCCAAATCAAGTGTAAAGAAATTGTAATAGTTTTGCAACAAAGCTATACTACTCTTTTTCAACACTTTTTCATATGTTTTCGGGTAAACACGCCAGTGACCGTTTGCAATATATCCGGGCAATCCCGCTTTTCCCCGTCCATCGGGCTTTGCCGCCCTGGACATAGCGGACATCCCCAGATTTTAGCAGCTATAATTATATCATCTATGGAGACATGTTTCAACAGCTTATATTAAAGAAAAAATTTGTCCGAAGCTTGTACCTCTGAAAACATCGCCCGAAGTTTGAGCAAAGAAGCAAAAATAAAAGAAGCCGGCGTAAACCGGCTTCCTCAACGCTGATTTGCAAAGAGGCTACTTGTTGCCTTCAAGGCTTCTTTCGGCCCTTTCTATAGCTTTCTTGACAATATTTCCGCAGTCCCTGGAAGAAACGGCCCCCCAGCCTTCAGCCTCTACCGTACCGTAGACTCCAAGCTCTTTTGCGATCTCGCTCTTAAGTTCTTCCGACATCAAACTCCTTCGTCTACCCACAGTATCGCCTCCTTTTATCGGGTAATTCCCACCTATCAGCGCACACATTTATATTTCCCTTGATTCGCAGCTTTTATAATGTCTTTATTTAATATGATGTTTTTCGTCTGTAGAAAAACTTCATTACCTTAGAGGTGTTTCGACGAAGCATACAGCTAACTATGTTTATTTCCTGCTTCGTTTTAATGCCTTTATTTAATATGATATGAAATATTTCGATTGTAGAAATATTTCATACTTCATTAAAGAAGTTTAATTAAATAGCGTTTAAATGTACCAATAACACGTTATGTTAATATAATGAAAGAAGGAGGTTGATTATACCGATGACAGACAGGGAAGTATTTGCGAGGCTTATCAGGTGTGAAGCCAACGGCGAAGGTGAAGTCGGGATGAAGGCGGTTGCCACCGTTGTCATGAACAGGGTCCACGCGACGTCCGGCGAATACCAGCGGGTTAACCAGGGCAGCCTGCGCAGGGTAATCGAGCAGCCATTCCAGTTCACCTGCGTACTGACAGAAGTATACGGCCAGGCAAACCCGCAGAACATATACAACATACCCGCTGAGCAGATCCATTACGATATAGCGGACTGGGCCCTCGCCGGGAACGTGCTGACAGCGGTGGCACCATGCCTTTGGTATTATAACCCCTTCAGCCCCGTATGCGAGGACATATTTCCAAGGAACGGGACGGGAAGTTTTTTCAACAGGATAGGCGAACACTGTTTTTACCAGCCGACGCCTTTATACTACCAGACCTGATAACCAAGCCAATACGCCAGGTATAAAAAGGAGATGATCACAATGCAATATAAAGAAGGCTTAGCGCCGGCATCCTACGGCCTACCCAATAATCCGCCGTATCCATGCAATCAATACTTGTTTCACGCTACACAGCAAAATGACATGGCATCCGGATTGCCGCGGCAACTGCCGACATTACCCACGGGAGTACCTCTGGGAACTCCTGTTGCCTCAGCTGTTCCCACGGCTCCAGCTACCGGAGTTCCCGCCGTGCCCGGCACACAGGGCCAGGCAATGCAGATCCCGGTGACTGTCGAAAATACGCTTTTTACGGCAGGCTTCCTGAGAACGCAGATAGGCAGGAGGGTCCGGGTTGAGTTTCTCCTGGGAACAAACCTTCTTACCGACCGTACGGGTACGCTTGTAGCGGTGGGCGCCAGCTATATCATATTGAGGCCGCCGGAATCCGATGATTTGATAATGTGCGATATTTACTCGATTAGATTTGTAACGATTATTTTATGAGGTAAAGGCTGTACGGGACACCAATCCAATTTAAAAACGACATAAATCGCTTTATTTGATTAATACGAAAGCGCAGCAGAATCAACCCTATGATGGCCTCAACGTTTAACGGGCAGAAGAAAGTTTTCTTCTGCCCGCATCCTGGCATGTCTGGAGCCAAAATCATTTTGTCGGTTTTGATATCTCTGTCAAAGCCTGCGAGGCCTCTACGTCAAACCGCTTGTCCACGGCCAGGTCTCCCAGCGCCACGATGCCCACCAGTGTATTGTTTTCCACTACGGGTATTCTCCTTACCTGTTTGCATGCCATAATATCCCCCAGCCGGTCGATCTCGATATCGGGGGTGATGGTTGTCACATTCGGCGTCATTATGCTGCTGACCGGTGTAGATTTGGGATCCGAACCTGTAACAACATTTCTTACTACAATATCCCTGTCGGTGACTATTCCCACCACGCCCGACTTGTCACAAACCGGGATTGAGCCGACATTATTCTGCTGCATGAGCATTGCGGCGTCGTATACGGATGCGTCCGGACCGATTTGGGCCACATTTTTCGTCATGATATCTCTAACTTTCAATACCTGTTTCCTCCTTTTTTCCTTTTTATAATATTATCAGGTTGGTTTTATTTTTCCCTTCACATCCAAAGTTATTTACAAAGCCGCAGCCTGTTGCAAACCTGACATGCGTTAAATTTTACCGCTTTACACCCAAGGCGGTCTTGGGATTATAATATATATGTAAAAATATTTTATTTCGCTTTTATATAAATCTTTGTACGCATTCAGGCATGCGCCTTATACAATTCAGCTGTGAAAGGAACGCGCTTTATGCTTAAAAATACAAAATCCTCCGTATGGGGTAAATCAGCCGCGATACTGGCGCCGGTCATGGTTTTGTTTTTAATTGTCATGCCGGCGGGCCATACCGTGAAAGCCAATAAGGTTTCCGCGGATGCAAATATAAATAAATGCACGGTTAATGATGGGTTTTCCATAAGCCTATCAATAGCAAACACCGGTATAAAAGCTTTGGCAGCGGATCCTGAAAACGTCCTGGTCCTCAAGGCACAGGTAAAGGATGGTACAGGAACCGCCGTACCTGACGCTGCCGTCAGGCTTGAAGCCTCCGGTGAAAATGAACTGATTTTTCCCGGAGGATGCGGGACATTTCGGCCATCCGAAGGAGTCACTGATGCCGGGGGACTGTTTTTATCGCAGTATGTACCTCCAACGTCGCTTAATAAAACCTTGGCTGAAAATACTGTAAAACTGACTGCTTCCCTTGCCGGCAGTGAAAAGAGCGGTTCCGTGAATATCCGCCTTGTGCCAGTTCCCGTTATACTGATACATGGTTACCAGGCCTCGCCGGATATTTTTTCCGGGCTTTCGGAATATTTAAAGCAACAGGGTTTTAATCCCGTGAGTATTCAATATGACTCCAGGAAAGGTGTCAGAGCGGCGGCGGCTGAGTTATCCGGCCAACTTGACAGGATTAAATCCGGGCTTGAAGACGCCGGTGTGCAGGTCTCGCGTTTTGACCTGGTAACTCACAGCATGGGCGGACTTGCCGCCAGGTATTATACTTGCGGAAATGAGTATGCTTCAAGGGGCGACGTCAGAAAACTGTTATTTTTATCGGTTCCCCATAAAGGCTCGCCTTTCGCTTCCATAGGCATCCATTATTACCAGGACGCCAGTATGTCGGATATGTCTACGGACAGCAGCCTGTTTGAAACCGTATTTCCTTCCATGGTTAACGCCGGCCTTAACCCGTCCATAGAAACGGGAAATATGCTGGGTTTGTATGATGAAGTTGTAAGTTTGCCGAATGCAAGTCTTGAAGATTGGAATATAAAAACGGAGGTTTTCGACCTGGACGGAAACAACCTTACGATAGACAGTCTTCTTAACGGGGAAATACTAAAAGCTGCCAACCACAAGCTTATTCTTTATAATAAAAAAGTTTACCGAAGAATCAAGGAAATGCTCGAGAACCGGCTTCCATACCCTGCTTTAAAATAATCGCTATGCTGCCCAACAATAAAAAACCGTGCTTACCGATCAATTCTTCACCTCTTATCCACATGCCTGTGGATAATTATTTTTATTGTTAACCGCCTGTAATAGAGTAATATCAACGCCTACAAGGATTCCTTCCGTTTATTTCCTATTTTGTGCAAAAAATCTGTGGATTGTTTTGGGTTTTATCCACAGGTCGTCATTACATCCTGTCTTAACTATGAATTAACAAAACGCATGCTAATGTTTGCTGCCTTAATTGAGTGGGTAAGTTCTCCTATCGAAATAATATCTACTCCCGTTAGCGCCACGTCGCGCAGCGTGTTCAAGTTCACGTCTCCTGACGCTTCGGTTACAGCGCGCCCGTTTATAAGCTTTACAGCC
>JBMNUR010000270.1:0-4288 GCA_050946395.1 Peptococcales bacterium
CTGCGGCCTTTGTCTTCCAGTAGCCGCCCCAGCGGGTTTTGAGCAGCACCTGCGCTGTGTCGTGTGCCATGGCGTATTCGAGCTCTGCCATCTCTCTTGCGGTAGGTTCCCGCACCGTACCTGCACCGGCCGTACCTGCGCCGAAGTACTCTACGACCTCAATGCGCCTCCCGAGGCGAAACTCGCCTACACCGATCACGCACACCAGCGGATACAGAAAGCCATGATCGCTGCCCACCCCGCTCCTCGTCAGCTCAGTCACCCGGCGCCAGAGCTCCTCTTCCGACTCGGCCAGCCTGGGCGCGCTCATCGGCCGTTCATCTGCCTACTCGTGTGCCACGTGCACTTGAGCTCTCCCGTCTCTATCGCTTCGCGCTGGCGCGCGGTCAGGCGCTTGTAGAGCTCATGCTGGCACTCCGGCGTGGCCCAGGGATGCCGCGGGCGGTAGTAGCCACAGCCGGCGCACTGGATATCGGTCATGCCGTCAACCCCTTCATCACCGTCATGTAGCTGGGCAATCGCCCCCGGATCGCGGCCTCCCGCCTCGACCACCAGTCGCGCTCCGCGGGTCGTGGTGGCTTCGTTTCCTGCAATACCTGCCTCACGACACTTATCGGGCGGTTTATTTCCTTGGCGATCCGCGCCGCGCTGAACCCTCGTGCGGCATACCAGTGGATTATCTCGACGCTGGTGGGCGTCAAGGGCCGCATCGGGCTGAGGTCCGTCATGCCGATCTCCTCCCCTGCTTTTTGATGATTCCGTCGAGCAGGCTCGGCTGGTACTGGCAGAGTGTCAGACCCGTATCAACAAGATCACGCAGGCTCACGTCCAAACCCTGCCGCTCGGCCAAGCGCAAAGCTGACACGATCAAGAACTCCAGTGCGTCGAATTTCTCCTGCATCTCCGGGTTACACGGCGCTGGGTTGCACGCTCTCAACTCGGCGCGCCTGCGACGGGATGTGCGACGATGCTGGTGCCCAGACACCAGCCGGCCGCCTTGGGCGCGCTCGGCATAGGCTCGGCCCTCGCACGCACGCGGCGTACGACTGTAGCCATGCTCGGCAAGCTTCTCCGATGCGCCGCGACGGCCGAGCCTGGGATACCACTCGGCCAGAAGGGCGAGTTCCTCAGGCGCCCACCGCACGCACTCACCCATCGGCTCGCCCTCCCGCAGCCGCCAGCGCTGCCCGGCAAATGAGCTCAGGGGTTATGGCCTTCAGCGCCTGCAACGTGCGACCCCACAGATCCCACAGGCCGGCAAGACGTTGAAAGGCGAACGCATATTCGCCCGGCTGGGTATCCAGCATCCGCTGGTGTACCGGCCAGGCCTCCGCGATATCGCGCGAGTAGAAGGGCACGGGTTCGCGGCAGCCCCTCGGGCATACCTGGATTGGCCCGCGCTCGTAATAGAGCCACGAGAGTTCCCGCGCCTCCTCCAGGCTCGGGGCTGCGACGTATGTCCCGCTCTCCGGATCCCTGCCACAAGGCCAATTATGATCCGCGATCTTGAGCCCCATAACCCGCTCGGCAACCGCCGCGTCGAGCGCGCGCCCGGTGAGCTGCTCTGTCTGCGTGTCTGTCATCGCGATTTCACCCCGTATCTCTTGCATATCTCCGCAACCCTCTGCTGCAGCTCATGGTCGCCTATCTCAAGCCTTCGCCATGCCCGACAAGCCTCGCGGCACTCCTCGGCCGCAAGACGCCGGCGCTTGGGCGCGGGGAGTCGTCGGGTCGGCTCATTCGCCGTCATCGTCGCCGTCATCGTCGTCACTCCCTTCAGGAGGCGCGTCCTTGTCTATCTCAAGGAAACGCGTGGTAGTCCTGTCGAAGTAAAGGTGTACTGTGCCGACCGGGCCATTTCTCTGCTTGGCTATGATCAACTCAGTGATGCCGGGCCTCGCCTTAGTGCTGTAGTAGTCAGCCCGGTATAGCAGCATCACTAGGTCGCCGTCCTGCTCTAGGGCGCCGCTTTCGCGCAAGTCAGATAGTTGCGGACGCTTGTTCCGTCGGGCTTCAACGCCCCTGTTGAGCTGAGCTACGGCCAACATGGGCACCCGGTATTCCTGTGCTATCGTCTTGAGCGCCTGACTGGTCTCTGCGATCTCCAGATAGCGGTTGTCTCGTCTCCGCGGAGGCGTCAGCAGCTGGATATAGTCCACCACGATCAGTCCGAGCTTGCCCTCGGCCGCGACCACCTTCCGGATGGCCCGTCTGATGGCCTGAATCGACACTCCGCTGGGCCCGAGCGGCCAGACGGGCAGTTCTGCCAGGCGGTTTAGCTGGTAGCCCAGTTTGCGCCACTCGCCATCGTTGATTCGTCCCTGTCTCAAATTCCATAGGTCGACCTGGGCGCGGCCGGCCAAAGACCTCTGCACCATGTTCTCAGGCGTGTCTTCAAGCGCAGCGAACAACACAGGATGGCCCTTTTGGGCCGCATTCTCGGCAATGGCCCTAGCCAGCGCGCTCTTGCCCATGCTGGGCCTGGCCCCGATGATCGCTAGTTCGCCTGGCTGGAGACCCGACGTCATGCGGTCCAACTCCTCAAACCCCGTGGGCACTCCCGTTGTCGGACTCTGCGCCTGGACGCGCTGGCCAAGGATGTCCATTACTCTGCTGACCACCTGGCGATATGGCTCTGCCTCTGCCATGGGCGTCGCGCGCTGAAGGTTCATCAGCTCCGCTTCCAGAGCTGTTATGCAGTCCAGATCTCCATCGTAGGCGCTGGTCACAGCGTTCGTGCATATCGCAATCACCCGGCGGAGTAGGGCTTTTTCGCGCACTATGGACGCATAATGGCGCACGTGCGAGGCGGTCGGCACGGAATTTCCCAGGTAGCTGATGAAGTGGGCACCGCCGACCTGTTCGAGCCTACCTGCATCGCGGAGCGTCGACGTCAGCGTAACAAGATCGCAGGGTTTGTTCTCTCGCCTTAGCGCGGACACAGCTGCATAGACCATCCGGTGCGGCTCGAAGTAGAACGCTTCTTCGCCTGGCACGATCTCGATCAGCATGTCGGCGGCCTCGTTCGACTGCAGGGCCGAACCCAGGGCGGCTTCTTCGGCTTCTTTGTCGTATGGCGGGACTCTGTCTGCCATGGCTCCGCACCTCTATCCGCTCATCTTGGCCTGGAGATATTTCCTGGTCGCATCGTAGCCGGGCACCGGGGAGGACTCGCCATCATCAGCGCCGTCGTCGTCGGGCCGATCTCGGCCTCGCGGATCGCTTCTGTCGTTCTCATTCTCAGGGATGCCGTCGACGAACCGGTGCCACGATTCGCGCAGGAAGGTGGCGGGGTTCTTAATCCACCTGGGCATCGTCTTGCGCTCCCGCGTCATGGCGGCGTAATGGCCCGCGGCCTTGATCATATTGTCGGGACTGGCGCCTACGGCAACGTTGACGCACCACTCTTCCCAGGCCTGGCCGTCGTCGGCCCTCTTGGGGTAGGTCTGCATGAACCGAGTGAACTTCTCCGTTACTTCGGGGTCAGCGGCGACCTCGCGCGCGCGCGCGCGTACACTCTCTGTACTACGAATACGTTTATCGAATACGGAGACATTTGCTTTCGGTTGCTCCCGAACGTTTGCATCTGTTGGCCCCTGCGAACACTTGCTTGCATCTGCTTTCGGTTGCTCGCATCGGTTGGCATCTGCTTGCGTCTGCGAGCAATTGCATGCAACTGTTTGCACCTGCTCACAGTCGTTATCATCTGCAGGGGGATCCGGAAAACGGCTTGCAGCCGCACGCGGCGAGTTGTGCTCGGTGAACGTGGCCAGCTCGATATACGGACGCCCGTTGCTCCGGTATCGTCGCAAGAGCCCTGCCGCTGCCAACTCAGACAGCCAGTGCTCCACGTCGTCCTGACTGACCTGCGCGATGCGGTTGGAGAGCGCCTGCGCCAGAATCAGGTGAGGTTCGCCGTGGTATCGGCCGAAGTCGTCGACTTTGACGATCAGCCTATAGAACAACACCTCGGCCTCCATGCTCACCAGAGGCAGCGTGTCGCTGGTTGTTATCGACTCCTTCAGAAACCTGTTAGGCATCGTTCACTCCTCCAGATTGGTTCTCTCTCACGCGCTCTCCCCGCCGAACAAATCCAACACCATCTGCCTCCCCGGCACGTGCTGCCCAAACGCCCTGTCGAGCGCCCGCGCCGTAATGCCGAGCTCCCGGATCCTCGAGTACAGCTGCGCCTGGCACTCCTCCGCCTCCTCGGGCGTCGCCGGCACGTAGAATCCGTAGGGCTGGCTAACCGCGCTGGCTATTGGGTAGCCCTGCCGGCGGAGTTCGG
>JBMNUR010000271.1:0-4282 GCA_050946395.1 Peptococcales bacterium
TGAGGAGATATACCTGTGAGAGAATATTGGCTTGATCCTCCAGAACCAAAAACAATAGCTTATTGTAGACGGTGCGGATGCGATATTGTGGCAGGAATAGAATGCACGTATCCTACAGCATGGGAGGACGATTCTAAGAGCTTGATATGTGAAGATTGTGTTACTGATGATGAAAAAGAAATATTTTGGAGGTTTGAATGATGGATATGAAATTATTAACTGATGATTTATTCGATGTTCCCGAGCAAACAAAAGAACAATGGAAAATAATAGATGATCTTACAGCAGATTGGACCTTAGATAAGATTCGGGACATTAAGGCAGAGTACAACAGATTTGAAATGGTAGCTAAAGCTAAGATTGAACAAATACAAAAAGCCTTAAATAACAAAAAAATCAACATGGAGCATGAGACTGGGTTTTTCGAGGGCAAGCTGAGGGATTATTTTGAAACAGTCAAGACCAAAGAAACAAAGACTCAAAAAACTTACGCCCTGCCTTCTGGTAAGTTAAAATTAAAGTTTCAAAAGCCTGAGATAGTGAGAAACGAAGATGCGCTTGTTGAATATTTAGAGAAAAACAAAATGGACGAGCTTATTAAGGTCAAAAAAACAGCTGACTGGATGGAGCTTAAAAAGAAAATATCTCTAGTGGACGAAGGAGTAGTTAACATAGAAACTGGGGAAACCATCCCTGGTATTACCCTAGTGGACAGGCCTCCAAGGTTTGAGGTGGAGGTGTAGGGGTGGACAACCTTCGCATATACAACAATCTTAGGGGGGTACCAGCAAACGCCCAAAAACCTATCCAGGGTGGCCGGTTAAAGGGCATGACAGACATTAACCCTATGTGGAGACTAAAAGCTCTTACGGAGCAGTTTGGCCCCTGTGGCATCGGCTGGAAGTACACTATAGAGCAACAATGGCTAGAAACAGGAGCCAACGGAGAAATAGCAGCCTTTGTCAACATTAATCTTTTTGTATCAGCGGAAGGTCGATGGAGCGAAGCAATACCTGGTACCGGGGGCAGTATGTTTGTGGCGAAGGAGAAAAGCGGACTATATACCTCCGACGAGTGCTACAAAATGGCCCTTACTGATGCAATTAGCGTTGCTTGCAAGGCACTAGGTATGGGAGCGGATATTTACTGGCAATCTGATAGGACCAAGTATGATAGCCAACCAGGCCAGCAGGCAGCAAAACAGGTGGCAACCACGGATCAAGTAACTGAGCTACAAGACCTGATAAAAGAGACAAACAGTAATTTACCAGAATTGCTAAAATATTACAAAGTTAAAACGCTGGAAGATATGACTCCTGCCCAATATGGGCAATGCAAAAAGCTACTGCTGAAAAAGAGAGAGCAAAATGCGAAATCCTAAACCTACAGACCAAGACACCTGCGAAGTCTGCGGTAGGGGTTACGCCCACCTGCATGAAGTGTTTTTTGGCAGTGGTAGGAGACAACTAAGTATCAAGTATGGCTTGCAGAAAAGATTATGCCAAGAACATCACCTGGGGCCACTTGGCCCCCATCACAACCGAGAGTATGATTTGGTGCTTAAAAGAGAGGCCCAGCGGAAGTTTGAACAGGAGTATAGCCGGGCAGAGTTTTTACGGATTTTCGGGAGGAACTATTTATGATTGCTAACGATATAAAACTCCAGTTTACCGAGGATGGATTAGCCCAAGTAGTGCTATCTACCAAGCATAGGCAGATAGACATATCTAAGCATAAAGAGGTAGTTGCTAAGGGCAAAGAATTAACGGTGGAGATTAAACAATATCGCCATAGACGGAGCCTTGACGCTAATGCTTATTGCTGGGTTATGTGTCAAAAGCTTGCAGAAGTATTGAGATGTACAAAAGAAGAGGTATACCAGAAGGCTATTAAAGAAGTCGGCCAGTTTGAAATATTAGCAATTAAGGAAGAAGCTGCGGAACAATTCATAAAAGTATGGTGTGATAGGGGTTTGGGATGGTTTGCACAAGAAATGCCTGGATGTAAGATTGATGGATGCAAACGCATTATAGCTTACTACGGGAGTAGTTGTTATGATACAAAATCTATGTCAATACTAATTGATTATATTGTACAAGAATGTAAAGAACAAGGGATAGATACTATGAGCGGAGATAATTTAAAAGCCTTGATAGAAGAATGGGGGCGGGATTAGGTGGAAGAAATATGGAAGGATGTCGCTGTTTGCGAACAATATTACCAAGTAAGTAATCATGGAAGAGTACGGAGCAAGGATAGACAAACGAGAAATGGGACAGCCTCATTTGTTAAAAAGGGGAAGATCCTTAAGCCACAACCAAATAGTAATGGATATTTAAGGGTTATTTTTACTATAGATAGGAATAAAAAATTTTTCTTCGTTCACAGGCTGGTGGCAATGGCTTTTGTGTTAAACCCTGAAAATAAACCACATGTAAATCATATAGACAGTAACCATCTTAATAACAAAGCAAGTAATTTAGAGTGGGTAACGCATGCAGAAAACATGCATCATGCAATTTCTCGGGGGAGATTTGAAAGACACTTCAAGAAAACTGGAGAGATCTTCAAAAGACTAAATAAAAACCTACGAAAGCCTGTTGAAGGAACATGCTTAAAAACAGGCAAGAGAGTTGCTTTTGAGTCCATACAAGAAGCAGGCAGACATTTTAACAATAGAGCAGGAGATATATGCAAGTGTTGCAAGGGGGAAAGAAATTCTGCTCAAGGATATAGATGGCGGTATATAGACTAATATTTAAAGTCCGAATGGGGGAAATAGTGATGGAAAGGATTTGTAAAAACTGTTACTGGTATAAGCCAAATAGTAGTTATTCATCCAGCATAAATTGCTTAAATGATTTTGAGAAAGTCAGCGAAACCGACACTTGCAAGGATTTTATTTTAGAAGAAGATTATGTGCCAACTGGAATATGGGCGGACTTGGCGGGGGTTATAGAGGCAGTAGCACAAGAAGTAAAAGAGAGGGAACGGGAGGAAAACCAATGAACGGAATATCTAAAATCAAAATGTATAGCCGCTTCGGAGCTATAACGCTCACCAAAGACGGCGATCAGGTCAATGCTAAGTGCAGTGCGGCCTGCTATGCGGCACATAAAGAGGATATAGAAAAAGCTATGGAGATAATAAAGAAAAAATAAAAACATGGGTGGTGGCGGAATAGGTAGACGCAATGGTACAACAGGAAACATGTGAAAAATCTGCAGATAAGTAGCATGTGGCTAAAAGCAAGAGTCTGATACCCGTGTTGTGGGTTAAGCCGAAAGCAGACACTGTAGGGTGCAAATCCCTACCCACCCTTAATTCTTATTTTGTAAATTTTGTGAAATAAATAAATCGTCATAGGTAAGCTTTTAAATGCCGGCAGCCTTTCCGACGGGAAAGGAACTTATGATGAAAATATTGGTAGCTTGCGAAGAAAGCCAAGCAGTAACAAAAGAATTTAGAAGATTAGGCCATGAAGCTTATTCATGCGATATAGAACCGTGTAGTGGAGGGTATCCAGAGTGGCATTTACAACAAGATGTAACAGAATTGTTAAACCAAAAATGGGATATGATTTTAGCCTTTCCGCCATGTACTTACTTAACTGTAACCGGAAACAGATGGTTTAATGTTCAAAGATATGGAGAAAAAGCAATTCAAAGAATAAAAGACCGAAAAGAAGCAATAAAATTCTTTATGATGTTTGCAAATGCTGATTGTGAAAAGGTAGTAATTGAAAATCCTGTAGGCATAATGAGTACAGAATGGAGAAAACCGGACCAAATAATACAACCTTATGAGTTTGGTGACCCATACGAAAAGAAAACATGTCTATGGATTAAAGGACTCCCAAAACTCATTCCTGTTAATCAAGTAGAACCACCACCAAGAACACAATTTGAAAGTGGTAAATCAATGCCTACATGGTATGCAGAAGCCTGGAAGTTACCAAAAGAAGAAAGGGCAAAATTAAGAAGCAAAACATTCCCAGGTATAGCACAGGCTATGGCAAAACAATGGGGATAATGTTGCACATTCCAACAAAATAGCGAAATTAAGGCGGTGAAGCCATGAAAATCAGAAGATTAGAGCTAATAACAATAATCATAATTATCCTTTTGATGCAATGGAATATTTACCTAAACACAAAGCAGCTGGAAGATTATCAGGATGAAATGATTAGGTTAAATAACCAAATTACTGATTTAGAAAAGCAAATAGAGTCATTTCTAGACAAGTGGAATGTGGCGGTGTTTGAAATAACAGCATACGCTCC
>JBMNUR010000272.1:0-4270 GCA_050946395.1 Peptococcales bacterium
TGTATAAAAAACTGGTATGTTCCATTCTCCTTCTCGTAGTCGTGTTGGCACCACCGCTTTCTGCCGGAATCCTGACCTATGAAGCGGCAAGCGGAGGAACCTCCGGTTTTGATGTCGGTGTGACCGACAATCCCTCCAATCCTAGTGATTACACCAATGCGACGGAGGTGTGGCAAAAATCAGGCTTTATCGGAAGGATTCGCTACACCGGGCCTGCGACGACGTTTACGTTCACCAATTCCGGACCGACAGTCATCGGCGCACCACAGAGCCGGTTTTATTTCACCCGTGAATCGGACCCGAGCAGTTGGAGCGAATTCTTTCTCGTGGTCAGGTTGAAGGCAACCAGGCATGTTGATTTCGTCACGGATGATTTTTCCGGGGCAAACTTGGTCGTGGTGCAACCCGGCGGGACGATCCAGATGCCTCATGGCGGTGGAATCGATCTAGTCGCGGAGGGGCAGGATGGGTACGATAGATACGGTAACCCGGGTAAGTACGAGGGCGGCTTGAGTGTTTACAGATACAAATATCCCTACGCCTCAGTCTGGATGGACGTGACGCTGATCAGAACCGGCAACACTTCGTCCTTGGAGCCGTATTCCATATATAAGTCGAACCTTACTGTGACGCCGGATAGCGCCACTATACCCTTGACTCTGTATCTGACTGGCTCGTACACTGGGCCCGCAATCGATGATTCCGCCTTCCTGCTCTATGATCCTGCGGAAAAAGGAACGCTCATCGGTTTTGATGTCGGTGTGACCGACTCCCCCTCCAATCCTACTGCATACAGCAGCCCGCCGGAGGTGTGGCAAAAATCAGGCTTCATCGGAAGAATCGTCTACACGGGACCTCCGACGTCCTTTTCGTTTACCAATACCGGACCGAATCCCACCAATCCTCCAACACCGACCCGGTTTTATTTCACCCGCCTGTCGGATCAAAGCAGCTGGAAGGAATTCTTTCTCGTAATCAGGCCGAAGGGAATCACGCATTCCGGCAGCAGGATCGACTTTTCCGGGACCAACACGGTCGTGGAGCACCCCACCACTGGCATTAATGATAAGATCGAGATAGATGACGGTGCCGGATTTAAGGAAGCCGTGGTGGGGCAGGATGGGTACGATAGATACGGCAATAAGGGTAAGTACGAGGGCGGCTTGAGTGTTTACAGATACAAATATCCCTACAAATACATCTGGATGGACGTGACGCTGATCAGAACCGCCAACAGTTCGTCCTTGGTATCGGGTTCCTTCTATGAGTCGGACATCACCGTGGCATCCGATAGCGGCGCCAGTCTCGCCCTGGCTCTGAGCGGGAAATACGGATCCCCGGCGGGTAGCCCCCCGATTTTCTCATTCGGCGTGACGAAGACGGTTAATGATCCCTTCCCGATTTCCAGTCTGATCGGCAGGACGACGCCCGCTCTGGGGTTGAAGGTCGGTATGATCGACTATTCATCGGGAAACACCAAGGCGGATATCCATTTTGCAGCCGATTCCAGCGGACAATCCGATGAATTTTATTTCACGAACGAACAAAACAGCAACATCAAGTTTCGCTATTACCTCGCCTTTCAGCCGACAAGTCCAATTGGCTCGCTTCAGCAGGTGGAAGCTGATTCACGATTCCGAACGTCAGTGCAGGTGGTGTATTCTCCAATCGACTATCCGGGTCGAACCTATACGTGGCACCACCTCAAGGGAGACCTGAAGATCTACCTTCCCGTCCAGGTCAAACCTGCGAGCGGCATCTATACGTCCACCGTCTACTGTTTCGTAACACCTGTCAATTGATATCTTGTTGGGAAGGGTTGAATGAGATCATAGGGACACCCGATCCGGCCGGAGTCGGTGTTGACGTATCGTGAGAACGGGAAATGCTCGGATTCCGATTTATTTGTGTTCGTCCTTCAACGAGCCGGTGATCACCCCAATCATCCGGGAATTCCTGAATGCTGAACGCCCGGCATGGAGGCCTGCCGGCCACCGCATTCTTGCACCCCAATATCCAATCCCATGGTGCCGGAAAAAAACTCAACGCAACAATATCGGGAAAGGTTTCATCATCATGACGGGTCTACACATGAAGATAAACAACTCTAACGGCAATATACATAACCAAGAGAAATCTTGGGTTGACATCGATGACGGAATGTCTGTAGGTTATACATATATGCCGGATTGTCCATAGAGATAAAGCATCATGAGGTTACAGCAACGGTGAAAACAGATGGTCTGACATTGTATAAAAAACTGGTATGTTCCGTTCTTCTTTTCGTAGTCGTATTGGCAGCACCACTCTCTGCCGACTCCCTGATCTATGAAGCGGCAAGCGGGAAGCTCATCGGTTTCGACGTCGGTGTGACCGACAATCCCGCCGATCCGGGATTGTATGACAACAACCCGGAGGAGGTGTGGAGGAAATCAGGCTTCATCGGAAGAATCGTCTACAGAGGACCGGCAACGACGTTTTCGTTCAACAATACCGGACCGACAGCCACCGGCACCCAAGAGAACCGGTTTTATTTCACCCGCCTATTGGATCCTGACAGCTGGAAGGAATTCTTTCTCGTGGTCAGATTGAAGGGAGAAAGGCATTCCGGCGCCCGAATCGACTTTTCCGGAGTCAACAGGGTCGTGGAGCATCCCGGTGGGACGATCACGATGCCTCATGGCGGTGGAATCGAGCAAGTTTTGATAGATCAGGAAGGGTACAATGCCAACGGCGAAAAGGGTACGTACAACGGCTTTAACGGCTACAAATACAAATATCCCTACAAATTCGTCTGGATGGACGTGACGCTGATTCGAACCGTCAACAGTTCGTCCTTGGTACCGAATTCCTTTTATGAGTCGAACATCACCGTGATGGCGGAAAGCGGCACCAGTCTCTCCCTGCTTCTGAGTGGCGAGTACGGAGAGCCCGAGGACAATCATTCCGCCTCCCTGTCGTATGATCCGGTAACCGGGAAGCTCATCGGTTTTGATGTCGGTGTGACCGACTCCCCCTCCAATCCTACTGCATATGACGGCAAGCAGAATGAGGTGTGGGAAAAACCAGGCTTCATTGGAAGGGTCGCCTACACCGGACCGCCGACGACCCTTACGTTTACCAATACCGGACCGGTTGCCACCGGCACCCAAGAGAACCGGTTTTATTTCACCCACCTGTCGAATCAAGGCAGCTGGAAGGAATTCTTTCTCGTGGTCAGGTCGAAGGGAATCACGCATTCCGGCACCCGAATCGACTATTCCGAGGTCAACAAGGTCGTGGAGCATCCCTTGGATACGATCACGATGCCTTATGGTGCCGGATTTGAGGAAGTCGAGTCGGGGGAGGAAGGGTACAATATCTTCGGCACCAAGGGTACGTACAACGGCTTTAACGGCTACAAATACAAATATCCCTACAAATACGTCTGGATGGACGTGACGCTGATCAGAACCTCCAACAGTTTGTCCTTGATACCGGATTCCTTCTATGAGTCGAACATCACCGTGACAGCGACTAATGGAGCCAGTCTCACTCTGGTTCTGAGCGGCGAGTATGGAGACCCCACGGGCTATTCACCTTCGTTCTACTCATTCGGCGTAACGAAGACGGTCACCGATCCCTTCCCCATTTCCGATCTGACCGGCAGGAAGACGCCCTCCCAGGCGTTGAAGGTCGGCGTCGTAACCTATACATCGGACAACACCGCCGCGAACATCCGTTTTGCCGCCAATGCCGCCGGAACCTCCGAAGTATTTCTTTTCACGAACGAAAATAACAATAACATCAGGTTTCGCTATTACCTCGCCTTCCAGGCGACAAAGCCAAACCGTCCTCTTGAGACGGTCACTCCTGCAAAACAATTTCCAACGGCAGTGCAGACGGTGTATTCGCCAATCGACTATCCGTATCGAACCTATACGTGGAACTACCTCGAGGGGGATTTGAAGATCTATCTTCCCGATCAGGTCAACCCTGCGAGCGGCATCTATACGTCCACCGTCTACTGTTTCGTAACCCCTGTTCATTGATACCCATCTGTGGAGCAGGTCGGTAATCTGCTTGAAGCGAAGATGGATGCAGATAAAGATAATAATAATTGGCAACCTGTTTGTATGTTGTATCTACAAACAAGTTGCCAATCATCTTGATGGAATAAACAAGATACAATAGGTCGGGGCGAAAGGACTCGAACCTTCGATATCCTGCTCCCAAAGCAGGCGCCATAGCCACTAGGCTACGCCCCGAATGCGTTTTGAGTATAGAGAGT
>JBMNUR010000273.1:0-4261 GCA_050946395.1 Peptococcales bacterium
TAGAACGTGACTATAAAAACTATGAAATACCTCAATGTTATATAGATTATATAGAACTGCTTGATACTAAAAAGATAAGAGAAAAAAGAAAGGAAAACGCAAAAATACTAGTTAAAGAGCTAAAACGAATTAAAGAAATAAAAACTTTAGATTTATGCGAAAAGGATGTACCACTATTTGTTCCAGTTATAATATCTAATGGTATGAGGGATAAGTTGCGTCAGTATTTAGTTAGTAAAAGAGTATATTGTCCTGTTCACTGGCCATTGTCGAATGCTCATGCAATTGATAATAAATATATTTATGATAATTGTTTGTCATTGGTATGTGATCAGAGATATGAAAATGTTGATATGTTTCATATAGTCGATCTAATTAAAAATTTTTATAGAGGAGTAATATAAAGTGAGTTTTATAGAAGTGATTAATATAAATGAGAGTGAAAAATGGGACGATATAGTCAGAAATTTTGAAAATTATGATGTATATTATTTGTCTGGATATACAAGAGCGTTTCAGATACATGGTGATGGAGAACCATATCTCATTTTTTATAAAGATAAGCTTATCAGAGCTATTAATGTTGTTATGAAAAGAGATATTGAAAATGATAGAAATTTTACAGGAAAGATTCAACCAAATTCCTTTTTCGATGTTACTACACCTTATGGTTATGGTGGTTTTTTAATAGAAGGAGAAATTAATACAGAAAGTTTGAAAGCACTAGATAATGCATATACCACATATTGTAAAAACAGCGGAATTATTAGTGAGTTTGTGCGATTCCATCCAGTTATTAAGAATTACAAAAATTTGGACGATATGTATAATATTGTAAATTTAGGAAAAACGGTATCAATTAATTTAAAATCAAAAACCCAAATTTGGAGTGATTTCACAAGTAAAAATCGAAATATGATAAGAAAAGCGCAAAAGAATGGTGTTAAAATTTATTGGGGATGTAGTCAAGAATTATTTAATCAATTTATAGGATTATATAATGTTACTATGAAAAGAGATAACGCAAAGGAATATTACTATTTTAGTGAAGATTTTTATAGAAGTGTGCTTTATGACTTAAAACATAATTCACTTATCTTTTATGCAGTATTTGAAGAGAAGATTGTTGCAATGTCAATAGTTTTGTTTGTTAATCAAAAAATGCATTATCATTTGTCATGTTCTGATAAAGAATATCAACATTTAGCACCAACAAATCTATTATTATATGAAGCTGCATGTTGGGGGTGTGATAATGGGTATCAAACTTTTCACTTGGGTGGTGGACTTGGTAGTAGAGAGGATAGCCTTTATAAATTTAAAAAAGCTTTCAATAGAAATTTCGACAATGTATTTGTAATAGGTAAGAAAATATTCGATAATGAAAAATATGAAAATTTAGTTTTTTTAAGAGGAAATAAAATATCAAATGATGCAAATTATTTTCCGGAATACAGGAGCTAGCTATGAATATTATATTTCTGACTTTAAGTGACATTAACTCAATATATGAGAGAATGATATATACTGATTTATTGAGAGAGTTTACTCGAAAGGGTCATATTGTATATATTGTTAGCCCTTGTGAAAGAAAAAATAAAAGATCGACTCACATCATGGATGAAGGTATTTGTAAGATTTTAAAAGTTAAAATTGGGAATATCCAAAAGACAAATATCGTTGAAAAAGGGATTTCGACTATCTTGTTAGAAAGTAAATTTAAATCTGCTATAAATGAGTATTTATATAATGTTAATTTTGACTTGATATTATATGCAACACCTCCTATAACTCTAGTAAGTGTGGTCAACTTTTTAAAATGTAGAGATAATGCTAAAACATATCTTTTACTAAAGGATATTTTTCCTCAAAATGCTCTGGATTTAGGTTTGTTAAAGAAAACAGGAATTAGAGGTGTTTTATATAATTATTTTAGAAAGAAAGAAAAAAAATTATATAAGCTATCAGATTATATTGGATGTATGTCACAAGCTAATGTGGAATTTGTATTAAAAAACAATCCAGAAATACCGTATAAAAATGTTGAAGTATGTCCTAATAGTATTGAGCTTATATCAATAAGAAAAGATGAAGTAAATATTAATAAGACAAGGAAGAAATACAATATACCATTAGATAAGACAGTATTTATTTATGGCGGAAACCTTGGAAAACCACAAGGAATAGATTTTTTAATTGAATGTTTAAGGTCGAACAAAGATAATGATCAAGTTTATTTTGTTATAGCAGGTTCAGGAACTGAGTTTTATAAACTTAAAGCTTACTTTGATAATGAAAAGCCACGTAATGCTCAGCTATTTACTCAACTTCCAAAAAGTCAGTACGAAACATTAGTAAGTTCCTGTGATGTAGGACTTATTTTTCTTGATAGGAGATTTACAATACCTAACTTTCCATCAAGGTTGCTTTCTTATATGCAGGCTTCAATGCCTGTGTTGGCAGCTACTGATGTTAATACAGATATAGGGAAAATTATAGAAAATGGTAATTTCGGTTTTTGGTGTGAAAGTCGCGATGTAAAAGAATTTAATGAAAAGTTGAAAAAATTATGCGATGTAAGTTTACAAAAGCAAATGGGTGCAAATGCTAGAAGATATTTGGAAGAAAACTATACA
This sequence comes from Peptococcales bacterium, assembly GCA_050946395.1. GTDB lineage: Bacteria > Bacillota > Peptococcia > Peptococcales > BICA1-8 > JBMNUR01. The sequence continues at coordinate 2,637 of JBMNUR010000273.1, forward strand.
GCCAGACATTCATACGAAATAATAATGAAGCATTTTAAATAAGTAGAAAAGAGGTTTGGATATGTTTAAAAATAAAACTTTATTAATCACAGGTGGCACTGGATCATTCGGAAATGCTGTAATGAAGAGGTTCTTAAATACGGATATTAAAGAAATTCGAATTTTTTCTCGAGATGAGAAGAAGCAAGATGATATGAGAAAGCACTATAAAAATGACAAGTTGAAGTTTTATATAGGAGATGTAAGAGATCTACAATCTGTAAAAAATGCTATGCATGGTGTAGACTATATATTTCACGCAGCTGCTTTAAAACAAGTCCCATCTTGTGAGTTCTTCCCGTTAGAGGCAGTTAAAACTAATGTAATAGGAACAGATAATGTACTTACAGCTGCCATTGAATATGGTGTTAAAAAAGTTATATGCCTTTCAACTGATAAAGCTGCTTACCCTATTAATGCAATGGGTATTTCTAAAGCTATGATGGAGAAAGTTTTCGTAGCCAAGTCAAAAACTGTAGATCCTGATAAAACTTTAATTTGTGGAACACGTTATGGAAATGTAATGGCTTCTAGAGGATCTGTGATACCATTATTTATAGAACAAATAAAAAGTGGACAACCTTTGACAGTTACTAATCCAAAAATGACAAGATTTTTAATGAGCCTTGAAGAAGCAGTAGAACTTGTAATATTTGCCTTTCAGAATGCTCAAGCAGGAGATATTATGGTTCAAAAAGCATCAGCTTGTACTATTGGAGATTTAGCACAGGCTATAAAGGAACTCTTCAGTGCAGATAATGAAATAAAAATAATTGGGACTCGTCATGGCGAAAAGAGATATGAAACTCTTCTTACTAAAGAAGAATATATAAAGGCAGAAGATATGGGTAATTTCTTTAGAGTACCCGCAGATAAAAGGGATTTAAACTACGATAAGTATTTTGTAGAAGGGGATCAGAAGCTTTCTACTGATATAGAATACAACTCCGATAATACACAGCGGTTAAGTGTAGAGCAGATAAAAGAAAAACTACTAAGCCTTGAATATGTGAGAAGAGAATTAGAATATTTTAATACCAGAAGTGAGGCAGCGGCCGGAAAAGATTATTAAAATTAATTTGAAAGGCTGGAAAGCTATGAAAATACTAGTAACAGGTGCAAAGGGGTTTATAGGCAAAAATCTAATTGCTGAATTAAAGAATAGAAACTACACAGATATTTTTGAATATGATGTAGAAACAAATCCGGACTTGCTTGATAAGTATTGTAAAGAGGCCGATTTTGTATTCCACCTTGCTGGTGTAAATCGCCCTAAGGATGAATCTGAGTTTATGGAAGGGAATTTTGGATTCACTTCAGTATTACTCGATAAACTAAAAAAATATGGTAATACATGTCCTGTAATGATTTCATCTTCAATTCAGGCAAAACTGGATAATCCTTATGGGAGAAGCAAGAAGGCTGGAGAAGACTTATTGCTTGATTATAGTAAAGAAACAGGTGCTAAAGTTCTTATTTATCGTTTCCCTAATGTGTTTGGGAAATGGTGCAGACCAAACTATAATAGTGCTATAGCTACCTTTTGTCATAATATTGCTCATGGCTTACCCATAACTGTGAATGAT
>JBMNUR010000274.1:0-4245 GCA_050946395.1 Peptococcales bacterium
ATCTATTATAATATTTATCTTAGAATATTATAATAGATGTAGCTAATTGATAAGAGTTGGTAATAGGGGTGATAAGCTATGTCTGAGGCTACTTTAATGTACCTATTGTATATGATAGGGATATTTTATTTAGATTTTGTTATTTTTATAGTTTTAGCTTTAGCACTTATTACGGCAATTCCCCTTAATATGAATGAGAAATGGGAACAGGGTCTTTTTTTTACCACGTTTTCCGAATATATTTTATTTTCAAAATGGCAGTTGCTTGTTTTCTTGGTTGTAGTCGTAATAGGAATTAGTGTGCAAAATTTAATTATAAACGGCATTTTTATAAATACCTTTTGGGAACATACCGGTCTTTGGTCACTTATTCATTATTCAAGTTTATTAGTTATTTTCTTTTCTGTTTCAGCAATAAGCGGCATATTAGCTCACTATAAATTACCGGGTAAAATCAGTTATTATTTTCTGACTATTATTTTCTTTAGCTTAGTTATTTTGTTTTTGTAAATACGAGGAGGTGCATAGATGAAAAGAATTTGCCTGTTAATATTAATATTTTTTATATTGTTGGCAGTTGGTTGTAGTGTTTCCCTCCAAGAGGAGAAAGAGCATGTTATTAACGAAGAAAATGATTTAAAGCAGGATCTAGAACAGGTTGACCAGGCAGTTGTTACCGAGATACTGGAGCAAATACCCGGAAAGTTCATTGAGATGTTGGAAAATCATCCCTTACATAGACATGGGGAACTAAGCCCCGATAAGCGTCATTATGCTTATGAGGAAAAAAGCAGTATTATCTTAGTCCGGCTACCAACGGCCGAGGAATGTAAGGCTAACGAGGCTGTAGTTCCAAAAGTTCTGTTTACAGATGGTATCCGCAAGAAGATTTCTTTTGCCGAAATAGAGGCCGACTATGCCCACCGTCTTAAACAACCGCTTTTAACTCAGGAAGAACTAAATGAGGCGCGTAATCAGTTACGCTCGGTTTATAATTGGGATTTTTTCTTTTATCAAAAATTTAGTCCAGATGGACGGTATCTAAGCTATCTAGGTGAAACAAATTTCGGAAGTGAAAGAACCTGTACTGTTTATGTTGTGGATATGGAAGATAATTGCAAACTTTATGCTATGCCCATTGAAGAAAACGGGGAATATGCAGAAATCAATTGGCAGGCGGATAATGAGACGCTGGAAATTTATTTGCCCAGTGCCTTAGGTGCAGGGGGGGAATATTTGGCACTGCGTCGTCAGTGGCACATTCCTTCCGGCCAAAGTAAGCTGACTTATTATGAAGAGGATGGGGTGGGGAATAGTAAGGAACTTGCTCCGGAAGATGCCCAAAAGATAATTGCAAAATTTATGCAAGCAGAAGCTGAACTTAGCCGGAAGGAGAAAAAATGGGACGAACTTACGGTCGATCAAATGGTGGCAGCATTGTCAGATGAGGAATTGGCAGCAGAATATGCAAAGTATTTTACTTTATATGATGTTCAGAAAGAAGAGTTAAGAAAAAGAGGTTATAGTGATGAAACCATAGCAAAAATGGATATTTTTGATTTTGAACGGGAAGAAAAAGAGTGGCTTCTTAGTGAACAAAAAATTCAAAACCTAAAAAATATATACCACGAATTAAAGGATGAAGATTTATCCAATTGGACAAATGGAAAATATGAGGAGTACATTTACATACAAATTGAAAAAAATAATGCTCCCCCTGTAGATGTGAAGCAGGAGATGCTCGAGCGTGGCCTGCCTCAGGACCTTGACTCGTTAATAGCTAAAGAGTTTCATGGCTGGGAAAATATGCTGGCCTATACCAATGAAGCCATCATGGCTATGTATGATGCTAAGCGTCAGACACTTGCACTTTTTAAAAAAGGGGAAGAATATCGACTGGCCGTAAGAGCTGCTTATATAAAGAAAATGAAATCGTAATTAACTTTTTAGCCAGTCTCTGGGGTTTTGTTATTGCTGAGGATTTTTAATTTTGCGTCATAAATGACGCAGGTTAAGGTTGACTTTTTTTACACAATTATGGTTATTGAAACGTAGGGTATAGATGTGTCAACACATCATCATAATAAAAAAATAAATGCCAAAGGGGTAGTAAAAATGGTACATCTGGTATATTGTGACGATAAAGAAAAAGTTTTGGAAAAAATCCTTAGTGGCCAAAAAACTATGATTGTGAGGGGTGCTGCAGGTAGAAAGATTCCCCACAGTAGAGTTTTTCAAGGTGAAACATTATACTTTATGAAAAAGGGAACAGGAAGAATCTCTGCCATGGCCATAGTCACCAATGTTCAGAATTATACTAAATTAACAGATGACGAAATTATTAGGATATTTGAAGATAATCAGAGTAAACTTAATTTATCTGCTAAGCAGAAACAAAGATGGCATAAAAAATGCTTGTGTTTAGTTGAATTTAAGGAAGTAAAAGAAATTACTCCTTTAGAGTTTGACCACCAAAGTAATATGGATGACTGGTTAATTATTGAGAAAATTGAAGATGTAGTGGTAGGTACAAGTATCCCTTACAATTATAATAATTCTAAATTTAAGTAATGAAAGTTTAATTTCTTTGAAGCCTAACAGTCGGAAATGTTGAAAATTGGAAAGCTCTTATATAAGGAACAATTAACACTTTAGTATGATTTTAAATGATTTAGAAACAGTGTAAATTTAAGAAGGGGGAGGTATTGGTGAAGAGATTATTGAGGTTGGGATTAATTTTTTTAATTATTCTAAGTTTAGCATCTTGTTCCCATCAGAATGATGATAAGTTACCTGTTACTCCTCCTAAAGATAAACAAAAAGATAGCATTGCAAAAATAGATGATGCGGTTAGTAGGGCTATTAAAGGCCAAAGTACCTCCTATGCTTCGGGCGAAACAGCCACAGAGGGTCATATTATTTTGGAAACGGAAGTAAAGGATGGAAATACAATTGTTTATACCATAGCCAGTTATGGTGGATTTGGTTTTGAAAATGGAATTTTCACAAAAGTAAGTGGTAGTGGTGCTATTCCTACAGTTATTACCTTTTCTCAAGATGAAAATGGGGAATATTCTTTGTTGGAATATAAGGAACCATTGGACGGCTCAGGCTATTTGGATTCAATAAAAAAACTGTTTCCACGGCATTTACATAGCAGGGTATTATCTGTTCATGATGATTATCCAGCTCTGTCTAAACAGCAGGAGGCACAGGCTGAAGAATATTTAATAAGCATCGGAAGAAATTCTCTAGTAAGTGCTGCCCATGTAGATAAAAAACTTGCGGATATTGATGTGCAGGCTTCCAATAAATTGTTTAGCGAATTTACCAAGTATAACTCTTTTCTTAATAATTGCCCCTATTGGTTAGGAACAAGAGAAAAGGTTGAAAATGGCGTAAGGTACATTTATGAAACCTCCCAAAGTAAAACCAGTGATGGTTATGACTTAATAACTTTTCAAAAGAAAAAAGAAGATGGGACTATTATTGAGGAGCATAAATATAAGATTGTAGGAAGTGAGCCCCGGCTAGTGGATTGAGAAGAGTAAGTATGGCCGTGTACGGGTCGATATCCTTTACAAATTCTTATTCTATAAGGAACTCGTAATCAAAATTACTCATATTATGTAATAAGCAATAACTAGGGAGGGTTCTTTATGGAAAATGTAAATATATTTCCTTTTCAAACTAGGCAAGGTTTCCCCACAGCATCTGTTCAATTTGAATGCGGGTGTTGCTGTAAAAAGGTTTTTGGAGAAAATGTTATGTTCGATGAAGTATCTGGTTCACTTGTAATAAGCGGAGATAACCTTACCGTTCTAACTTTTAGTGGGGGTAGGCTTATCAACAAGCAGACTTTAGAGGAAATAGAAATAAATCCCATGACACGAGTCTGCACAATGGAATTTAACACCACGGAACTAGATACCAATACTCCTATAGCTATTGGGGTAAGTCCTTTAGCGGTAGAAGTAGATTGTGGAGGGGGATGTTGCAAAAAAATTCTAAATGCACAAGAGGTGCTTGTAGGTCCACAATTTACATTGGTTACAGGTGCTGGGTTATTATATATTTTAACATTTAATCAAGGTAATTTAGTGTCTTTACAGACTGCCGCTGAGGCTAATGTTCTTAATTCACGGGTTTGTAGCGTTGAAAAGAATGTAACGGAAATTCCTCTACCTCAACCCTCTACTCGTGGGGTCTCCTTTTTTAGCAAGTAACAGAAATAACAAACTAGAC
>JBMNUR010000275.1:0-4224 GCA_050946395.1 Peptococcales bacterium
TCTGTCGAAAATATAACCACCAAGACTTTTTCTAACAAGATATGGGGCTATTACTTCGGTCTTGGAAGATATATGTATAATCGCTCTCTTTTAGTCTTTGATGATATTAATACAATCAAGTATGTTAATGAAACAAAAACAAATGCACTATTTGAGGAATATGGTGGCTTCAAGACTATTGCCGAGTTAATGGAAGAAACTATAGATAAACAAGAAAATCTTGATGCTTATTATGACATAGTAAAGAAAGGTTATTTACTTACATCATTATCTTCTGATAAATTGTTTGGCAGTAGAGTCTTAGAAATATCGGGAAAATACAATCCACAAATAATGACCAGAGAGCAAATTAAAATCTACTGGGCTGATAGACTGAACCAAGCCATTATGGAAGACGACAATCCATTTGAAGAAGGTTTTCTACTCAAAGATGTCGATAAAGCTATTGATGAATGGAATAAAAACCCTGATGTGGGATTGCCATTTTATCATAGTCCAAAATTTACTAAGTTGACAAATGGATGGGCTTATGGCGGAATTACCATTTGTGGATTGCACAGCGGGAAGGGTAAAACGAGTTATACTATTTCAAAAGTAGTGATGAGTTGCATTGAAAACAAAGAGAAACTACTTATCATTGCAAATGAGCAGTCATTAGATGAATGGATGAAAATGACTGTGACTACTATTATGGGTTCGGAGACAAAAGAATACGTTCAGAGGCAAAGGCTTCAAGAGGGCAATTTTACTCCAGACGAAGAGAAGAAACTCAAAGATACAGCACAATGGATAAAAGATAATGTAGATGACGACAAACTCATTCGAGTTGTCTTCATGGAGAATTATACTATTAGCAATGTAAAGCAGGTTCTTACAAGGTATGCTCATAGAGGATATAGGCGTGTAATTATTGATACAGCTAAACCAGGTGACGATAGCCTTGGCAAAGAGAGATGGCAAAGGTTTGCCGAGGACTTTGACCAACTATATAAAATTGTTCGTCCTAATGGCGGAGGATTAAATTTGGCCTTGTGGGTTAACGTTCAGTTAAGCGATACTTCTGCCAACAACCGTTTTTTGACTGAATATAGCATTGGCGATAGTAAAAAAATCAAGAATACTGCCAGTGTGCTTTGGCTTGGTAGACCTATTAGAGATGATGAATATGGTGATGGAAACAAAAGTTTAATTGTATATAAGTGGAGTAGGGCTTTCAACGATGAAGTAATACGAGAAGAATTTACTTTAGACAGAGAAGATGACAAAGGCAATAAGAATATTTATTACCTGTTCTTTATGGCTAAAAATCGCAGAGGGCAAAGCAATGATACAGGTGCAGATGTCTTAGTATATAAATGGATTCCTCAATTAAACATTTGGGCTGAAATAGGATGGACAAGAGTTATTAGAGACAATAATTTTAGTTAGGTGACGTTATGAGCAACCTGCAAGACATTAAGCGCAAAATATATATAGATGGACGTATACCAGATATTCTTGAATCTCTAGGCTGTGAATATATTCGCGTAGAATCTAGAGGGGAGAGATATGTTGCCCAACTCCCTTCTAGGTTTGGATCGCGCAACAAACGTTCTGTACAAATAAGAAACAACGAGTTGCTTAATAGCAGTGTAAGATCAAGAAATATCACTGGTGATATATATACTCTTGTAGGTTATATAGAATTTGGATATGAACATTTTGATGATGTACGAGAGCATATTGGGGAAATAAAAACTTGGGTATGTGAAACACTTGGATATGTTCAATTCTTAGGGTTTCAAAACGAAGGCGTTTTTGTGTGTAAAGACTGGAATGCCTGGTTAAGACCAATACAAAAGTCTAGGCCAAAAAAGTTGCATATTGAAGACAACAAAGTATTGGGCAGGAATATTATGCAACAATTTGTTAATATACCTCATATTAAATGGATTAACGAAGGAATAAACATCAACACACAGAGATATTTTGATGTACATGTTGATATAGAAACAGAGAGAATAGTTTTCCCTGTTCATAATAAAGACGGAGAAATTATTGGAGTTAAAGGACGCTATTTCGGAACAGATCCTGTGATTAAAGAAGATTATAAATACTTGCCAATTTATCCTTATAGTAAAAGTATTGAGTTATTTAATATACATCGTGCTTTGCCGTTCATTAAAAAACGAAATGAAGTGATCGTAGTAGAAGCCGCCAAGTCTTGCCTACTGTTAACTCAGTGGGGGTACGAAAATTGTGTTAGCACAGAAGGTAAGGATATTTCACAGGTGCAAGTCAAATTGCTAAAAAATTTGCATGTTCCTATTGTGTTTGCTTGGGACAAAGACGTTACATGGGACAATATTAAGAGATATACCAAGGACTTTAAGACCAGGCTTGTATATGCAATATATGATGATACTGATTTACTAGATGAAAAGGAAGCACCAGTGGATAAAGGAATAACTGTTTGGGAAAAGATGTATGAATCTAAGCGCAAAATATTCTAAATTCATCTTGACGGATAAACATAGAAGTGATATACTTATGTCAGTAGACAACACAGAAAATTTGAGAGGGGGAATACAATGAAGAACAAGTTTACGCCGTCAGCAGAAATGGAGAATTTCTTGCTGACATTATTTAATAGCAAAGAGTTTGCAGGACAACCAAAGTATGAATTATTCAGAGAGGCAATTAAGGGTGAGATTGAAAGATATGAAAAAGGGCAGCAAACGGAAGCCCAGTTAATTGTATCGCTTAATCGCTGGAAGAGTGTAATTGGTTGGCAGGATGAGTATTTGCAATGAGGAAAGATAGAATCCTTCATTTTGTTGTCTGTTATGCAATTACTTTTATCACAGGTATGCTTACAATGGATTTCAAACTAGCTGCAATCTTAGCAATGGTGATTGGACTGTCAAAAGAAGTGTATGATGCGTTAGGGTATGGTGATCCTGATTTCTATGATTTATTGGCTGACGTAGCTGGTATATGTTTTGCTTTAGGTTCGTTTTATCTAATTGTATGCACGTAAAATTTATTAAAGGAGTGTTTTAAATGAAAATTGTGGAGAAGAAAACGACTCCTGTAACGACATTTCAAGAAGAGGTTATATCAGAAACTGTTGTATGTAATCTTTGTGGCAGGGAATTTAGGAATCCAATGAATGCAAATAGTTTTGAAGGATACACGTGGGATTCTCAACTTCACAGTTTTTCGATTACTTTTCCCTTCTATAGTAAGTTTGATAATGATACATGGGAATTTGATGTGTGCGAAGATTGTTTGCATGAATGGGTAAAGAATTTTTGGATATTGCCTAAAGGATACCCTAAAGAAGGATATAAAGCAAACTAGATAAAAGGCAGGTTTCCTTGCGTCCACTAGGGCGCAGGGTACATAGAATTAGGGGGTCAATTGTGGAGATATCAAACAGAGAACGATATATGTTGTTACATTCTTTGGCTGAAGAAAAACTTATGACTATTTTAACCGAATCTCATGCAATTATTGCTGGTGGTGCATTGAGAGCAGTTTTTTGCGATAAACCCATCAGTGATTATGATTGTTACTTCACTAGGCAGGAAGATTTACAAAAAGCACTAGATTATTTTGACAATGAAGAAAATGGGGCTAACAAGATATTTGAAACAGAAAATGCAACTAGCTATATAAAGGGCAAAGCGATGGTGCAACTCATTAAGAAATTCGTCCTGCCAAATATACAAGACCTACTTGATCAGTTTGATTTCACTGTATGTATGGCTGCATTTGACGTATTTAATGAAAGATTATATGTGGCTGATGACTTTCTCAAGCATAATTGTCAAAAACGACTAGTGTATAATCCTAAAGCACAGTATCCCTTGGCCTCTCTTGCTAGAATTAAAAAGTATACACTGAAATATGGTTATACGATATCGGGTACAGAACTGGTTAAGTTAGGATTGTGTTTAAATAAACTTAGGTTAGATACTTTCGCAGATTTAAAAGAACAATTAATGGGCATTGACACATTATTATTAAAGGAACTAACAGATAAGCTAGACGAAGAAGATATGAAGTTTAAGCAGTACAATTTCGATGAATTTATGTATATGATAGAGGAATATCTGGATGATGGGTATGAAAAATTGATGATTGAAGAAGAATAAAACCGACATTTTATTTTGTTATAATTTAGGAAAACAACATCATACAGGAAACAATAGTTTTAAAAGGAGGTTAAATATTGGAGAC